>JAFGWN010000071.1 GCA_016937115.1 Balneolaceae bacterium | reverse complement strand
GGGTTATCGCGCCACTTGTCACGGACTTTCACATGCAGATCCAGATACACTTTTTTATCCACAAAATCTTCGATAGTGGCCCGCGCATTTTTCCCCAGTTTCTTAATGGCTTTGCCACCCTTGCCAATGATCATGCCCTTTTGGGAATCCCGGTTTACAATCACCTCGGCATTGATGTAATCCAGGTCATCGCGTTCATCATACTGGATGATATCGACGGTGCAGGAGTAGGGCAGTTCCTGGTGAAATTGCAGAAATAATTGTTCGCGAATTAACTCGGCCACAAAGAACCGCACCGGTTGCTCGCTAAGCATATCTTTGGGATAAAATGGCGGGCCGGCCGGGAGTTTCTTTTTTACCATTTCCATTAGCTCGGGAACGCCCTTTCCGTTCAATGCCGAGACGTAAAGCGTTTCTTCAAAGGCGTATTCTTCATTTAAACGAGCAGCTATCGTCTGAGCTTCTTTCTCTGAAACCTGGTCGATCTTATTCATCACCAGCGCCACCGGCTTTTGGATGGATTTAAATGTAATAAACAGCCGCCCCGGGATTTTTGCATCGTTTACATCAACAATAAAAAGAATGAGATCGGCGTCGTTGCGTGCGCGATCTACAAAACGCATCATCGCTTTTTGGAGTTCGTACTTTGGGTTAATGACTCCGGGTGTATCGAGGAAAATAATCTGGAGGTTTTCTTCCGAGTGAATACCCAAAATCTGATGACGTGTCGTCTGCGGCTTATGCGTGGTGATGGAGATCTTGCTGCCCAGAATGCGGTTCATCAGCGTCGATTTGCCCGCATTTGGCTTGCCGATGATGGCAATATAGCCGGATTTATGAGAGTTTTGGCTCATTATTTAGTCAGTTTATAGTTTTGTAACTTTTTTTAAGAATGATTTTAGATAGCAAATACCGGATGCCAGATATTGGATTCTGCTCTTGTATATGTCCTTCCTCCGGCATCTGTTCACCGTTATCCGGCCTCCATAATCTCTAAAAACTCCTTCACGGTATTTTCCAACCCTTTGAACAGTGCGGTTGAAATTAGAGCGTGGCCAATACTTACATCATTCAGATGGGGCACATAATGGATGAAATCGCCTAAGTTATCCAGATTCAGGCCGTGCCCCGCATTGACTTTCATGCCCAATTCATGTGCCTGTTCGGCGGCTTTTCTCAGCCGTTCCAGCTCGGCATTTCGCGAAGGTTCCGAGCGGGCGTTGGCGTAGGTGCCGGTGTGCAACTCAATGGCATCGCTGTCCAGCTTGTGCGCCAGCTCCACATCTTCCGGATTGGGGTCGATGAACAGGCTGATAGCGATATTAGTCTGCCGTACGTGTGGAAAAACGCGATGTTCAAAATCATCAAAAACGCCTGGCATATTTAGTCCGCCTTCAGTGGTGAGCTCCTGCCGGCTTTCGGGTACCAGTGTAATGAGATCCGGCTTAATTTCAACACACATGTTGAGCATTTCGCGGGTTGCCGCCATCTCAAAATCAAGCGTACCCTTCACCCCTTTCTTGAGTGCATATACATCTTCATCGCGAATATGCCGCCGGTCTTTTCGCAGGTGAAAGACAATTCCCTCTGCTCCCGCGCGTTCACAAACTTCAGCAGCTTCAATCGGGCTCGGATAGCCTTCGCCCCGCGCATTTCGAAGAGTGGCTACATGATCAACATTTACCAGCAGTTGCATGGTGTGTTGTAAGTTTAATTTGGGGTTGTTATTCAATGGTTAAATATAGATTATTTACAGGAGACTTTAAGGCTTTTTTGATATTCCCTTTATGATAAAGATAGGTTATATAGCAGCAATTTTTCTGGCGATGAGCGGGCTTGTCGGCTGTGGTGTTGCGGAACGAACCGCCCCGGGACCGCACATAGCATCAGGATCGAATGAGACTGCACCTGCGGGTAAATTGCCATCTACAATGGCGGTTTCGGGCTATGAAGAAGTTCAGGTATCACTCGAACAGGCCTATCGCGATTGGGCAGGAACACCGTATGTACTGGGCGGAACGTCCAGCAGCGGGATCGACTGCTCCGCATTTATGCAGATTCTGTTTGATGATTATTTTGGCATTTCTTTACCGCGCAATACCAAGCGTCAGCTCTATGCAGGTTCATCTGTTCCGCGTGAAGCCCTGGTTACGGGCGACCTGGTATTTTTCAAAACGGGACGAAAAACCCTCCATGTCGGGGTTATTATATGGGAAGATGAGTTCCTCCACGCATCTACCTCGCAAGGAGTTACCACCAGTGAACTGGACGACTACTATTGGAAAAGCCGGTATCTGGGCGCCCGACGGGTGATGCAGTTGCCGTAAAGGTTTGTAATAGACTGCTCAAAATATTGAATGTTGAGTGATGAATGTTACATTACCATTCATTCAAAATTGAACATCAATCATTTACCACTCCTGATGAATATCTGTAAATCAATCTTCGCTTTTCTATTCGCGACAATTTCTGCTTTTCTATTACCCGTAATTTTGCAAGCTCAGCCCGAACCAATTTACATCAAAGGGGGCCACTATTTTGATGTAGAAAGCCAAAAGATGAAAGTAAATGATGGGATTTTGATTCGCGGCGGAAGGTTCTATAAAATAGGGGAGACGCCCTCTGATAATGAGCCGAATGATTATAAGACGATCAGCCTGGGGGATGATGAGTATGTTTTGCCCGGCATCGTGGATGTGCATGCTCATTTCCGGATGGATGCCTTTGGCAGTGAATCGCTCGAGGAAATCGATGAGTTTAAATACAATTCAATGGTCTACCTGGCCAATGGTGTGACGTCCACATTTTCCAACGGTGTATACTATCCGGAGATGGAGCTGGCGGCAAAAAAGAAGATCAATTCCGGACAGTGGACGGGCCCGCGGTTTTTTGCATCAGGCCCGTATTTTGGTTCGGCTCGTCCGGGTTGGGAAGATTTCAGCAAAGAAGAAATTTACACCCAGGTAGATAAATGGGTGGCTAAAGGCGTAGATGGTTTCAAGACAAAAGGCGGCGACCCGGAGACAATAAAACATCTTATCAAGCGGGCTCATTTTCATGGCCTTACGGTTGCAGGGCATCTTGGATCGGGCTACCGGGGCACCACCAACTCCATTACTGCCATTGATATGGGAATTGACCGTGTGGAGCATATTCTGGGCGGTTTTGTCCTCGATTCAACCCAGTACGCTTATCCGGTCTGGAATAAGGTTGATACCACATCAACCGCCTTTAAACAAACGGTCCAGTATTTTATCGACCACGGCGTCTATTTTGATGCCACGATGATAGCGCCGGTTTATTTCACCTCGCTTAAAGAAGGGTTTGATTACTGGAAAGACGAGCAATCCCTTTTTACACCTTATGTGCAATCACTGCTTTCGCCGCGTGAGAACCAAGGGGCAAGTGAGCTGATGGATGGATTGTACCGGGCAATGCGGCGTTCAACCAAAGCATTTTATGATGCGGGTGGTGGCGATTTAATAACCCTTGGTACCGACGCCCCCAGCCATGGCTATTTTCTTGCAGGCTTTAGCGCCCATCGAGAAATGCATACTATGGTGATGGCCGGCATTCCCGAGGCGGCAGTGCTTAAAATTGCTACGCAGAACAGTGCCAATGCTATTGGACAAGGAAGTTTATTGGGGTCAATCGAAACGGGCAAGCTGGCGGATGTATACATTGTAAAGGGTAATCCGCTGGACGATATTAAGAACACGCGTAACGTACTGCAGGTAATTAAATCCGGCGAAATATATAATCCGGATGAGTTGCTGGAGCAGGTTAAGGGCAAGATTGGGCCGGCCGATGCAACGGAAACAGAAAGCTGGTTTCGGTATGAAGAGCTAATCAAATAACAGCTACTGAGATAGCCGGTTATTGACTTCATTTTTATAGGTACGGCTGATCGGCAGTGTCGTTCCGTTTACTTCAATTTCGGTTTTTGAAAAATAGGCAACCTTTTGACTATTTACGATAAATGAGCGGTGAATACGCAGGAAGGTTTCCGGCAACTCCTTAATAATGTGGCTTATGCGTTCCCGCGTGATGACCGGTTCATCCGATTCTGTAATGACTTTCACATAGTCTCCCATGCTTTCAATGTAGTGGATATCTTCAAACAATATTTTTGCCTGCCGGCGATCAGCCCGGACAGTTAGATAACCTTTCAGGAACTTATTTTTCTCAGATTTGAGTAGTTTGGTCTTTTTCTGAGTTGCGTATGATCGCTTGATTAACAATAAAAAAGCCTTTAGAAAAACAACAAAATAGAGGACGATAGCCAACAGAAAAATATTGGTTACCACGGGACTTAAATTGTCGGCATTCAAGTCAGCCAGCAAAACAAAAGAGCCGGTGATGACCCACATCTCCAGCCAAGTTGAAATAATAAGCAGGTAGATAAAATAGAGCGTAAATTTCTTGTATCTTTTTTTAAGGAGGTAGCGTGGAACCAAGAAATAATTAAAGAAATAGGAGGTACCTACGGCTACAGGCAAAAGCATAGCCACGAAATAGAACGAAAGGATAAAACTTTCAAATACTTTACCGAATATGCCGGTAAGTAAAATCGTTACAACTACCCAGAAAATAATGTGTATTCGGATTGAAATCATAGTCTGACAGTAAAAAAAGAGATTTAAAGACAATAAACCACTGTTTTTCGATGGAATGCAGGTTTCGGCAGGGATTTAACATTGCGTTTCTTTGGGTTTTGGATATAGATTGAGACAAGAAATCAATCGCAATAAAAAGAGAACGATTATGAGTTTATTTTACGAGGGCGGTCTGTTCATGGGTATTCTTACTCTTTTACTGTTGGTTATTTTATCAATTGCTGTATACAGGGCAATTCAAATATCAAAGAATGATGTGAATTATGAGACAACCTTCCGGCAACGATTAACGTACATAAAATCGTTGGGTATATTTACATTGGTAATGGGCATTTTGGGACAACTGCTCGGTCTTTACCAAGCATTTTCGGTGATTGAGCAGGCCGGGAATATTTCTCCCGCAATATTGGCTGGCGGGCTAAAGGTATCGCTGATCCCAACACTGTATGGGATAGTTATTTTCTTGTTATCATATTTGATTTGGATGGGGCTGGATTATATGGTTAAAAAACCAAGTGTAGATTAGCTAAAAAAATGCAGAGCGACGGTCCAATCGCTCTGCACTGTAGTTTTTTAGTAGGCTTATCCTTCAATATTCGGCTCTTCGTTCATGTTGTAGAGCGTAAACGAGAAGATGTCGGTCAGTTGCTCGATGGTTTTACTGGTGGGCGTTCCGGCACCGTGGCCTGCCCGTGTTTCAATGCGGATCAAGACCGGGTCATCCCCGCTGTGATACTCCTGCAAACGCGCGGCAAACTTGAATGAGTGCGCCGGTACCACCCGGTCGTCATGGTCGGCCGTGGTGATAAGCGTAGCCGGGTAGTCCGTTCCTTCCTCTAAATTGTGATAGGGCGAATAGTTGTAGAGATAGTTGAACATCTCTTCCGACTCGTCCGAGCGCCCGTAATCGGAGGCCCACGCCGCACCGATGGTAAACAGATGGTAGCGCAGCATATCGAGCACGCCGACCTGGGGGAT
>JAFGWN010000070.1 GCA_016937115.1 Balneolaceae bacterium | reverse complement strand
TTTGCACCATTAGTGTGTCGCCTGTTTCTGATTTCAGCCCGAGCCAGACCGGACCGCCAACCTCTTCGTATTCATCCGAGACTTCCCGGCTTAATACTTTCACCAGTCCTTTTGAAAGGGAGTCCGAAATAGCGGTGTTGGTGTCGGGCTGGGTATAGGCGGGCACATTATCTTCCAGCACGTATACATATTCAAAAGCATCCAGGGAATCCGGGAACGTCAACCAAAAGCAGGGTGCATATACGCGGTTACTTTCTTTATCCGTCATGGTGCCAATCTCAAACGCCTTGGTAATTTCTTTGCCGATATTCGGATAGGGCTCCTTCCAAATTCGTTTGAATGCTTCTATCCCCGAGTTGTAACCGAAACCGTTAAATACGTTTTCATCAACGTGGTTGAAAATAAAGGTAGTATCATTGGTATGGATGGCGTTGATGAGTTTATTTTCAAACGTTTTGATGCTTTGATCCTGTGCGCAGGATATAGAAGAAATCAACGCAAAAAAGTTGATAAGAGCGATCTTTAACAGGTTATTGAAAATCATTTTTCACCTCCTATTTGCTTCATCAAATTGCTGCATAAGGCTACATGTTTAAATTCCAGGTATCATAATTTTCTATAGAAAAATACAATACCAACATCCCAAGGTCCCTCAAGTACAGGTTAAATCAATCGTTTAATTCAAGGCCCCGGACTTCTCAATCACACTTGTTGCCGTTGTTGAAATGGCTCCGCGTTTGCGCGATTCTACGATATCTACTTCCAGGCTGTACATGCCGTGGCCGTATACTTTTTTGACATCCTTACCTACTTTCTGAAAAGAGACCGAACGCGGTATCAAATAGCTGTAGCCCGAAAGCTGCGTGCCCTCCTTTCCTGCAATATACTGCTGGTACCCATCATCGTTTGCAAGGGGAACATCACGCAACACCATGTAAAACTCTCCCATCTGCTCGTGGCGCTTCATGTTCATAGCTTCATCAATCCAGCTGGCAAATATTTTAATGCTCAAATCCAGGTTGATCGTATTCGACGGCTTATCGAACCACGTCCACGGCAGATACCAGCGGCGCCGTGCCGGCAGCTCAGTGCTTTTTACCTGCAGCTCATTCAGCTTTAACCGAAAGATAGAGTTATTTAGAATCTCAAACGCCTGAGAGGTATCTACCGAGAAAGTTGCAAAAAAAGTAGTATCCCGTTTCCCATCGGTGCCTTGTTTAAACCGGACGACTTCCAGCCCATCGAACTGCATCCCCGATGGATCAAGCGCGTGCTCTTCGGATATCTGATTATAAAAGAAGAGATCGGTCTGTGCCTGGCGGTACGTTTTAGTAAAACGCTCTTCTTCTTTTTTGATGAAATTTAAAATAGCCCCTTTCGCCAGGCTCACCACCTTTCCGGTAAACGGCATTAAAATACCGCGCGCGCTGCGGGTATGCTGCGCCGAAAGCTTGTCATAAAATTCGGGATCTTCCTGCACCTGCATGGTAAAGTCTTCGGGCGCCTTTTTTCGAGCCTGCTTTTGGGTTGAACTGCACGAAGCCCCAAAAATAGCCAGCAGGCTAAAAATAAGTATAAAATTTGTAGCCGAATATGTGTTGATTTTTTTCATAGAATTCAAATTACGAGTGGTATCCTTTAATTTTGGTTGATAAAAATAAAGTCGCCGCCGGGTTCGCTGTTACCAAAAGTACCTGCACGCGGTTCAGGAGTCAGTTTTGCTACGTACTGTTTTATCTCCGCGAAGGTTAGGATGCCACCGCCGTCGGGACCTCCATTGCTTCGCAACGCTTCTAAAAAGCGGCTGGCGAAAGGCGAATGCTGACCAGGACGACCTTCGGGCACACGCTCTTTCCCGCCGGAAGTCATGTAAAGCCGCGAACCATACTCCAATTTTCGCTCGATAAAATCATTTAAAGCTATGTTTTGATAGAGCGGGTCATCTTGCTGCTCTGAACGGAATGAAGCCTCGGAAATGCGCTGATCAAAGGTGCCACCATAACAGACATCCAGCACCACAAAAAGTTGCTTGCTGGGAATGTTGTTCAGCATATCCCTTAGTTCTGAGTGTTTTATATAGCTGCTCCGTCCGGGATCCTCTGATTTTCTTTTTGAATCTTTCGCCGCTATGAAACCGTTAGTAAAATTATCAAACCCGCCATGACCCGCTATAAACACAAATAATTGGCTGTTTTCACTGTATTTTATTTTCTCGAAGTAGTAGAGCAGCTTAGTCAGTATTTCTTTCTTTGTCGGGTTCAACAACTTGTCGGTTTGGAAACCGTACGAACTGCTCAATTCTTTTTCGACGGCATCAATATCATAAACGGGGTTTTTTAAATCAGGCCATGTTTCTGAATAATATTCATTAATTCCAATCAAAAGTGCATGACGGCTCATACCTGCTTCTTTATCTTTTGCCGTCTGAATTGACTCTACCGTCCCAACTCCTCTTGATTGTGAAGAAAATTGATTCTTGAACAAGCTCAAGTAGCGCACCACGTCCCGTTCATTAAATATTTCCAGGTAGTTGCCATCATAAAGGTCCAGGCTATCTTCAATCTCAAACAGCTTATGCTGCAAGCGGTCTTGCCAATGGGAACGATAAGAATAATCAAATAATCTACTTTTATGAGTCTTGTTGTCTTTAAGTTCGGTGATATATTTTGCTAATAACCCACTCTCATATTCCGGACCTTCCATACCATGTCCTTTGGGACTGATGATAAGCCGGTTTTTCTGTTTCATGATCATTGATAAAGGATTGGTATCTGCAATAATTGAAACCAATTCATCACTAACTTGCTTTGTATCACTGGCTTCCAGAATAATAGCTTGATTTTTCGCCTCCATGTTCTCCAGAAAACCATGCAGTTTTCTTATTGGAAAAAAGTTCTCCTGATCATATTTATCAGGCTCGTACATATTTTCAAATGTATCGTTATGACCAATCAGATAATGCGATCTCCCCTGGTCGGTTTCCTTATAGGTATTATACCCTCCAAAATAGAATAAGAAATAATCTTCCGTTCCAGATGAATCAACGACCTGTTGAAATGCCGAACGAATATTTTCATTTGTGACCTCCTCTCCCGTTAACACCGTTTCAATTATTCGACCTTTTCGCAATATTGTTTGTCCGCGGGCATCTTTGGTCTCCGTTGCCAAAAAACTCTCTTTAGCCAATGCTGCAATCGTCCGCGCATCCGACTCTGCGTACTGCAGCTTTACCTCGGTATTCTTAGGTCCAAAGGTATATTTATCAACTCCGATTGATATAATATAAATGTCGCTTGGCACCTCGAGACCAATCCCCATATTATTAATATTCTTGTCAGCAGAGATTTGTATAACTGAATCTGGTTCGGCATCTGAAAAAGGCAAAATTGTGATCAATAAAGTAATTAGCACGGCAATCATGGTCTCCTGTTTATAATTCGAATTTCAATGCACCCCATTGACTCATGACCTTTATGGTTTTTGTATGTATTCGGCAAAGGTAACCTCCTCACAGTCATAGGTTTTAATTACTACGGTTTGCCAATCATGATATATGAAGCCCACTTCGACGGATGATTCATACGGGTTTCGTTTGAAGCAATAAGCGAGCGCTTGGCCAGCGCCAATGCCTTGAACTTGTTATTTCCTTCGGCTAAAAATTTATAAAAGCTCACCATCAGCTCTTTGGATGGCATATCATCTACTTTCCACAGCGTACCGATGATACTCGGCGCGCCCGCATTCAGGAATGCGCGGGACAGCGTGGCGTATTCAAGCCCGTCGCCACCCAGGCTGGTTTGGCAAGCCGACAACACCACCAGCGAACTATTTCTGAGATTAAGGTTATACACTTCGCTCAGCTTAAATTTCTTGTCTGAAAACAGAATCCAGCTATCCTTCAGGCTCTTTTCATTCAAATAGCCGTGGGTAGCAAGGTGAATAATGTTGTTGTTTTCAATATTCTGTTGAAACGCTTTGGTGCTGGCCTGATCGCCGACAAAAAGCTGTGAACCGCCGATCATAGACTGTATTTCCTGTACTTCATCGCGTGCGCCGGAGAGGCTGCCGTCCGGATCACCCATAAGTAGCGCCGTTTGAGCCGCCGGAGATTGCGTACCGTAAATCAAATTGAAAAGATACATCGACGAAACGTACCCAATGTTATATCGCTCAACTGCATAGGTGATATCACGTTCGCCTTGCCGGTCGGTGAGTGCCGAAAACGGCAAATAGTTAAGCTCACCCACCGGTGCGATGTACACGTTTTCGTATCCGGCGATATCGTTTTCAATAGGACGAAGAAGCTGCTCATACAAATATGAAAGCAGATTCATCAGCCGCTCTTCGGAAAGTTTGACCGGCGCATTTTCATCGTCGCCAAGTGTACCCACACGCAAACCTTCCGACTTCTGTGCCAGATCACCCGCTACCAGCTTCACCGAATCCATCAGCGCTTCTTCGGTTATTTCTACTTCTCGTAACTTAAAATCAGTCTGAGAGAGCACCTGAATAAAAAGCTTTCGCGACATCGGCAGGAACTGCACTACCACGTCGCCCGGCTTCATACTTAGGCGTGATGAGCGCAGATCCAGCGGATCGATCTGTACCGCTTGGTAAAGGCTGGGCTCCCGCTGTTGCAGGGTAAGCAGCAGATCATTCTGCTTTTGATTAAGAATGTTCAGCTCCGCATCGAGGGAATCCTTCGCTGCAGCAGGCAAACGGTTGGTTTGGGTCGCCAATGTCAGAACCTCTGCGGGGTTATTCAGCTGTGCTTTCTCCGCCCTTACCTGCGCCACCTGCTCTTTGGTCTCCTTAAGCGACTGGATCAACCTGGCCGCCTCGCTGTCTTCGGGAATGTCTTTCAGGCTAAAAATACGGTCTTGTTCATCCTGTACAATCTGTGTATTAAAAAATTCAACGGATCGCTCTACGCTGTAGTTATCCATGATGAATTTGGTCGGGTCGGCGCTTTCCGAATCATAAACCAGCAGGCCAAGGTCCGTGCCAACATATACTTTACCTCGTGAAGAAGTTTCAATGGCATTCACGTGCCGCCCGCCATACCGCCCATACTCACTGTCTTCGGGAAGCTGCGCATTGATACGCGACGGATAGAACCAGTTGTCGTTGTAATACGCCACCACACCAGAAGCTGACCCGAATAGCCATAAGTCACCAAGCGAAGCGCCTTTGGTACCCAAAAACAAAGACGAATGCTGATCAAAAACTTCTTCGTAGGAAGCATTCTTTTTCCAATGCTTCAGGCCTTCCCAACTACCATTTTCATCAATGCCAAAACCCGAACTGGTCCCCAGAATAGCTTTTTGATCATCCACCGGCGTATACGAATGCACGAACCAGTTGTATCGCGCATCGTCGGTATCAATCCGAACAAATTTACCTTTCCCGTCCTCTGTTGATTCATATTTCAACAGCCCGCCTTTGAATGTCACCCCCTGGTAGCTGCGGTGGTTTTCGTAGGAACAAACCGCATAAATATCGCCGGAAACACTTTTGAATACATTGTAAACCATATCGGAATAGCAGGGAAACCGTTCGGCATTGCTGAAGTAGTTGAACTCCTGTACATCAGAAACGCCCGAAGCTAATTCCCGGTAACGGAACACCGCATTGCCGGTGGCCACCCAGATGAAATCATTGTCGGCTACGATGCTTTTTACGGATGGATCATTAGTAATAGATCGATCATCAGGTATTTCAGAAGCGGTATAAAGCAACTCTTCCTTGCTGAATCCCACGGAGTCGGGATGGAAAGTAAACCGCAGGATCTGCCCTCCGTCATTCAGCAGCAGTTCATTGTTTGCTCCTTTCGCCAAAACTGACGTGCTCATATAGTCATTCTGTGCCAGTTCACGAATAGTATTTTCCGGATCGTCATGGGCTACCAGCTTGGGATTGTATCCATCAGCGATGATGGTGAACCCCAACTCATTGAACGTAAGCAGATCCTTTACAGCGATATCTGCAATATCGTTGGCATTGCGCTGGAATATACGTACGTCTTCATCCGTAACCGCTACGAACCGCTGACCTTTTTGGGCAGCCAATCGTGGACGGGCTGCATTTTCACGATCCAGGTAAAAATGTTCAAAGTGGCGCTCATGATAGATAGAAAGCCCGAGATCGGTCTGCACGGCCAGCGCCTGCTCGTACGGTGAAACGGGCAGCAAAGCAAGTCCGTAAACCTGTCCCGCTTCCGTGGTTACCAATTCTCCGTTCAACGCATGCTCTTTAAGCATACGGGCGGCAGTCAGTTCTTCAACCCAAACCCGGGTCCCTTTCATTGTATATATTTTATCTCCCTCCGGCGAAAATATGCCGTCCAGACGCGGCTCATTATAAATAGCTTCCATTGTCCCGCCCGAATCCGAAAGGTAAACGGCCTTATGGGTGCCGACCAATAAATGACTTTCCGCTTCAGTTTGATCGGTAAAAAGCACTTCTTCTCCGTTAAAAACGGGAGCCGTCGTTGTCAAATCAACCGAAAGCCATACCGCTCCTGCGGGCGTACCCACCAACAGCTTGTCCTGGTAGTAATTGAGGTGTGTAATGGACTTGGATGGCAAGCCGTCGGTAACAGTCAGTCGCTTGCGCACACTTCCTTTGTATTCGTCCAGCACGTACAAGCCGTCGGCCGCACCAAGATACAGCGTGCCATCCGTTCCCTCCGCGATAGAAAGAACATCCGACGTAGCATTGATGCGATCGGCCTCTACATTGTTCTGAAATGAACGGCGAATAAAATTATAGGCCAGGTGCTGCCAGTACCCTTTCTGGTAAACAAGCAATCCCTTGTTGGTTCCCAACAGCACATCACCGTTATCGCGAATAAAGCTGGTGTTTATTTTTATGCCTTCCTGCAGCGACTCTTTGACAAGCTCCTTAACCGGGAACGTTTTCCAATAGGAGGTATTATACAAATCTGATTTAGGCAGCCATTGAGAAGAAGGCAACAGCTCCAGCGGATGAGCCCTGATTTCTGCCAGCAGTGATGCTGTTTCCCCGCTATTGGTTCCAGCCGCATTCTGTATGGTCAGCCAGTCGGTCATATCCGCCCAGGTGACCCACGCGCTTTGCGGAAGTCCCATCGTACGAATCTTCATCATCAGCTTGTAGTTCAGCTCCACAAATTCAATAAGTTGTGATTGGATTTTGCGGTCATCCGAATCTTTATAGGTATAAAATACATCCTCAATCAAGCTAAGCGCTTCAGGGCCATAATCGGGGTTTATATTTGTATGCGCAACTAAATATTGTGTGAATGTTAATTTATCGCTGATAGAGGCATCATATTCGGCTTTGGCGGCCAGTTCATCATACCGTTCGTCGGTAATTCCCAAATCGGGTAAATTCCCTTCTGCAATAGAAGAGGCAGCCTCACCAAATGCGCGGGTATATGACAGAAGCCGCTGAAATGATGTCGTGAGTTTCAACGCTGCCTGATTACCCGCGCTCGAGCTTACCGAGTCAATTGTACCTTCAGCAGAATAGTACACACGAACAGTATCAGGCGGGCTGGATTCAATGACCATCCGGCTCAAATGACCAAGCGAATCATACGTAAACGAAATATCATCGCTTTGGGGAGAAGCCATCAAAACAATCTCTCCCTGCTCGTTGTATTCCAGCTCAATATTTTTCCCATCTGAACGGATAATGTCGGTCAGCTGAATGTCATCGTTGTAGCGTGCCTCCATAAAGGCATCACCCACCTGCACCCGCGTGGTACGCGAAGTATGTGGGTGATCGGTCTGTTTTGCAACCGTTCCGTCTTCGAAAAGCAGGGTGGCTGTATTGGTTTTCCAATCAAAATTTAGCTGCGTACTTCCATCCCAGGCTTTTTGCTTTGCCGCGTCAAACCAGTTGATATAACGCTCACTGCCGCCGAGGTTGCTGCGGTTTCCGTAGGTGTCTTCGAAATGCTTGATGCTGCTGCCAAGGTTCCCGTAGGAAATACCAATGAAGCGTTCAATTTCATCCTTGCGATTGGGAAAGCGCTGGTCGAACTCTCGTCCCAAACGAATGGCGTTAATGGCACTGCCGCCATAGACTGCGTTCACCTGAATCATGGTCTTCCAGTTTTGCCAGTCGTACGGTTTACGTTCCAGCAGTTCATTATAAATCAGAAACCGATCCGGGAATTCAGATGCAATTTGGGTGACAGCTTCCCATCGATTGCTATGGTTATTGGGACGGTATAAAATCCAGTTGCGAAGTGCCTGTGCTGCGGGCTTGGCCTGCCCCTGGGCTTTGTGCAACTCGTAAACATACTGATAATAAGCGCCGGGATAACCGCCGGCATCTAAATAATTTTTGAAGTGGGTGAGGGCTTTTCCATATTCTTCTGTCGTTAATTTTTCAGTGCGTACTTTACCGATGTAGACGATGCCCTGCTCAAAATGGAATTTGGTGCGGTCTTGGGCACTGGCATGATTTTCTTCCAGGGTAAGGCTCATCCGATCCAGATCATCCAGCGCAGAGTTCCATTGGCGCTGTGGCCACTGGACGTCCCGCAGGTTGCGCTCATACGGGAACAAGGCATTGGGGTTTTTCTGCATCGCCAGTTCCCAAATTTTGGCTTTTTCCTGTGTACCGCTCGTCTGGGCGGCCCACTCTTTCCATACCCCGCTGGCCCAATAATAGCGGAAGGACAGATCCCGTAATTCATTATCAATCTCAACTTGGGTTTTGCCGGATGCCTCCATCAACTGCACAAGCTTCCAAACCTGCCATTCATAAATCTCATCAACTTTAAACGACATTCGCAAAGCCTGTATTGCAGCTTCTATTTCACCTTCATCTTCCAACGCTTCGGCATACTCCCGGTGCATCCAGCCCGATTCGGAAAAGTATTCCAAGCCCCGTTCCAGCGTTTCCAAAGCCATTTCCGGCTCTTCATACTTTATATAGGTATCCGACACTTCCACATAAATGCCCGGCGTAAACGCTTCCCCGCTTCCCACCAGATCTTCATAGGCCGAGAGAAAAACATCAACCATATTGGCACTGCTCAGCGCCTCCAGATAATACTGCTGCACCTGCATATTCCGTGGATCAGCTTCTACCGCTTTTTTCAGATAGCCGACAGCAAATTCCGGACGGTTATTGGATAGTTCCACCCGACCCATGCGATAATTCAACACTTTGTCATCGGGAAACAGTTTAAGACCTTCTTCGGCCACGCTCTGCGTTTTGCCCCAGTGGCCGACCGTATACAACACACTGCTCCATTCCCGATAGAAGAAGCGATCGGGATTTTCAGGTGCGTATAGTTTTGCAGCACTCCAAATGGTCTGCTCTGCTTCTTCAAAGTTTGAAAGACTTGCCTGGGTTTCTGCAATGGAAACAAGATTCAAGCCATAGAACGGATTGAGCTCAAAAGACTTTCGGTAGTATTGAGCAGCCTCTTCAAAATGCTCCATATTTTTAAGCTGGTGCGCCAAAAAACGATTGGCGAACGCATCACCTGCCAAAAGCTCTTCTTCGTTTTTCAAAAGCGCAATCAAGTCCAGTTCTGACTGCTGGTGCATTACGGCTTGGCGATACACAAACCGACCGGG
>JAFGWN010000069.1 GCA_016937115.1 Balneolaceae bacterium | reverse complement strand
GGTGTCATTTGGTCGATCACCTTATACCGGTTGGCTGGGAAGCTTGCGCGAAAAAGACGAGCAAGTAGTACGATGGGCGATTGAAGCCACCGGATTAGAACCGTTGGTACATCGCGACATCAGCACGTTGAGTGATGGCGAACGCCAGAAAGCAATGATTGCACGGGCACTGGCACAGGATACCGAGCTTATCTTACTGGATGAACCGACCGCACACCTTGATCTGCCGAATCGTGTAGAGATCATGCGGCTGCTGCGTAAACTGGCGCGCGAAACCCGAAAAGGTATTTTGCTTTCTACTCATGAACTGGATCTGGCATTAAAAGCAGGGGACAGAATATGGTTGATCAATAACAAACGTGAGCTCTTTGCCGGTATCCCGGAGGATCTTGTTCTAAATGGAACGTTTGAAGCCGTTTTTGAACGCGACAGCTTTGACTTTGACCGGAGTACAGGCTCATTCAATCTTCATGAAAGCAATGGAAAAAAAGTTGCGATGGAAGGAGATACTGTTGGAGTTTTTTGGACCCGGCGTGCACTGGAACGCGAAGGATTTAAGACTGTTTCCTCTGAACACACAGATTTACTAATAGAGGTGGAAGGAGAACAGGGTGATTATACTTGGATTATCAGTTCAACTGGAAATGAGTATCGGTGTGATTCAATGGGAGATCTAATTAAGAAAATCAGAAAAAAATATCCTGATTCTGTTTAGGAGTTTGAATTCTAACAATTTGCTCCTATCTTATAAACGCTCTTTGAAATAGTGTATTGGTGTTTCGATCCCGACGGCTGTCGGGACGAGATGAAAAGGGAATTCCGTGCCCCAATTTTTTTGGGAATTCGGAAGCTGTACCCGCAACTGTAATTCCATTATTTAGTATTGCCTGCTAACCTTTAGCCACTGCTCCGGCGCATAATGTATGTGTGGAGTGGGAAGGCCGGGCAATCGGAAAAGCCAGAAGACCTGCCAATCAATTCTATTTCGTGAGGAACTTTCGGGAGTTAAAGTTTCACGAGGATTACTAAATGACCCAATTTTTTATACGTTTTAGCGCTGCTCTATTGTGCAGCATATTTTTTCTTATTTCAGATTATTCCTACGCTCAAACCGTAGCGGACACGCTTGAAATGGAGGAAATTGAAGTGATAGCTACGCGCATTCGGCAGCCGTTACAGCTGCAGCCGGTTGAGATAAATATTATTGATTCCACACGCCTGTCTTTTTTTAAAAATGAAGATATCGGAAATGTGCTGGCGATGGAAAGTAATCTATTTGTAAAGAATAACGGGCCCGGTTCGTTTTCCAATGCATCGCAGCGCGGACTTTCACCGGAACAAATTCAGGTACTTTGGGAAGGGATCCCCATTAATCATTCCATGCTGGGGTTGACGGATTTAACCCTGTTGCCGTCATCATTCTTTTCCAGCGTGCAGGTTAGCTCGGGGGTGCCCAGCAGTTCGTTCGGCGGGGGCTTGTCCGGAGGGCTTTACCTCAATTCCGATTTCTCCAAAAGCAACCGGATATCATTGTCTCAGTCTGCGGGTTCGTTTGGAAGGTATCACACCGGGTTACAGGCTTCAGTCCGCCAGGGAAGCTGGGATGTATCCCTTCGGAGTAAATATTCGGATGCCGTTAATGACTATGAATATTTTAACCGCGCCTACCAGCGGGTTGAAGAACGCGACCACAATCACCAGCAACAGAAACATGTGATGGCTTCTGTTGGGCATGAAAAAAATGGCAATCGCTTTAATACAAAGCTCTGGTTCTCGGATAGTGACAACCAGATTCCGGGCAGTATCCTTAAGACAGAAAGTCAATCATGGCAGGATGACCAGGCGTTCCGCTGGTTAAGCAGTTATCAAACCAAGGTTGGAGCCGTTGATATAAATGCCAAAAATTACCTGGATCGCGTGGTGCTGGACTACTTCGATTCTGATATTGATGTAGAGAGCCGAAGTATAACCCGGCGCTGGCTGCTCAGTACGGAGTTGCAGTACCAGCCTTCTGTTGCAGCAAAAATCAAAGGAGAGGTCAGTGGCAGTATCACCGGAGTGGAAACCAATAACTATGCTGATTTACAGACCCGGGAACGGTTTAGTATGTTGTTCAATCCAGAGTTTTCACTGCTGAACTACCGGCTAAAAATTTATCCGGCACTGCGATTTGATTCGTATAGCGATTTCGGGAATGTGCTGAGTCCGTCGTTGGGACTGAATTATGAATTACTCTACGATAAATTGTATTTGCGCGGACAGCTAAGCCGTGATTTCAATCCCCCGACGTTTAATACGTTGTATTGGCCGCAGGGAGGGAATCCCAATCTGAAGCCAGAAAGAAGCAACAGCGCTGAAGCCGGACTCGTAGCTATGGTTGGGAATGATTTTTTGAACCGGGTTACTATAACGGGCTTTTACACCCGGGTGCATGACGGCATTCGCTGGTACCCGGATGATACCGGAACGTATACACCCTCCAACATCCAGGAAATTTCTTCAAAAGGGATTGAACTGTCGACTGAAAGCCAGATCAACCTAAAAAATAAAATTCAATTTTCGTTTAAGCAGTCTGGTTCGTTAACGCGAACCGAGATAACCGCACCCCGTTTTGAAGGCGATGCCGGCGTAGGCAACCAGATGCGCTACGTGCCGCAGTGGATGTATAAATCGAGTTTACAGGCAACCAGGGGTTTTATTTCAGCGCTCGTTCATTACCGCTGGGTGGGGCGTCGCTATATTACCGATACCGAAGATGTATCAAATTCCCTCGACCCGTATCACAAGGTGGATGCTGCCCTGCAGGCTCGTCAACATTGGCTGGGACTGAGATTTACTGGAAATCTGCAAATCAACAATTTGTTGAACGCCGACTATGAGGTGATTCAATGGTATGCCATGCCGCGCCGAAACTTTCAATTTACTTTAACCGCAACGTATAATTTTTAAGACTAAACAATGAACAAACAATCGATACTACTTTTCTTAGCCGCAACGTTAGTTTTTGTCGGGTGTAATGATGCCGGTAATGATCCCGAACCGCCGCAAATTTCATCGGTGTATATAACCAACGAGGGAAATTTTAGTGACGCCAACGGGTCGGTGACGTCGTTCGATCCCCAGACCGAATCCACCATCCAGCAGGTATTTCAAAATGCGAATGGACGTCCACTGGCAGGTATTATTCAATCCACTTCAATTATTGACGATCGCATGTATATTGTGCTGAACAGTGCAGATAAGATCGAAGTGGTGGATGCTGAGTCGTTTACCTCAACCGGAACGATCGAACTTTCAAACACCCCGGTATCTATCGTGCAGGCAGCAGATAATCAGGCGTATGTAAGCAACTTGTATGCGAATAATGTATCGGTGATTGATCTTGAGAGCCTTGAAGAAACCGGCACAACCATTCCGGTAGGAATGAATCCACAGGCAATGGTTCGGGTCGGGAGTCGCGTATTTGTTGCCAATAATGGATTCGGTAACGATAATACCGTTTCAGTAATTGATGTGGAATCCGAATCCGTCACGAATACAATTACAGTTGGAAATGGCCCTGCAGATCTCGTTGTCGATCAATCTGATCGAATATGGGTTGTTTGCAATGGATTAATCGCCTACGACGAAGATTTTAACCGTGATCCCGAAAACGATATTCCCGGGAGTATTTATCTTATTGATGGAACAACGGCAACGATTGCCGGACAAATTGAAACCGGCGGACACCCAACAGGACTTGCATTAAACGAGCAAACCGGCCGCGGATTTTTGCTGAATGACGGCGTGCAAATTGTAAACATGAACAGTTTGCAAATTGAAGCCGAACCATTTAGCGAGCGCCATTTTAACGCCATCGCCAATTCGGCAAATGAAGACCTTATATATGTGGGACAAAGTAAAGGTTTTACCCAGCCGGGACAGGCGATACGGTATGATTTAAACGGTGTGGCAGTTGACTCTTTTACTGTGGGAATTGCTCCCAGGGGATTCAATTTTCTTCGTAATTAAAAAGCTGAAACTTCTGGGTCAATTTGCCTGAAATTTTAGGTCTGTTTTAAAACTTTTATGGTGCAAGATTAGTCCCAATTCCGGGCTCGTTTTGCACCTTTTTTATTTTCTGTTTTTTAAACCTGAAAAATGATCTGTTTTCAGCAGTTTACCCAATGTTGATAACTTTTTTAGTATCAAAAAACATTAAAATAGCCGTTTAATTGATTTTAGCAATGATTTTGAGAGTGTAAAGAAGTTGAATTTATCATTTAGGGAATGAAGAGATTGAATTTGCAGGGTTAAAAAACCGGGACAGATATTATTAAAAAATTTCAATTGTTGATAACCTGTCGAATTTGTGGAAAAGTAATTGATTTTTTTCTTGCAGCCCTATTTCAGACTTTTATATTATTGATCACGGAGTCAGGAAAAGTTCACCAACTCACCTTTCTATCGAGCAAAATTTAGTCAGAATTATAGTCAAGAAACAAAAGGATATTATTTATGAAATTTAGTCGTTTTTACACCCAGTCGGAATGGAAGGATCCCTTCGAAGAAATCAAATTTGTAGAACGTAAATCGGAGATCAAAAATCCCGATGGCTCCATGGTATTTCAGATGGATAAAGTTATTGTGCCATCGTCATGGTCGCAGATGTCTACCGATATAATCGCGCAAAAGTATTTTCGAAAAGCGGGTGTGCCGGCTAAGACAAAAAAAATTAAAGAGAAGGGTGTTCCCGCATGGCTGCAGGCATCCGAAGCGGATGAAAAAGCGATGAAAGACATCCCCGAAGAAGAACGATACGGTTCTGAGCACGACAGCCGTCAGGTGTTTCATCGGCTGGCCGGTTGCTGGACGTACTGGGGATGGAAACACGACTATTTTGATTCTGAAGAAGAGGCAAAAGTATTTTACGAAGAACTCTGTTACATGCTGGCTAACCAGATGGCGGCTCCTAACAGTCCACAATGGTTTAATACCGGGCTGCATTGGGCGTACGGTATCAACGGACCGGCGCAGGGGCACTATTATGTTGACGGCAAGACCGGTGAGCTGAAAAAGTCGGAAGATGCGTATACTCATCCGCAGCCGCACGCATGTTTTATCCAGAGTATTGATGATAACCTGGTGAACGAAGGCGGTATCATGGACCTTTGGGTGCGTGAAGCGCGCCTGTTTAAGTATGGATCGGGAACAGGTAGTAATTTTTCCAAGATCCGGGGGGAGGGGGAACCCCTGAGTGGTGGCGGCAAATCATCCGGGCTGATGAGTTTTCTAAAGATTGGTGATAAAGCAGCCGGTGCAATTAAATCGGGCGGTACCACGCGACGGGCAGCCAAGATGGTAACGCTGGATTTGGATCATCCCGATATTGAAGAGTACGTGAATTGGAAGATACGTGAAGAGCAGAAGGTGGCTTCCATTGTAACGGGCTCCAAGATTTTGGAAAAGCACTTGAAAGAAATTATCAAGCTCTGCAACAAGCCGGTGGAAATTGACGGGCGAACCTTCAATGGTGCCGTCAGCCGTGATCCACTGAAAAACAAAGAGCTTGGAAAAGCCATCAAGGAAGCCAAGCGTGACCAGGTACCGCTCAATTATATCGAGCGCGTAGTGCAGCTGGCGGCTCAGGGTTTCACCGACCTGAAGTTTGATACTTATGATACCGACTGGGATTCCGAGGCATACAATACGGTAAGTGGTCAGAACTCGAACAACTCGGTCCGTATTCCCAATGGATTTATGCAGGCGGTAAAGGAAGACAAGGAGTGGAACCTGTATTGGC
Organism: Balneolaceae bacterium; assembly: GCA_016937115.1. Taxonomy (GTDB): domain Bacteria; phylum Bacteroidota; class Rhodothermia; order Balneolales; family Balneolaceae; genus SMO-BIN1. The sequence continues at coordinate 2,117 of JAFGWN010000069.1, read as the reverse complement.
GAACAGAAAAACGTGATGCCGCCGAAGAGGGTCGCGAGCCCGAGCCGTGCAAGACGTTGGAAGCGCGTGAATTGTGGGACGATATCTCGTATGCGGCGTGGTCATGTGCCGATCCCGGTGCGCAGTATCATGATACGATCAACGAGTGGCACACCTGCCCGGAAGATGGCCCCATCAACGCGAGTAACCCGTGCTCGGAATATATGTTCCTGGATAACACAGCGTGTAACCTGGCGTCGCTGAACCTGATGAAGTATTTCAAGACAGAAGAGTGCAAAGATTTTGATGTGGAGTCGATTCGGTATGCGTCACGCATATGGACGACCGTGCTGGAGATTTCTGTACTGATGGCCCAGTTCCCGTCGAAAGAGATTGCCGATCTGTCGTACGACTTTCGTACGCTGGGTCTTGGTTACGCAAATCTCGGCGCGGCGCTGATGGTGAAAGGCGTGCCGTATGACAGCCCCGAAGGCTGCGCGATTGCCGGCTCGCTGACATCTATCATCCACTGCCGGGCGTATGCAACCAGTGCTGAACTCGCTTCTGAATTAGGCACCTTCGAGCGGTATGAAGCAAATAAAGAGCATATGCAGCGCGTGATTCGTAATCACCGCCGGGCGGCTTATAACGTCGATCCCGACGAGTATGAAGGTCTCACGGTGAAGCCAATGGCGATTGATGCCAACCAGTGCGATGATTACCTCGTGCAGGCAGCCCGCGAAGATGCCGACAACATGCTTGAAATGGGAGAGGAGCACGGCTTCCGTAATGCTCAGGTTACTGTGCTGGCACCAACCGGAACCATCGGTTTGGTGATGGATTGCGATACCACTGGCATCGAACCTGATTTTGCATTGGTAAAATTCAAAAAACTGGCCGGCGGCGGATACTTTAAGATTATCAACCAGTGCGTGCCCCGTGCGCTTACCAATCTTGGATACTCAAAAGAGCAGCGTGATGAGATTATTAATTACGCGAAAGGGCATGGCACGCTGAATGGCTGCCCGCACATTAACGAGGAGAGCCTGCGCGAAATGGGTTTTGGCGATGAGCAGCTGGAAGCCATTGAGGAAGCGTTGCCAAGCAGCTTTGAAGTGAAGTTTGCCTTTAATCAGTGGACGTTGGGCGAAGACTTCTGCAAGGATGTGCTTGAACTGACCGAGCAACAGCTTTCAAATCCTCAGTTCGATCTGTTGCGCCATCTCGGTTTTACTACCAAGCAAATTCAAGAAGCCAACGACTATGTTTGCGGAACAATGACCGTTGAAGGAGCACCGCATCTAAAAGATGAGCACCTGCCGGTATTCGATTGTGCCAACCGTTGCGGCCGCACGGGAACGCGCTATATCAAGCCGGGCGGACATATTCGCATGATGGCCGCCGCGCAGCCGTTTATTTCGGGCGCTATTTCCAAGACGATCAACCTGCCAAACGAAGCGACGGTTGATGATTTCAAAGATGCGTACATGGATTCTTGGGAGCTGATGCTGAAAGCTAATGCCCTGTATCGCGACGGTTCCAAGCTCAGCCAGCCGCTTAACAGCCTCAGTGATGTCTTTGAAGAACTTGAAGACGAAGACGATCTTGATGAAGAGGTTGCTGCAGCACAGGATAATGTGGTGAAGTCGGCCGAACGCATCATTCATAAATATGTAGCCAAGCGCAAGCGGTTGCCGAACCGCCGAACCGGATACACCCAGAAGGTAAAGATCGGCGGCCAGAGCGTGTATCTGCGAACGGGTGAATATGACAATGGTCAACTCGGTGAAATCTTTATTGATATGCACCGTGAAGGTGCGGCGTTCCGCAGCCTCACGAACTGCTTCGCCATCGCGATTTCACTTGGCCTGCAGCATGGCGTTCCGCTCGAAGAGTTTGTGGATGCGTTCACGTTCACGAAGTTTGAGCCCAGCGGCATGGTCAACGGAAGTCCGCATGTGAAGATGACGACGTCAGTTATCGACTTCATTTTCCGCGAGCTGGCCGTTACCTATCTGGGCCGCGAAGACCTGGCACACGTAAATGCCGAAGATATGTTGACGCGGAAACTACGTCCTTCTGAAGATAATATTCAGGACAGTAGTGGCCAGCCCCACGACCAGGTACAGACAGAACCC
>JAFGWN010000068.1 GCA_016937115.1 Balneolaceae bacterium | reverse complement strand
GGATACTGTTGTGCAGGTTAAGAGTACGCTGGAAAAACTGGAAGCGGCCGGGTTGGCGGGGTTGATTTTGGACCTTCGCGGTAACGGCGGCGGATTGCTGACGGCGGCGACGGAACTGACGGATATGTTTATTGATGAAGGCGTGCTGCTCAAGAGCAAGGGACGCGGCGACAAAACGAGCCAGTGGGTTGCCCGGCCGGACGAGGTCGAGCGGGCGTACCCGGTGGTGATCCTGATGAACGGCGGCAGTGCCAGTGCGTCGGAGATTGTGGCGGGGGTGCTGGGGCACGAGGGATATAAGCGGGCGCTGCTGGTGGGTGACCGCAGCTATGGTAAAGGCAGCGTGCAGGAGGTGATCGACCTGGGCGGTGACGCGGGCAAGATGAAGTTTACGTCGGCGTATTATTACCTGCCGAACGGTGAGACGGTGCCGAATCGTGACCTGCTGGCGCGTGAGGGACGCGACGACTGGGGGATTGTGCCGGATGTGTCGGTGCCGCTGTATGCGTATGAATCGAAGCAGATACGGGAAGTCAACGAGGCCCGCCGAACGAGCGGAACGGATCAGAAGGACGGTGATAAGCCGTCCGTGACCGAGCAGATGATCGAAGCCGATCCACAGTTGGCAACGGGGCTGCTGGTTCTCAAAGCCCGAATGGTACTCGGCCAATGATGGGAACGCGGACGTCCCGTCCGCAAGAAGCTTTGTTGAATTTCTATTTAAACCTTTATCGTAGTATTTCAGCAGGGTTGATTTTGAACTGGAGCATCTGCGATGTTTTTCTTCCGCCATCGCCACCTTTTCGCTGAATTGTTATTTTGCCCATTCTGATACTTCCACGGGGAGTTATTATGATTGGTCCACTACCAAAGAACTTTTTTGCTTCGGCGATAGGTTTCAATCCCCACGTTGAATTTGCACTAATTTTTTGAATTACAAGTAGCCATTCTGCGGTATTTTCTTCCAGACCTTCAAATATTGTTTGGAGTATTAACTCTCGATTGTTAACGAAATAAGAGAGCAGACTCTTTTGCTCATTTAGAGTGAATTCATCTGCAAACATTCTTCTTGGGTCACGACCATGGTTATTAGGTTTTAGTTCCCCGGTATATAACATAAGAAGTTTGCAGATATTTTTCGGCATATTCCACAGGTTTTTGTACCGCTCAACCCATCTTTTGTCTATTTGGTTATATCCTCGGAGATTGCTTACCAACTTAACTTGGATTAAGTTGGTATTCTTGTTTCCGTTTGTACTTTCAACTGTTACCGAAATATCCGCTTTATGCGATCCAGTTATTGACTTGGATGTGACCGATATGATTTCATTTGTATTATGCCCTAATATTTTGAGCCATTTAGTCACTGTTTCGTCATTAGACCAATGATTAAATCGACTAATAACCTCTCGCTCATTTTGAAAGCCTTGCTTTGCCGTCGTAGAACCCAAGATTTGAGAATCGTCAAACATAATACCTCCTTTTGAAATTAGAGTCACAATTAAAGTCTTAAAAAATACTAGAATTGTCAGGTATTTCCATGAAAATGATTTATTTTTTGATTTTTTCATGTCTTCAGTTTATGATAACATTCGGTTGTGTGTTTTTATTTGAGCTTTCTTGGGGAAATAGAATGGCTAAGACTTTATTGTTTGACGAGATACTAGAAACTGAAACATATTATAAAAAAGGTCCTCGTTCGCCTTTTGCGTGGTATGGCGGCAAGTTTTATTATGCCAAATGGATAGTAGAGCATTTTTGTGATCACCGCGTCTATATCGAACCTTTTGGTGGAGCAGCCAATATTCTTTTTAATAAAGCTCCTTCAGAAGTTGAAATCTTTAATGATTTAGATGATAGGGTGATAAATTTCTTTCGTGTGCTTAGGGATAAAAAGTCTTATAATGAATTAATTCGACTTCTTAATTTAACTCCGTATAGCAGGAAGGAATTTAATAATGCTCTGGAAGTTGTTGAGGAGCAAGACCCAGTAAAAAAGGCATGGGCTTTTTTTGTTCGATGTAGGCAGGCGATAGGTGGATTAGGCATGTCAAAGTTGACTGGTTCAAGTTGGGCCATGAGTTTAAGAACCCGAAGAAAAATGGCAGAGCCTGTATCAAAATATCTTTCTTCAATCGAAGGATTACAAGAAATTGCGGAGCGTTTTCGTTCTGTAGTAATTGAAAATATGGATGCTGCAAAATTGATAAAAAAATACGACTGCAAAGATGCTCTGATTTATTGTGACCCTCCTTATTTGCCTGAAACCAGACATGGTCAAAAGGGCAATACTTATGCGTTTGAAATGACTTATGAAGAACATTCTGAACTTTTAAAGATTCTAAAAAAGTGTAGGGGACATGTGATTATTAGTGGTTATCACTCGGAATTATATGATGAGCTTTTGAGTGATTGGTCACGTGCAACTGTAGAGGGAAAATCACATATTGCTAATTCAGGCCAAAAACGTGAGGAAGTTTTGTGGATGAATTGGTGAGATTTTCGTATTTGCCTTGAATTTCTAAATCGATGGGTGGTTGACACTATGGTGTAATTGAAGAATGTCCGAAGCGGGACGCTTCGGTTGCATTACAGGATTTCGAGGCCGATGGCGGTGACGTCGTCTATTTCGCCGGGGCCGAATTTGTGGCTGGCGGCCATGTCGTTGTAGGCGGCCATCATGTCTTCGATGGGCAGGTGGCAGATTTCCTGGAAGGCTTCGGTAAAGACGAATCCGTGTCCGTCTGCATCTTCTCCGATCATGGGTTCGCCGCCGTCGGAGTAGATGAAGATCTTGTCGCCGGGATAG
>JAFGWN010000067.1 GCA_016937115.1 Balneolaceae bacterium | reverse complement strand
CTTGTTACTTGTTACTTGTTACTTGTTACTTGTTACTTGTTACTTGTTACTTGTTACTTGAAGCTGGTGATAGCTTAACTCATTGTCAAACCGGATATCTATTTTTATTCTACTAAAAAAATAAGGTCCTTTCTCCCTTTCTCTTTTTTAATGACCTCTTCTTCAATCCCCCAGTCCAGGTATCCAAGCACTTCCGAAAGCACCAAAAAATGCTCCCCGCGCTGTAATGCATCAGGGAAAAGTAGTTTACACAATTCATAAAGTGCATATGGTTGCTGTTGCAACATATCGATTATCTGATGATACCGTTCCTGCTGGGCCGCCAGGTGATTTTCGGCAACCTGCATAATATGCTCAATCTGCTTGCCGTGTCCCGGCAGTACCAACCCGTCCAAATTTTTCATCCACTGGAGTGATTGCCGATACTGCAGCAAGCTCTTATTTCGCGTGCCAGTGTCAGGATCAAAATTGATGAGTGCATTTGTACTGATATGCTCCAACAGAACATCACCCCCAAAAATGAGGCTGCTCCTCTCATAAAAAACAACATGGCCAGGGGCATGGCCGGGCGCGTGCTTAATATGAAACGTCAGCCGGCCTGAGGATAATTCGTCTTTTTCGGTAATCCACTCTGGTTCTATCGCCTCCTGGTATTGCTGCAGCCAGTCAAGCTGATTCAGCATTTCGTCAATACGTTCGGGAGGAATATCATGCTGCGAAAAAAAATCCTCAAACAGATCCGGGTCGTTATTTCCCGCAAAGTTTGATCGCTCTTTAGCATGCCCTTTTACAACCGCACCGGATGTTTCCGCAAGCAATGCCGCCTGCCCGAAGTGGTCGGGATGGCCGTGTGTAAGCCAAATTTCGTCAATGTCCTTAATTTCGAGCCCTTGTTTTTTCAATCCGTCTTTGATCTGTGCGTATGCAGTATCCGTTTGCTGGCCACAATCAACCAGCACAATCTTCTCATCCTTAATTAAATAACTATACACATCACCCACCGCGAAGGGAGTGGAAATAGTAATGGGGAATACCCGGTTGCCTAAAAGTGCCCGGGGGTTATTTTGTGGGAACATGAAGGTTACATTCAATTAAATGATAACTGGAAAAGTACAAAAGTGAAGCCCAACTATCAGCGTTGACGCTAAAAAAAGGATATAATTTTTTTTAGCGATTCGGTTTGAAATTCATTTGTTTAAAGCCGTATATTTGGAATCTGATTTTGATAGTTACGAGTCGGTAGCTCAGCTGGCAGAGCAACGCCCTTTTAAGGCGTGGGTCGTGGGTTCGATCCCCACCCGACTCACTTTTCATAATACTCTCTTAAGCTCTTGCAGGCTGATCGCCGCAAGAGCTTTTTTTATGGGTAAAAGAAATATCGTCCTTGCATTTCAAATGTAATTATATCATAATCTATGATATAAATTAACCAATAGATGGGGTATTACGATGTGGAAAGAATTTAAAGAATTTGCGGTAAAAGGCAGTGTAGTTGATATGGCCGTTGGCATTATCATCGGGGCTGCTTTTGGAACCATTGTGAAATCGCTGGTTAATGATGTGATTATGCCCCCGATTGGACTTCTGCTGGGCGGCGTTGATTTCTCCAATATGTTTATGGTGTTAAAGGAAGGAACCACCCCGCCTCCCTATGCTACGGTTGAAGCCGCCAATGAAGCCGGTGCGGTTATCATGTCGTGGGGTCTATTTATCAATACCATTATCAGCTTTTTGATTATCGCCTTTGCCATATTCATGCTCATTCGCTACATCAACAGAATTAAGCAGGCACACGAAGAGCCGACACCCCCGCCCTCACCAAAAGTGAAAAAATGCAGCTTCTGCATAACCGAGATACCCGTTGAGGCTACACGCTGCCCAAATTGCACTTCGCAGCTCGATCAATCGGTTGCGTAAGTTATATTTCTTCGCTCCCGTAACGTATCGGATCGGATACGCATAGTGGAGATTCTTCCACTTCACGCGGGTCGGGATGGCAAACACACTATACCAAAATCATCACCGCCAGGCTGGAAAGGATTGCGGCCAGTCCTGCAGCCGTAAGCGCCAGCGGTATCTGGGTGTAAACATGGTCCATCAGATCGCATCCGGTAGACAAGGATGAAAGAATGGTTGTATCTGATATCGGCGAACATTGATCACCGAACACACTGCCGCCCACTACTGCGCCAAAACAGATCATGATAAAAAGTTCGTCGGGCAGTACCGCCCAGGCCAGCGGCATCGCTACGGGAAACACCACAGCATACGTGCCCCAGGATGTGCCCGCTGAAAAAGCGATAATCATGCAGAGCAGCATCAGCAGGGCCGGCAGCATTACCGGCGTAATAACGTTGCCCATTAACGCCACAATGTAATCAGCTGTACCCACCGCATCGGCTACACTTTTAAGCGTAACCGCCAGCGCCAAAATAATGGCTCCTATTGTTACACCCTTGCAGCCATCCACGAAGCCATCGATCACTGTTTTCAGATTCATTCCTTTTGCCAGCGCCACAAACATGCCCACCAGCACCGCAAGCACAAAAGCTTCTGCGATAAGCAGTGTAGGATCTTCTCGTTGTAAAATTCCAAAGGTGTACACATACGGAATGATGGCAACTCCAAGCAGCGTACCAATGGGACCAAAGAAATCAATAAGACCGGGCTTGTAATTCTCAGGAATCTGCATATTGGTGAGTTCGCGCGCCGCCATCGGCTCGGCATCGTCGCGATCAAGCTTGCCGGTTGTCTTCGCCCGCTCAATAGCCGCGCGCATCTTTTTACCCGGAATGAATGGGAGCATATTCCACGCAAACAGCAACGTCATGATGATGGCGACGATACCGTAAAAATTGAATAGCAGCGACTCAAAGAAAAACTGGATGCCCGCCTGCTCTGTAGGAAATAATGGGATAGTGCCAACAACAAGCCCGGCTAT
>JAFGWN010000066.1 GCA_016937115.1 Balneolaceae bacterium | reverse complement strand
TTCCGTTACTCCAACCTGTAAGCTTCTTCCATGATGAACATACTCAAAAAATATATTCGGGAACCGGTTAACGGGCTAACCCACGCCATTGGCGCAATATTGGCTTTGGCGGGATTTATTCTACTGCTTTACAACGCTGTAATTGAGGGATCGATTAGTAAAATTATCGCCTTCTCTATCTTTGGCGGCAGCATGGTTTTACTCTACATTTCCAGCGCATTATACCATTCGCTTTCGGTTAAAGAAAAAACACTGGAGTGGTTCCGCAAAGCGGATCACTGTATGATTTACATTTTCATTGCAGCCAGCTATACACCCATTTGCCTGTTATTACTGGAGGGAAGCTGGCGATGGATCATTTTCTCCGCCATTTGGGTAGTAGCACTCATCGGGGTCATCAAAAAATTTGCCTGGACATCCGTTCCCCGCTGGTTATCAACGGTTTTTTATTTACTGATGGGCTGGTTTGCCGTGCTGCTTTTCCCCGCGATGACTGCCAAACTGCCTGCCGCGTTTTTGGTCTGGATTATTGCCGGCGGGCTGGCCTACACCATCGGCGCTGTCGTTTATGGTATAAAGAAACCGAACCCGATTCCCGATTGGTTTGGCCACCACGAAATATGGCACCTCTTTGTGATGGCCGGCACCTTTTCGCACTTCTGGGCGTTTTACTGGTTTCTGTCTTGACTTTGTTAGCTTTAACCAGCAGCTTTTCTCTTTCTTCATTTTAAATAAATAAAGCTGATGTCTGTTCAGCCAAAGCTACTGTTCCTCTTTTTATTCCTTACCTTTTATGCGAAGCCCGCATCTGCCCAGTTTTACCCAACACAATACCGGCCCCCGGTTAACTGGCAGCAACTTTCCACTGATCATTTTAAAATTATCTTCCCGCAGGGTGAAGATTCCGCGGCCTACAACACCGCGCGGATATTGGAAGAGCAGTATCCCGGGGTGCAAAAACTGACCGGCGGGTCACTCACAAATTTTCCCGTCATTCTTACCAACTATAATGACCGCTCAAACGGAATAGTTACCACACTTCATTTTCGCTCAGAAATTGATATACCCCCGATTCAGGGGAAGGCTCTGAACCCAAAAACCGGCGGGTGGCTGCAAAATGTTGTTCCGCATGAACTCGTGCACGCGCTGCAGTTCAGTAACCTGGGAGGATTTGGTCTCGGCCGAATCGTGAATATTTTTTCGCCCGACCTTGCGCGTTCACTGCACGGGGCTCCGCCTTCGGGCATTCAGGAAGGGCTGGCCACCTATTATGAAAGCGAATTTGTTGCTCAAAACGGCGGACGTGGAAACTATCCTTTTTTCACCAATCCGTTTGATGCTATTTTTACCAGTCCCGGCCGGTGGTCGATGGGTCAGATGGTGCACTTCCCGATCGACACCCGTCCGTTTAACCGTCACTATATCGGCGGCTATACGTTTACCAAATGGCTGCAGGATACCTACGGCGAAAAAACCTCACGCGATGCCATCGACTTTCATGTTCGCTGGCCATTCCTGGGATATGGGGTTGCCCTGAAGCATGCAACCGGCCGGTGGCCTGCACAGTTGTATGATGCATTTGAAAAAAATCAAGAAGCGCAGCTTAAAAAGAAGAATTCTCAAACGGACGTTATTCGTCCACTTTCCATTTCTTTAGACGGCGCCGAAATCCGGCGTCCAAAATGGCTCTCTGACTCAACGCTCATTTTTCACGGTTCATTTTACAATGCCGATCCCGGTTTCTATCGCTATACCATACCTGATGGCTCGCTTCAACGCATCATCACCACGTCCATCGGTTCAGATTATAATTATGCAATTTCAGATGATCGTAAAACGCTCATTTACAGCTATTATAAGCCCGATGCAATTTATCCCAATGCATTTAATTCCACCCTGGTAAAAGCATCATTAAAGAATGGAGCATCAACACTCATTAATTCTGATCGACGATTGTTTAGTCCGTCACTGTCAGCCGATTCTTCTCTCATTTCCTTAGAAAGGCACAAATCAATAAACAGAATAATAAAAATAAATCTAACTAACAGTTTAGTTAATTCAGTCTTGGCTGATCCTTCGTATCAAATTGTTTCGGCCGCAGCTCATCCGACGATTTCTGATTCGCTGGCTGTTATAATGAACCGTAATGGTAGTCAGGCGCTTTGGCTTGCTTCAGAGGATCATCTCAAAGAAGTTCTGTCCGACCCTCCAACAATTTCTTTTTCTGATGGTTCGGTATTTGATCCGATCTGGCATCCCGATGGCAAGAGCATTCTCTTCAGCGCAGATTTTTCTGGCGATTTACAAATCTATGAATACAACCTGCGAACCGCAAAAATGATACAATGGACAAACGCACCCTATAATGCTTTTGAAGCTTCCTACAGTCCCGATGGAAACACCATTGCCTTTGTAATACAAAAAGAAAATGAGCGGCTGCCGGCGGTGCTTTCACGCAATGACATTTATTCAACTGATGTTTTGACTGATCCTTCTTTTTCTCCACACCAAGATGTCTCATCACAGAGTAATAATAATTGGAATTCACGTTCATATAAAACCGGTCTTTCCTGGCTCAAACCGCGCACGGTCCTTCCTGCTATTGAAGAAATTTCCGGGAGCAACCAATATAAATGGGGCGTTGGTCTGCACAGTAATGATCTTCTCCAGCAGCAGGCGTATTCAGTTGAATTAACAGCCGCAGAAGAACGGTTGTGGTACGACCTTACCTATCAGAATAAACAGTTTTTTCCTGGATTTCGGGCACGTATTTTTAGCAAACCCGCCTTTCGTACCTTTCGCTTCGACCCGGATAATGAATCGCCGTTCACGCAAACTTTTCTTCGGCAAGAGCGCAGTTTTGCGCTCAGTATGCCTGTGCAATTTACGTTTGAACAGAACGTAGATTTCACCGGACTATTTATAGAACCGGAATTCCGGCAGTCACAGCTTCGCTACTTCAATCAGGATAAAAATAATGCCACAGACTTTTCTAATGCCTCTATTGGAAATATCTACGCTCAGTTTAATTACAAGCTGCAACAGAATATCCGGGATGTACAGCCAAATTCAGGACTTCAGTTCTATGCCGAATTAGAGCATTTTTTCCATTCGGGATCCGTTTCACTTGAAACGACCAGTGGCCAACAGACCCTTAATTTTGCTAACCCCACGGCGCTAAGGGGCGGCCTTTCTGCCTATCTTTCGCCTTTGCAACAATGGAACCAATCCCTTCGAATTGGCGCGGAAGCTATTACGCAAACCCATCCTGTTTTTGATGCGCAGTCTGTTGTATCTGATGGTTTTTCGGAGCGGGTCCTTTCCGGATCCAACAACCTGGTGAGTATTAACACCCGCTATACTATTCCGCTTGTTTACCCGGATGACGGTGGATTTTTACTTCCACTATATCTGAGCAACATTTACCTCGTCGGTTTTACGGATACGGTTACAGATCCCACAGCAAACGATGTGCTGCAATCGTCCCGGTCGGTTTTTGGCGCCGGGGTTCGCATACGATTTCGTATTTCAAACTTATCTCTCGATATTGGTGCAGGCATTGGCGTGGAACCATCACGCAATAATATTCATTACTTTATTGGTGATTTTTAACAATTACTTTAATGAGCTACTTTTATGAAAAAAATTCTTATTCCCTTGCTGGTTATATTCACGGCTATTTCCTGCAACCAACAAGAGCAGCCGCAGGAGCCGGATCCGGTGCGAAGGAAAAGTCCGATTGCCATAGCAAGCATTACCCATCAACCCACAAACACCTACATTAAAATTGTGTACGGACAGCCTTACAAACGGGGTCGTCAAATTTTCGGCGATCTGGAACCGTATGGCGAGGTGTGGCGAACCGGCGCCAATGAAGCAACAGAACTTACAACCACCAAGGATATCATGTTTAATAATCAGCGATTGGAAGCTGGCACCTATGCGCTCTTTACTATTCCCCGGAAAGATAAATGGACAATTATCCTAAACGACAGTTTGGGCCAGTGGGGCGCTTTCGATTATAATAAAAAGTACGACCGGTTGCGCACGGATGTTCCTGCCGAAAGTGAAGACCAAGTCACCGAAGCGCTTACTCTACAATTTTCAAAGATTACAAATGGGTCTTCATCGATTGTTTTACGGTGGGACACAACAAAAGTGGAGATTCCGATCTCTTTTATTGGCCAGGATACAACGGAATCTTTTTAAGTTATTCTTTCTCTTTTACCTTTTCTAATAAATCTTCCGGTACGTCTATATCCATTTTTAATAACAGCGATGCGTGGGTTTTACCCTGGGCATCGAGTTTAAGCGAGACTGTTCCACCGCCGCCCAGGCTTTCATGAAGCACAAAATTCAGCGCCCCGATGTTGGGCAACTCATAGCGATCTACTTTCCCTTTACAGATATGCTTCATGTGTTCTTTAACGATATCCTCGGTTAGTTTTTCTTTGAGAAAAGGATAGACATCCGGGTGGCGTGCAATGATGCCCACATTACTTCCATCCCCTTTATCACCACTGCGACCGTGTGCTATTTCAATAAGTTTAACTTTCGGCATTAATTAACCAGTTAATTTATAGTTCCTATTACAACTATTTCCTCTCCTGCCTGTTCTCTTACCTCTTTTTCCATTTCCGGGTTTACAACAGCAACAAGTCCGATCCCAAGATTAAATGTAGCTCGCATGTCATCTTCCGGAACATTCCCAATGTCCTTAATAAGCCTAAAAATAGGCGGTCGTTCCCAACTATCCCAATCAACCTGGAGCGATAAATCATCTGGCAGAATGCGCTTGGTGTTACCTATAATTCCTCCGCCGGTGATGTGCGAAAATCCGTGTATTCCTTCCTGGCCGCGCAGTTTCTTAATCAGTGGTAAGTATGTGCGGTGCACCGAAAGCATTGCATCACCGACCGTGGTTCCGAGTTCATCCACATGATCATTCACCCCGTACTCCGAAAACAAAACGTTGCGTGCCAAGGAGTAACCGTTGGTATGCAAACCGGAGCTTTTAAAGCCAATAAGTTTATCACCTTTTTCTATAGCTTTTCCATCTATTATCTTTTCACGGTCTACGATACCAACGATTGTGCCGGCCAAATCAAATTCGCCCTCGCTGTAAATATCCGGCATTTCGGCGGTTTCACCACCAATCAGCGCCACGCCATTTTCTTTACATGCCGTGGCAAACCCTTTA
>JAFGWN010000065.1 GCA_016937115.1 Balneolaceae bacterium | reverse complement strand
AAATTTTTTAAACAGGCTTCCAGCCCAAACTCCAAAAGCATTGCTTGCACTTGGAAACCCGTATGTGGTGTACGACATGCCCGATGCAGAAGTTCAGCTTATTACCTGGGACCCATGGGATGACTCTAAAAATCAGATGGAAGATACAGTCCCTGCCCTATTCGGCATGAGTGCTATCAATGGCCGGCTTCCCATTAATATTCCCGGCATGTACAAAATCGGTGATGGTATCCGGCAGCCCCGTGCTACCCGATGTTTTGATACTCCCGAAGCCGCCGGACTTTCGCCCGAAAAACTGGAGGAAGTAGACACCATTGTAGAGAATGCCGTTGATAATGAAACCTTCCCTGGCGGTGTGTTGGCCGTCGTTAAAGATGGTATGCTGGCTTACTGCAACGCCTTCGGTTATCACACCTACGATGAGAACACACAAGTTGCGCCCAATGACGTATATGATCTGGCTTCGCTTACAAAAGTGGTAGCAACAACAACTTCTATCATGAAATTGATAGATGAAGGTAAAGTTAAACTGGACGACCCTGTATCAAAATACTTTTCGGAGTTTAAAGAAGGAGATAAAAGCGATATAAAAGTTCGTCATCTGCTGCTGCATACCTCCGGCCTGCCTGCATTCAGAGTGTACGTGGACAAACTTCAGACCAGACATGAAATACTCCAGGCTGTTAAGAATGAGCCCCTGGTCAACGAACCGGGAACAAAATATGAGTACAGCGACCTTGGATTTATTTTACTGGGTGAAATTGTAGAGAAAGTCAGCGGAATACCGCTTAATGAATATACGCGCAAAACATTTTATGAGCCTTTGGGTATGGAATCGACATGGTTTAACCCCAAGGAGGTTGGCACGTGGCTTTCGAGCCGTATTCCTCCCACCGAAATAGATGAAAATTACCGCAATAAGACTGTAAGAGCCGAAGCCCATGACGAGCGCGCCTGGTATATGGATGGCGTAGCCGGGCATGCCGGGCTTTTCTCGAATGTTCAGGACTTGTCTGTCTTTGCCCAAATGCTTCTGAATAAAGGCTCCTATGCCGGAAAACAGTACATCCAACCCGAAACCATCAAAACATTCACCAGCAAACAGTCAACCCTGCATAACCGCGGTTTTGGTTTTGACCGCAAAAGCCCAACCGGATTCAGCACAGCGGGACTGTTAAGCAGCAATAAAACGTTTGGCCACTTGGGTTTCACGGGCACCAGCCTTTGGGTTGATCCCGAAAGGAACATGGCAATTATTCTGTTAACCAACCGTACCTATCCCAAACGAACATATGGCAAAAACATAAGTAAGATTCGTGCGGAAGTCGCCGATGCAGTTATTTCATCAATCAACGAACAATGACCTTATTCAATCTGGAAAAAAACAGCTACGTCCCCTACTCTCATAAGAGCGAGGTAGCTGTTGTAGAAAGTAAAAATGGAACCTGGTATCCCGGTGTACGGATTGAAAATATCTCATTCCCCCTTACGATATCTGCAATACAAAACGCCCTTTTCTGCTGTCTGAGTGAGGCAGAATACCCCACAACGGTATTAATTAAAAACCCGTTAAAACAAAAGGAGAATCTTCAATACTGGCAGAAACAGTACGGTTTTACGATAGCTGATATCAGAGAATGTAACGATATAAAAATGGCATCTGTTGTCCGTCCAGTGGATGATATTCCTGCTACGTTGCAAAAACTGCTGGATGATGCCCTTGTAGACGAGTCTGACTTCCCGGTAGCCGCCTTAGTGGAAACTGATGCCGGATTTATTCCGGGCGTCAATATCGAAACACCAGACTGGAGTCGGGGCCTCTGCGCCGAGCGTATTGCCTTGGCCAAAGCCATCACCTATGGACTAACCGACTTCAAATCATTGCACATATCCACCCGAGACGGCGAATACAGCAGCCCTTGCGGCGCCTGCAGGCAAGTTATGATAGAACATGTGCCGCATCACCCCGTTCATCTTTACCATGCCGATGGTAGCCAGAGCCGGCACTACACGTCCGATCTGCTGCCTTATAGCTTTCAATCATCATCACTGCAAAATAAATCCAAATAATTCAATGCGATACATTGCGGCACTTGATTATGAACATTTAGACAATGGCGTATTCCTTTCATCCCTGGCCAGTGCCATTTCACAACAACAAGATGTTCGCTCGTTTATCGTTCACGGCGACAGTGCCTACACCAAGCGCGTGATACAAACCGGTGTGATGCGTGAGCAGGCTAAAATACGCAGTATTAAAGACCTGAATCATCGCCTCATTGCACTATTCGCCGATCAGGGTGTTTCAGCTATCGGCATAAATGGCTACCAGCGAAATTTTATCAGCTACACCAACGGTAATTTAGATATGGACATATCCTTCTTTGAAAGTTTGCCGGCACAACCCGTGCTGTTGATCTCCACTCTTGTCTGGGACGAAGCATCTGAATCTCCGGTGGCTGTTCCCTTGGCCGAAATGGCCTCTTTTCTGACGTCAGAATTACAAGCAGAATCAATTTTTGCATTTTCAAAAGCAGACAAGAATGAAATATTCGTTAGCGAGAAACCCCAAAAAATGAACTGGGCTAATATGCCTGCTGAATTTGCTGATGAACACCTGCCCGAAGAATTTCAGCAATTTAAAAAACCGCTGCACTTAACAACGGCTCGTGATTTTCATCAGCCCTTTAAAGAGAGCAATTCTGTAATAATCCGGTAATTTCATATCAAAAAAGGGTTCATTATCACTTTTTCACCCTATTTTTTCGTAAAAAAGCGGAAAAAATGCATTTATATCAACGAAAAGCCTTTTTTAACTTGACACAATAGCTGCTTATACATAGATTCGAACATTCGGTAGTGGGATGGTATCCTTTCTAACCGTATTTAATTAAATTCAAATATAAATTAAACGGAGTTTACATATGAGCCGATACGACGAAATGAACGATTTGATGGATGAGTTACGACCAGACATTTCCAAATTTTATGACAAAGGTAACAAAGCAGCCGGTACACGTGCTCGCAAAACCCTTCAAAACATCAAAAAGAAAGCCCAAGAAATTCGTTTGGAAATTCAAGACTGGAAAAACAGTGGAAAAGTAGATAACATCTAATTT
>JAFGWN010000064.1 GCA_016937115.1 Balneolaceae bacterium | reverse complement strand
TATTTAATGCTTTCAGCATAAAAATTAATGCTGCTATAACCAGCAAAAAGCGGACAACCAGAGAGCTGCCAAAAATACGGGTAAATTTCGACTGATCATCCAGCTCTACCTTGCGCATTACCAAAAAGTTGGACCCTGTAAAGACAAAACTTAACAGGTAGGCGAAACAAAAAAATATTAGTTTTCCCGGTTCAACAAGAATCAATATCAGCGACACAATTACAAACAGGCTACCCGCAATGGCGGCAAATTTTAACAGATATGTATCGGCTTCGTGCTGCACCGTTAAGAGTCGTCATTTAATTTTTTACTGAGGCGAAAAATAATTACAAAAACGTTAATCATTCCAAGCACACATCCAACCAGAAGCAGCCACGGACTGGTTTCGAAATATTCATCAAGCCAGTAGCCAATTAATATCGGAAGAGAAATGCCCACGGCAATTTCCAGCCCCAGGGAAAGGTACGGCGCATATTTAGAAAAAGTGCTTTTCTCGCTCAAACCGCAACCGAATCTTTTTCATCTGCCTCAGAGGATTCCGACACTTCTTCAGCGTCTTGCATTTTTTTCTCTGCGGCGTAGTCGCGCATGTGGCACGCACCGTTAAACGTTGCTCCCTCTTCTACCACTAAATTTTGTGCATACAAATCGCCTTCCACCACAGCCGACTGCCGCAGTGTCAACTTGCTTGAAACGTGCACTTCTCCTTCAACCCGACCGGCGATGTCTGCATCTTTGGAATCTATGTTGCCGTCGATATGTCCGGATGAGGCAACGATAATTTTACCCTCTACTTGGGCTTCGCCGTCCACGGAACCGGCAATACGAATATCGCTTTTGGTTTTTAACGTACCAATAATCTCGGTGCCTTCGCTAACCATATTAACGGAAGACACATTTGCGGTATCACTTTTCACTGATTTATTCATATTTGATGCTCCCGATTTCTTTTTGTTACTATTAAACATGCAAGTTTAGTTAAGAGTTAATAAGGTAATTTTGTGGATTCTGCGGAACTCCTCGTTCCCATATTTCAATATGGAGATGAGGGCCCGAGCTGAGTACTCCAATATCACCAATTGTCCCGAGCACGTCTCCCTTCTGTACACTTTCTCCTATCTTCTTTTCAACTCCTGATGCATGTTTGTAAATACTTATAACTTCTTCACTATGTTGAATAACGATAACGTAACCATAGTTAATTGTCCACTCCTGATTTAGTATCACACCATCAGCCACTGCCCTGAATGCTGTTCCGGCTTTAGCAGCAATATCGAGCCCATAGTGTTCGATGGAACTATTGAATAGCCGCGTTGGCGTACCATCCAACGGATACGACGCGGGAAAATCCGGCGATCGCTGGAACAGGTTGGAAATGAGCACTGCATCGGGCGGTATTCTATTTACCTGCCCGCTTTGTTGTGTTACATCCTCACTTTGGCTGGTACTTCTTCCCTGATCTGCATCCGTAGATTGCAGGGACGACGATACAGAAAAACTGGTATCTTTTCCGACAGCCATTACCTGCTGTATTTGCTGAAGCTGCATATTACGGGCTTCCAATGTATCCTGCAGGGCCGCTACTTTTTGCTGAATGGTAATTACCGATTCTCTGACATTTTCCTCATCATAAACTAATTTCCCAAGCGGGGTAAACATGATTAAAAAGATAACAAGGCAGGTCACTCCTCCAATAAGGCCCAAGAACACCAACCACAAATTAACAGGACTGATACGATGCGAAGTGGATTGTTTTGACCCATCATCACTAATCACAACAACCGTATGCGAACCATCTTTGGTGGAAAATATTTGCTTAAAAAAATTAAACATCAACTGCTACATTGTAGTTAATAAAAATATAGAAATTATGCCTCGGGCGTTGGTCCCCGGTAGTTGAATGGTACATCAAGGGAATCATCCCCTGAGATATCGCCATGTTCGCTCTCAAACTTTTTTACATTGTCGGCAAGTGCATTGGACAAACGCTTAGCATGATCGGGTGTTAGCACCATGCGTTTTACCACTTTAGCTTTGGGAACACCGGGCATTACGGAAATGAAATCCAAAATAAACTCCGAGGCGGAATGCGTAATCATGACCAGGTTTGAATAGGTTCCCGAGGCTTCTTCTTCGGGTAGCTCTATTTCCATTTGTCCACGCTGCATTGAATTCGGTTGATCTGACATAAGAGATCTGTTGTAGTTAACCTTCTATTTAAATTATAAAAATCCGTTCTCTTTCATCCATTCATCGTTATAAATTTTTCCGGCATAACGCGAACCGCTGTCTGGTAAAATGATAACCATGAGATCATCTTCTCCAAAGTTATTTTCACGGGCATACTCGAACGCTCCGTAGACCGCAGCCCCACATGACCCCCCGACAAAAAGCCCCTCTTCTTCGGCCAGTTTTCGGGTCATTAAAAAAGCATTCTTGTCATTCACTTGTACTACGTCATCGATCAAATCAAAATTCATGTTCTCGGGCAATATGTCTTCCCCGATGCCTTCGGTCTTGTATGGCTTGATTTCATCTTCACTGAATTCGCCTGTTTCAAAATAATGCTTATAAACCGATCCAACGCTGTCAACACCGATGGTCTGTACAGAATCATTCTGTTCTTTTAAGTACCTGGAAGCGCCCGAAATTGTTCCGCCGGTGCCCATACCTGCCACATAGTGCGTTACTTTACCTTCCGTCTGCTCCCAGATTTCAGGACCGGTGGTCTCGTAATGGGCCTGGGTATTGCTGGGATTGTCATACTGGTTGGGATAGTATGAATTAGGAATTTCCTCACTAAGACGCTTGGCAACAGAATAGTAACTCCGGGGATCATCCGGTTCAACATCAGTCGGACAAACTTTTACTTCGGCCCCCATGGCACGAAGTAGATCAATCTTTTCCTTGCTTTGCTTGTCTGTAATAGTAAATATACACTTATACCCTTTAACAGCGGCGGCAAGCGCCAGTCCCAGCCCGGTATTTCCTGATGTCCCTTCAATGATGGTGCCACCGGGCTCAATCAATCCCTTCTGCTCCGCATCTTCAATCATTTTTATTCCGATGCGGTCTTTCACACTTTGGCCGGGGTTAAAATATTCAACCTTGACTAAAATAGTGCCCGGAATATCTTCTGCGAGCTTATTAAGTTTAACAAGCGGGGTATTGCCAATCGTCTCCAGTATAGAAGTAAAGTACATTTCCTGTTTTTAACGTTATTGATGTTTTTTGCAAGGGGAATATACCAAAATTGCCATACCTACTCGAATAAAAAAGTGAAGACTATACCAGCAACCCGGTAGGTGCTAACAATGAATCAAATAGTACTTTTTAAAGTTATTGAACTCTGGTATTTTAAAGACAGAATTTTTAACCAACAGAAGATTGATGTTTGTAAAGCAAGAAAAACCTAAAGATTTCGACTGCGGCTACAATTTAGATAAGATGATTGCTGCCCTTCCGCGTATTAAAGATGAAGAAAAGCGTATGAAATATGCAAAACGTGCCGTCGGCTTGATTAAACAAAGTCATCCAAGCTGGCTAAATAATGATGGAGAAAGCGAAGCCGCCTGGGAACATTTCTATAAATTAGCAGATTATAACCCGGAAGATTACGGTATCTTCAGCCCGTTTAAAGCCGGGCAAAAAGATGATGCCGAGTAATTTAATGCTCGGCAGCAGTCTCTTGTTGCTGCTGCGTATCCTCAAATTCTGTTGACAGGATACTGAAGATCAGCTTATTGCAGAACGATCCTTTTTTGAGGACATGCTCTCTGAGCTCACCCTCTTTTTTAAAGCCCAGCTTTTCTACTTTCTCAATCCATGATGTATTAAAATCGAAAGCGGTAGTTGCCACTTTATGCAAATTCTTTTCGTGAAAACAATATCGTAAAATTGTTTTCAGCGCTTCCACATCATACCCCTGATCGGTATAACTACGATCCCCGATGGTACAATTTACATAGCAGCGCTTGTTGTAACTGTCAATTGCATGCAGGTCAACAATACCAATGAGCTTGTCGTTTTCAGCCAGATGAATCTCAAAAAGCTCAGCTGTTTCATTTTTTTCATCTACAACAGATTTTATGCGCTTTAGAAACGAATCGAAACTTTCATGAGCATGCGGATACTCCGAGTCGTAATACGCTAACTCCTCATCGTTATTCCATTTGTAATGCAGAGTAACATTCTGTAGGTCAAACGGTTTGATTTCTACCATAGATGAAAATATCAGCTGATCTTCTTTCGATTTTATTTTACTTGCATAGAGTGTCGAAAAATTAGCTTTTTAATGCAAATTTAATTCATTAATAAAATAAACGGCTATTCCCGTTAATAATTATGGAATCTTTAATTTTCAATTTATATTGAAAATAATGAAACAAAAAGGACAACCTTCATAAATGGCTGATAATAATACAATTAAAACCGTAGCTTCGCCCGAAAACTACCGTTCTTTCGTTTATTCAGACGCTTACAACCGCTTTCTACACATGCTTTGTAAGCGTTCTCATTTTAAATATGCCACATTTAGCTTCCCGGCCCCCTGGAATGATCTGCTGAAAGAGTTACCCCTTTTAAATACAAGTGAAGACTTCCTCTACTACTGGGAGAAGCCGGCCGATGTATTTGCCATTGCCGCTGCCGGAACCCTAAAAGAAATCTCTGCAAGCGGTACTGGTCGGTTTGATACAATCTATGCCCATTTAGAAGAGATGGAAGACCAAACAGCCCAATTTGCAACGGATGGAATAAATAAGACAGGCGTCTATTTTCTGGGCGGCTTCTCTTTTTTTGATGAGGCCAATAATTCAGACTGGGAAAACTTCAAGGCATCATCGTTCATCATTCCAAAGGGTATGGCAGTAAAAGATGATAACCAAATAATATATACGGTGGGCATTTCGCTGCATGGTGAACGTACGCCTGAACATATTCATCAAAAAGTAGTAAAAGAACTGGATCGCTTTAATGGTTCGGCCAGAATAGAGCCTAATAATTACACCCCGCCCGAAAGCCAGGCTACAGATTTTTCATTTGGAGATAATCACCGAAAAAAATGGACGCAAACGGTTTTAAAAGCAAAAAATCGGATTGAGGATAACAGCCTCGAAAAAGTAGTTATGGCCCGGCAATTAAAGCTGAAAAAACATAAAGGCCAGAATTTTAGGCAAATTTTGGATCAGCTCCGAACGCAGTATCCCAACTGCTCTTCTTTTTTGATCAAGAAGAAACATTCCCCGGCTTTTATTGGATGTAGTCCCGAAAAGCTTCTGTCATTTCAGGGCAATACTATTTATACCGAAGCCCTTGCCGGAAGTATAGCACGCGGGACCAATCAATCTGAAGATCAACATTTGGAAAACCAGCTGTTGAACAGCACCAAGAATAACGAAGAACACCGTTATGTAGTCCACTCTATTAATCAGGAACTTACCCCTTTTGTGCACAATCTAAAACACAAAGAAAAACCAGTGATTAAAAAACTGGCTAATGTTCAGCATTTACACACTCCCATCCGGGCACAAAAAAATGAGGGACTAAATCCGTTATTTCTGCTTGGTAAGCTTCACCCCACTCCCGCCGTAGGAGGCTATCCCCGGGAAAAAGCGGTTGATTATATCAGACAAAACGAATCGTTCAATCGCGGGTGGTTTGCAAGTCCCGTAGGATGGATAAATTCCAACGACGAAGGAGAATTTACCGTTGCCATTCGCAGCGGGCTGATTGACGAAACCAAAGCTTCGCTTTTTGCCGGTTGTGGCATCGTAGCCGATTCGGATCCCGATAAAGAGTGGCTCGAAACGAATCTGAAATTCATGCCCATGCTTTCAGCTTTGAATTATGACTGATATTAAATCAGAAAACAAAGCATTCTTCTGGGCTTCCGTCTTTTTACAATCGTTGCAGCGAACCGGGGTAAACCATGCAGTAATTTCTCCGGGCTCGCGTTCAACGCCACTCACATTGGCGGCCGCCACACTCCCGGAAATCAAAACGCATGTAGTTCTCGATGAACGCTCAGCTGCTTTTTTTGCGCTGGGGATCGGTAAAGCTACAAAGCAGCCGGCAGCGCTCATTTGTACATCGGGTACTGCTGTAGCCAACTATTTTCCGGCAGTCATCGAATCGCGGATGAGCGGCGTTCCGTTACTCTGTCTTACATCAGACCGCCCGGCCCATCTTCGCAGTACAGGAGCCAATCAAGCCATTGACCAACTCAATATTTTTGGAAGCTATCCGGTATTTTTTCATGATGTGGGTGAACCTGTGATGAAACGGGATGATCTAAACCGCTTAAGCATATTAGCCGGAGAGGCTGTTTTTTATGCCACAGATCAACAAGGACCGGTTCACATCAATTTTCCCTTCAGCAAACCGCTTGAGCCGGAACCTTCTTTTCTTGATTCATACCGAAAGAAAACGAAAGAATTTATTGCTGATTCACCGAACGTTTTTCCGCAGGAACAGACACCTGCTTTTCAATTTGATGATAACACGCTGCCCAAGCTTCAATCATCTGATAAACCATTAATCATTGCAGGTCAGCTTGCCGCAAAATCGAGCCTTAAAGCTATTTTATCATTAGCACAAACGTTAAATGCACCGGTTTTATCCGAGCAGGGTATAGAAGATCCGGGATATACTATCCAGGGATTTGAAGGTTTCTTGCGAAATGAGAACCACAGAAATCAGCTTGAGCCTGATTTTATCCTGCGGTTTGGCCGTCAACCTGCAAGTAAAAGCCTGTTGCAGGCAATCGAACGCTGGGAACCCGATCATCACATCTATCTCGCTGATTCTTTCCAACAGGTTGATGTAAAAGATACCTCAACGCACTTTACAGAATGGAATGGAAAACCATTTAACACTGATGACATTACCCCCAAAAAGAAAGGCTGGCTGCAAAAATGGAAGTATAGAGAACGAGCATATTTTAAACAGTCGAAACAACTTTTAGAAAAGTCTACCGTATTAACCGATGGCCATGTCTATCACTATTTAGTCCCTCAAATCCCTGATGACTGGTTTACTTGCATTTCCAATTCGTTCCCCGCACGCGATCGCTCAATGTTTGGCCAATGGAGCACGCAAAAGACGTTTACCAATCGCGGAGCCAGCGGTATAGACGGTATCACCTCAACAGCGATGGGCATTAATTCCGGACTCGACCAGCCCGGAATACTTTTTACAGGTGACCTTGCTTTCTTGCATGATACCAATGCACTGCTCAATGCCCAAAAACTGAACCAACCGCTGGTCGTAGTTGTAATTAATAATAACGGCGGTTCCATTTTTCGAATGCTGCCCATTGCCGACCATTCTGACTACTTTTCACCCTATTTCGAAACGCCACAAAAAGCCGACATTACCGCTCTTTCCAAAAGCTACGGAGTTACTACGAAATTAATCGGGGATTTAGATGCGTTAAAAGAGATCGAGCTGCTGAATTTAGTTTCAGAAGCTGGCTCAAAACTGACTATCCTCGAATGCCAAACGGATCCGGATGCATCTATGAGCCTTCGCAAAAAAATATGGGACAAAACATGAAACAAGAGTTACAAATTAATGGAGTAATTTACGCTGTTGAAGTCCACCAAAATAATTCTTCCCTGCCCTGGCTACTCATGCTTCACGGTTTTATGGGTGATGGCCGCACTTTTCATCACTTGGCAGAAGGTTTATCCGAAGCGTGTAATCCCATCACCGTTGATCTGTTGGGACATGGAGAATCCGAGAAAATAGATGATGCGAACCGATACAACGAAAAACATCAAGTTGCGGATATCATTTCAATCGTGCAACAGTTAGGGGTTACTCCTGTTTTTCTATATGGGTACAGCATGGGCGGTCGGCTTGCATTTAAAACGGCGCTGGAAGCTCCTGCATTAGTTAAAGGGCTTATTCTTGAAAGTACAACCTATGGAATTATCGATAACCAAGAGCGCGCCGAACGACGAAAGGTTGATGCCCGGCGTGCGCAAAAAATAAAGGAAGATTATGAAGGATTTTTATCAAAATGGGAAGAACTTGCACTATTTGAGTCGCCAATAGATATAGATGAACAGCTTTCCATCCAGTACAAAAAAATTCATCTCGATCAAGATCCCGGAGCAATGAGCGCTTCCTTAATTGGCTTTGGTACCGGAGCGATGCAGCCGATCCGAGATAACGTTACCGGCTTCAACAAACCAGCTTTGGTTTTGGCAGGTTCGGCTGATGAAAAGTATATTGCCATCAGCTGCTCTCTTGGCTCCTATTTTGATAACGTTCACGTGTGCCATATCAAAGCCGGGCACCGCATTCATGTAGACAATCCTAACAAGCTCATTCAAGAAATCAACTTCTTTATAGATCAAAACTCACTGTTATGAATTGGAAAACTGTTAAAAAATACGAAGACATCACCTTTAAAAAATCAAATGGTATTGCACGTATTGCTATCAATCGTCCCGAAGTACGCAATGCATTCCGTCCCAAAACCTTATTTGAATTACAGGAAGCATTTTTGAATGTCCGGGAAGACGCTGAAATCGGTGTTGTTTTATTAACCGGTGAAGGCCCCTCTCCCAAAGACGGAGGCTGGGCGTTCTGCTCGGGAGGCGACCAGCGGGTGCGTGACAAAGCCGGTTATAAAGATGAGGCCGGAACACCACGACTAAATGTGCTCGACCTGCAGCGCCTTATCCGCTTTATGGGAAAAGTAGTCATTTGCGTAGTACCGGGCTGGGCGGTCGGCGGCGGACACAGCCTACATGTTGTGTGTGATCTCACCATAGCCAGCGAAGAGCACGCCATCTTTAAACAAACCGATGCCGATGTCGCCAGTTTCGACGGAGGCTTTGGATCAGCTCTACTGGCTCGGCAAGTTGGCCAAAAGAAAGCCAGGGAAATCTTTTTTCTGGGGCGTAATTATTCGGCACAGGAGGCGTTCGAAATGGGCATGGTAAATGCCGTAGTTCCACATGAAGAGCTGGAAGAAACCGCTTACCGATGGGGACAGGAAATACTCGAAAAAAGTCCAACTGCTATACGTATGATAAAGTACGCCTTTAACTTAGTTGATGACGGAATGGTGGGCCAACAGGTCTTTGCAGGGGAAGCCACACGTCTGGCATATATGACCGATGAAGCCCGGGAAGGCCGTGATGCGTTCCTCGAAAAACGCAAGCCCAATTGGGATGACGTTGACCGAATTGGTTAACGGTGTGTTGATATTTAAAGATGCCATCACCCAACGTGACAGCATCTTATTATTTTTTACTTACTATGCTGCAGCATGTAATCAACCGCCAGTGTTGATAGCGCTTTAACACCGAGCTTCATCCCCTCCTCTTCAATGTAAAAATCAGGCGTATGGTGCGGTGCAGCTTCTGATGGCTCCATGTCTTTGGGCATGCCTCCGGTAAAGAAATAAAATCCGGGAACCTTCTTTTGAAAAAATGAAAAATCCTCTGCACCGGTAATGGCATCACTCAAAATCACATGGTCGCTTCCCGCAATTTGCTGAAGCGTTGGAACCATGGCTTCGGTTAATTCGGGATCGTTATATGTGACCGGGTATCCCTTTTGGATGTCAACCTCCACTTCTGCCCCCATACTTTCGCCGATGGTTGTGGCAACATGGCGAATATCATTATGAATCTTCTCCTGCATGCCGGTATCCAGGGTGCGAATGGTGCCGATCATTTCGGCTTCCTCGGGAATGATGTTGTTGCGAACACCCGCCTGAATTTTCCCGACAGAAATAACCGCAGCGGCCTTGGTCAACTCTGTCTTTCGGCTGATAATCGTCTGAAGGCCTTCGATAATTTTAGCCGATGTAACAATGGGATCCACTCCAGTCCACGGCGTGGATCCATGTGTTTGTTTACCTTTAACGGTAATCACAAAACGATCAGAAGCCGCCATGGTACCCCGTGGCCGGTAACGGATGGTACCTACCGGTGTTTGGGAGTTAATATGTTGACCAAAGATGACGTCGACATCAGGGTTTTCGAGCACGCCCTCTTCAACCATCAACTCCGCACCACCCTCTTCACCGGGAGGCGCACCCTCTTCCGCCGGCTGAAAGATAAACTTAACTGTGCCAGGCAGCTGCTCCTTCATATCAGATAGAATTTTAGCCGTCCCCATCAGCATGGCAATATGCGTGTCATGACCGCAGGCATGCATCACCCCTACCTCTTTTCCAAGATAGGTGGTCGTTTTTGTTGATTTGAACGGCACGTCTGTTCGCTCTTTCACTGGTAGCGCATCAATATCAGCGCGAAGCCCCACCACAGGACCAGGCTTGCCACCCTTCAGCACGCCCACTACCCCTGTATGCGCAATGCCTGTTTCGACCTCCATGCCCAGTTTCTTCAAATAATCAGCAATGTATGCAGCGGTTTGATCTTCCCGGTTAGAAAGCTCAGGGTTTTTATGAAAGTGGCGCCGCCATTCAACAACCTGATCAAAGATTTCTTCTGTCTGCTGGTTAATCTGCTCATGAAGCTTATTGGATGATCCGGATTGTGCTGTTACAGATAACGATGTACCGATTAAGAGAATCGTAAAAAAGACAAGGCCCTTGGTATTCATATTATTTAGACTTGGTGGATATTTCAGTGTTGATCAGTCTTTTGTCACTTAAATAGATAATAAAACTTTATGCAAAGAAAAAGCGGCACCTTTATCAGATGCCGCTTTGAGAGTAGGATTTGAGAACAAAACCTACTTGACAAACAGCATTTCACGATATATCGGCAGCGGCCAGTAGTCATCGGCCGTATAGCGCTCCAGAAAGTCAACAGCATCCCGGATCTTATTCATAGCCGGAATCACGTTTTCCTTAACCTGGATCGCCCGATCCATCACTTCATCGCCTTCAATACTCAATACGGCTTCCCGGAGATTATCCAGCGATTTATTAAGATCATTGAGTCCGTCATTGACCTTATTCAGCATCGCCGAAGAGCCGGTCGTTGCCAAACCCAACGTATCGATACGCTCAACATTCTCGGCAAGCTCATTCATATAGCGCACGGCAGCAGGATAGACCATCGTTTTGGCGATTTCCTCTGTCGTGTCCGATTCTATATTGATCGTTGTGAGATACTGCTCAGCCCAAATTTCCTGACGAGATCGAATTTCGCGCTCATTCAATACGTTATATTTCTCAAACAGCTTAATATTCTTCTCGTCTGTGAGCTTAGGCAAAGCATCCATCGTTGTTGGCAGGTTAAGCAAGCCACGCTTCTCGGCTTCTTTTTGCCACGCTTCGGAATAGCCATCCCCGTTAAATACAACATCTTCGGTTTCGCCAAGATTCTTGCGCAGTGTTGTGCCAAGTGCCTCTTCCAGCGATTTGCCAGACTCTTTCTGGTCTTCGAGCTCAGTACAAAGCTGGTCAATAGCCTGTGCCACAATGGTATTCAGCACCACAATGGGAAATGAAATTGATTGCGATGATCCTACCGCCCGGAATTCAAATTTATTTCCCGTGAAGGCAAAGGGTGATGTACGGTTGCGATCACCCGCGTGCTTGGGCAGTGAAGGTAACACCGGCGTACCTAATCCAAGCAAACCACCCTGTTTCGATTCCCTTAGTCCACCGTTTAACAACTGATGCAACACATCCTGCAGCTGCTCCCCGATGTAAGCCGAAATAATAGCCGGCGGCGCTTCATTTGCACCCAATCGATGATCATTCCCGGCATGGGCAATAGAGATACGAAGCAGATCCTGGTGGTCGTGTACCGCTTTTAATACGGCAGTAAAAAAGAACAAAAACTGCATATTATCATGCGGGTTGTCGCCCGGCTCCAACAGGTTCATGCCGTCATTAGTACTCATCGACCAGTTCAGGTGTTTACCGCTTCCGTTCAACCCGTCAAACGGTTTTTCATGGAGAAGGCATTCAAACCGATACTTTCGAGCGATGCGTTTAAGGGTGATCATCATCAATTGCTGATGATCAGCAGCAATATTGCATGTTTCAAAAAGAGGGGCGATTTCGAACTGGCTCGGCGCAACCTCGTTATGCCGCGTCTTTACCGGAATTCCCAATTTATAAAGCTCTTTTTCCGCTTCCAGCATAAAAGAAAGCACCCGCTCGTTGATGGAGCCAAAATAGTGATCATCCAGCTCTTGTCCGCGCGGCGGCTTGGCACCGACAAGGGTACGACCGGCCGTCATCAGGTCGGGCCGCCGATAATAGAACTCCTGATCAATCAGAAAATATTCCTGTTCACACCCTACCGTCGACAAAACGCGCTTGGTATCTACTCCAAATAAATTTAGTGCCCTTTTAGCCTGCTTGTTGATGGCTACCTCAGAACGAAGCAGCGGTGTCTTATGGTCAAGCGCTTCGCCCGTCCAGGAAGCAAAAGCGGTAGGAATGCACAGGTACGAGCCATTTTCATTCTCCATAATAAATGCAGGTGATGTTGGATCCCAGGCTGTATACCCACGCGCTTCAAACGTTTGGCGAAGCCCGCCGCTGGGAAAGCTTGATGCATCGGGCTCACCTTGTATCAATTCCTTGCCGGAAAATTCCGCAAGTGCGCCGCCGCCCTGGTTTGGTGTAATAAAGCTGTCGTGTTTCTCAGCTGTGAGTCCGGTTAAGGGCTGAAACCAATGGGTATAATGTGAAGCACCTTTTTCCATCGCCCAGTCTTTGAGAGCTACAGCAACGGCATCAGCTACTTCAGAATTAAGCTGCTCACCCTCACTGATGGTTTTATTGAGATCGAGCCAGATCGATTTTGGCAGACGTTCTTTCAAATCCTCAAGCTGGAACGTATTTTGCCCAAAAATTTCAGTTATATTCAGCGGAGCACCGGCATTACCGTTTTTCCTGGGCGTCCAGTTACGGGTAGCTGCAAGCGTATCGTACCGTCGTATTCCTTTTGACATGAAGTTTAAATATTGGTGTTAATTGATGATTTGAATTAATTCGTTCTTAAGATAAAACTCCAAAACGGAAAAACACAATTTTTTAAGTCAATAACTTATCAACATATAATTTAAAAAGGCATAAATATATATTT
>JAFGWN010000063.1 GCA_016937115.1 Balneolaceae bacterium | reverse complement strand
TGCTACATTCAACTTGGAAATAATAGTGAAGCACAAAAGATCCTGAACACGCTGATGGATCAGTATCCACGCAGTTCCGAAGCGCAGCAAGCCCAGCAGATGCTCCAGGATAATTAGCATGACTTCTACAGTAGAGCCTGCGTCTCATCTTAAAGGAACACTAAAATTACCGGCCGATAAATCCATTTCACATCGTGCAGCGATGTTTGCTGCCTTGCATGAGGGGGTCTCAACGATCCGCAACTTTTCTGATGCCGCTGATCCGCATTCTACTTTAGCTTGCTTGCGTCAACTGGGCGTTTCAATCCAGGAAGAAGGCGATACGATTATTGTTGATGGCGTAGGCCGGAATGGGTTTCATACACCGGACCAACCGCTCGATTGCGGCAATTCAGGAACAACAATGCGCCTGTTGAGCGGCATCGTGGGTGGCGCCGGTATTAGTTGTACCCTTACCGGGGATGATTCGCTTTCAGCCAGAACCATGAAGCGGATTATCGATCCGCTCAAAGAGATGGGTATTAAAATTGAAGCGCGCGATAACGACTTTGCGCCGTTGCACATTCATCGGGATGGTCCCGTGCAGGCATTGCATTTTCCACTGCCCATTGCCAGCGCTCAGCTGAAATCATGTGTGCTTTTGGCCGGACTTTTCGGAGAAGAGGAAACCGAAGTTATTGAAACAAAGATCAGCCGGGACCACACCGAGCGGTTGCTGCAACTGCCGATCGAAAAAGTGAGAGGCAAGAAAAAGATAAGAAGCAGTAAGCAGGCGGATATACCCGAACAGAGCTATACGGTCCCGGGCGACTTTTCGGCTGCTGCATTCTGGCTGGTTGCCGGGAGTATTCACCCGAATTCCTCAATCCAATTACCATCGGTTGGGATGAACCCCACCCGGACTGGCGCGCTGGATATTCTGCGGAAAATGGAAGCACAAATTCAGGTTGAGAATAAACGCATGGAAGGTTTTGAGCCGGTGGCCGATTTACGGATTACGTCATCATCCCTGAAACCGGTTGATATGACGGCAAAAATTATTCCCAACTGTATTGATGAAATTCCCATTATTCTGGTAGCCATGCTCTTTGCAGATGGAATTTCAACGGTTCGGGGAGCAAAAGAACTCCGGCATAAAGAGACAGACCGTCTTAAGGCGATGGCTGATATATTGAGGGCATCCGGCGCCGACTTCGAAGAGCACGTGGATGGATTTACCATTCACGGCAACCCGGATTTTATCCCAAAATCTGCTCAATTCAAAAGTTGTCACGATCATCGTATTGCTATGTCAGCTGCTATTCTTGCCCTTAAGGCAAAAGAAGAATCACACATAAAAGACGCTGATTGTACGGCTATTTCCTATCCTTCATTTTGGAATGACCTGTCGCTACTGACGAATTGAATTGCAATATTCTCTCAAGACCGCAAATTTGGCAAATCATTGTTTTTGCGGTTTAAATAATGTCAATACGTCAGAAATTCAGCCTTCATCTTATCTTGGCATTGTCATTGCTCATATAAAAGTGAACATTAATTAACCGGTTACTCCCATGAGCGAATTTACCATTGATATTGAACGACAACTAAATAAACTCGGAAAAGATATTCAGCAGATGGTAGGGCGCATTGTGCCGCTGGAAGATAAAGGACAGGATTTCCGCCCTCAGTGCGATATCATTGAAAGTGAAGATACGTACAAAATTGTTCTTGATATCCCCGGATTGTCAAAAAATGAAGTAAATGTTTCACTTAAGGATTATGTGTTGACGGTACGTGGCGAGCGGGTGGATGAGCTTGATGAAGATGAAGTGTATCGCCGCCAGGAGCGTGCAAGCGGCGTGTTTAGCCGATCATTTGCATTGCCGCAAAATGTGGTGGCTGATGAAGTAGATGCCGCATTTCGCACGGGAGTTTTGACGATCTCCATGCCAAAAACCGGTGAGCATGAAGATTCAACGAATATTCCGATTAATTAACACCTTGTCATGCTGAACTTGTTTCAGCATCTGCAAGCTTGGAAAAAAATATTTTTAAAGAAAATCAAAACAGTAAACTAAAAATTAACAATTAATTATTATGGGTAAGATAATAGGAATTGACTTAGGTACGACCAACTCCTGCGTAGCAGTTATGGAGGGCAACGAACCGACAGTCATACAAAATTCAGAAGGCGGCCGTACGACACCTTCCGTAGTTGCATTTTCGAAAGAAGGAGAGCGATTGGTAGGTGCCCCGGCAAAACGCCAGGCGATCACTAATCCGGAGAAGACTATTTCTTCGATTAAGCGATTTATGGGCCGCCTCCACAGCGAAGTGGCAGAAGAAGCGAAACAGGCTTCCTATAAAATTGTGAAAGGAGAAGACGGCACAGCGCGCGTTCAGATTGACGACCGCAAATATGCCCCGCAGGAAATTTCTGCGATGGTTCTGCAGAAAATGAAGCAGACGGCCGAAGAATATCTGGGCGAAAAAGTGACTGATGCTGTAATTACCGTACCGGCATATTTTAACGACGCACAGCGTAAAGCCACGCAGGAAGCCGGCGAAATTGCAGGACTGAATGTAAAACGTATTATTAACGAGCCGACGGCTGCCTCGCTGGCATACGGCCTTGACAAAAAAGATCAGGATCAAACGATTGTTGTGTACGACCTTGGCGGTGGTACATTTGATGTTTCCATCCTTGAGCTGGGCGACGGTGTGTTTGAAGTGAAATCAACCAGTGGAGATACGCACCTTGGTGGCGATGACTTCGACTCTCGTTTGATCGACTTTCTGGCCGATGAGTTCAAGAAAGATGAAGGCATTGATCTGCGCAAAGATCCAATGGCAATGCAGCGCCTGAAAGATGCGGCGGAGAAAGCCAAGATTGAGCTGTCCAGCTCGCAAAAAACGAACGTGAACCTGCCATTTATTACGGCAACCGATGCAGGACCAAAGCACCTGAATATAGATGTCACCCGTGCAAAATTTGAGCAGCTGATTGATGATCTGGTTCAGAAAACGATTGAGCCCTGCAAGCAGGCGATTAAAGATGCCGGAATGAACAAAGGTGAAATTGACCAGGTGATTCTGGTTGGCGGCTCAACCCGGATTCCGAAAATCCAGGAAGTTGTGAAAGATTTCTTTGGTAAGGATCCGAGCAAAGGCGTGAACCCGGATGAAGTAGTAGCTGTTGGTGCTGCTATCCAGGGTGGTGTAATGAGCGGTGACGTCGATGATGTTGTACTACTCGATGTTACGCCACTGAGCCTCGGTATTGAAACGCTGGGCGGTGTATCTACACAGCTTATTGAAGCAAATACTACCATCCCAACCAGCAAGAAGGAGACATTCTCTACAGCAGCTGACAATCAAACCAGCGTAGAGATCCACATTCTGCAGGGGGAGCGTGCTAAAGCACAGGATAACCGAACACTTGGTCGCTTCCACCTGGACGGTATTCCACCGGCGCCACGCGGCGTACCTCAAATTGAGGTAACGTTCGACATTGACGCTAACGGAGTGCTTAATGTAAGCGCCAAAGATAAAGGTACCGGCAAAGAGCAAAGCATCCGCATTGAGTCGTCTTCGGGACTTTCTGAAGAGGAAATCGAGAAGATGAAGAACGCGGCCGAAGAGCATGCGGAAGAGGATGAGCGAATCCGCGAACGCACGCAGAAGCTCAATGAAGCCGACAGCTTGGTGTTCTCAACACGCAAGCAGCTTGAGGAGCACGACGATAAAATATCGGATGCCAACAAGCAAAAGATTAAAGAAAAGCTCGAAAAAGTTGAACAGCTCCACAAAGAAGAAAACGTTGAAGAGCTTGATTCAGCCATGGAAGAGCTTAATACAGCATGGAATGAGGCTTCACAGGAGATCTATCAGGCCGCACAGCAAGAAGCGCA
>JAFGWN010000062.1 GCA_016937115.1 Balneolaceae bacterium | reverse complement strand
GCTTCATCACATTTTTTTACCGGCGTCTTTTTTGCCACCAGGATGATGCTACATCGCCGTTGGCCTGATGAGTTTTTTCTTTATAGCCGGTTTCTCCATTGCTCTTGTTAAGTTTCAGCAAGGATGCGGCAATTGATTGAATTTCATCATCAACCAATTCATCCAGCTTTCCGGGATCAAATAACGCTTTCACAAAGTGAGTATCATACGTGCCTTCCCTGAAGGCTTCGTGCTCCAACACATATTTACAAAACGGGATAGTTGTGCGGCAACCGGCAATCTCGTACTCATCCAGCGCCCGCAACATCCGGCTGATCGCCTGCTCCCGATCTTTTCCAAATGTACAAAGCTTAGAAATCATCGGGTCGTAGTTGATGGTAACCGCCTGCCCTTCTTCTACCCCTGCATCTACGCGAACGCCGTTTCCGGACGGGATACGATGTTTCGTAAGTGTTCCTGTACTCGGTAAAAACTGGTCTCGCGGATCTTCAGCATAGATACGGCATTCAATGGCGTGTCCGCTCATGGTGATATCATCCTGGCTGAATGGAAGCTTTTCTCCTTCGGCAACTAAAATTTGCAGGCTAACTAAATCGTGACCCGTAATAAGTTCGGTTACCGGGTGCTCGACCTGCAGGCGGGTATTCATTTCAAGGAAATAGAAATTGCGGTCGCGATCGACAAGAAACTCTATCGTTCCCGCTCCCACATAATCACAGGCTTTTGCCGCAGAAACGGCAGCTTCGGCCATCTCGGCCCGCAGCTCGTCGGTCAAAATAGTACATGGCGCTTCCTCAATCACTTTTTGATGACGACGCTGAATAGAACATTCACGATCGAACAAATGGACTACATTACCATGCTCGTCGGCCAGTATTTGAAATTCCACGTGGCGCGGCTCTACCAAGTATTTTTCAATATAGACACGGTCGTCGCCGAAGGCATTTCGCGCTTCCGACTTTGCCCCTTTAATACTCGATTTGAATTCGGACGGCTCATCCACAATACGCATGCCCTTCCCACCGCCACCGGCGGCCGCTTTTACCAGCACCGGAAAGCCAATCTCATGGGCAATTTCCTCGGCTTCTTCAATGCTTTCAAGCGCATTGGTTGTTCCCGGGGGAAACGGTACGTCCGCTTTTTTCATCAGTTCGCGGGCTTCAGTTTTGTCCCCCATCAACTTGATAGCTTTAGGCTCCGGACCAATAAAAATGATACCCTCTTCCTGGCAACGGGCTGAAAAATCAGCGTTTTCACTTAAAAAGCCGTATCCCGGATGAATGGCATCTGCACCAGTTGATTTGGCAGCTTCAATAATTTTATCAATAACCAGGTAGCTTTCGGAAGAAGCAGCAGGCCCTATGTGCACCGACTCATCAGCATGCAGCACGTGGGGCGCTTCGGCATCGGGATCGGAATAAACAGCCACCGTCTGTTTTCCCATATCTTTGCAACTTCGGATAACACGGAGTGCAATTTCACCCCGGTTGGCAATAAGAATTTTGTTAATATTGGCCATAAATCAGTATTAAATAATATGCGTTTTTAACATTTGCCGCCAGATATCCCACTCCTCATCAGACGTAGTGTCCCAGACATCCAGCTGATGTTCAATTAATTTAGATCGAAAAATATGTGCTAACTTCTGTGCATCATTTTTGCGCTCATCATTGCTATAACTCACCAGGCGAAAATCGACTTTCCTGATGGCATTGATTAATGATGGCTTGTTCAGATTCGGCACAAAATCGATGGGGTTATTGTAATAAACATCGTTGTTATAAAAATCACCAAAAAACGGTTTAATGTTATACAACCCACTTATCCCGATAGCTTTGTCAAACTCTTCGGGATGCTTCAGCGCAAGGTTGACGGCATGATATCCGCCCATATCCATTCCGGCGATCATTAGATAATCGATATTGTTGTGTTTGCGAATATAAGGCACAACTTCTTCGGTGATATACGATTCGAACTGGCGTTGACGCATCAGTCGCTTCACGGGATCCACTTTTTCATTCAAAAAACTCTCTTCATCCAGCGAATCAATGCAAAAAAGCTGATTATATCCCTTCTCAAGCTGAAAGATGAGCGCATCGGTCATCCCATATTCTTCCCACTGGTCGGCTTTTTGCCCTCTGGTAGGCAAACCAATGATAGGCGTGCCGCGATCGCCATAAATTTTAATGGTCATATCTTTGCCCAGACTCGGGCTTCGCCATCGTTTTTCTTTTATTTCCATAATGTATTTAATAACAAATTGCGGACTGAACCAGTGGAATATAATGGTTCATCAGCTTTAGTGTAAGTGCAAGCTTAAAAAGAATCTATGCTATTAGCTGGAGGCAAAGGTTGTGTGGTACAAAAGTCGCGGGACAATAGCTATTTTTTCGGTGGTATTAAGATAGGCGCGGTGCGCAAATACGTTATAATTATTCTTCTCAATTTTTGCCAAAATACCACTATAATTCTCATGGGCAAGATAGACGGGCAGGCGACTGTCTTTGCTGAGAAGCGGGATGCCCTTCTGAGAGCGAATATAAAATTCCCGAGCCCTGTGAATTTGGTAGTCCATAAGTTCCAAAAACTCATCCGTCATCCGGTGGTCAAAAAGATCTTGTTCTGTCACTCCAAACCGGTTAAGATCTTGTTGCGGCAAATAAATTCTATCCTGCTCCAGATCTTCCCCTACATCACGCAAAATATTGGTGAGCTGCATAGCAATACCCAGATCAACCGCATAGTCCAGTGCTGTGGAATCGCTGTAACCAAAAACCTCGCTGGTCATCAGCCCCACAACCGAAGCTACTTTGTATGAATAATCATACAACTCTTCAAAATTCTGGTAGCGATTTTTATAGAGGTCCATACAAACGCCGTCCATGAGCTCAAACGGTAACCTGATGGGGATATCGTAATTGCGGAGTACATCAGCAAACGCTACCAGTATGGCATGATCATGTATGAGCCCCCGGTAGGTATCTTCCAGCTTCTGTTTCCACTTCGCCAGGTTTCGCTGGATATCGTCAACATTAAGTTTCTGCTGACGAATCAGGTCTTCAGCTTCATCAACCAGATCATCAATAAATCGGCAGAGCGCATAAATAGCAAAAATACCCCGCTGTTTCTCATTAGGCAAAAAGCGGGTGGCCATATAGAACGTTTTAGCATGTTCTCGGGTAATGGCTCGACAAGTAGCATACGCATCCTTTAGTTTTTGATCGCCCACCTCATCAATAACAGATCGATGCAACGATGTCTGCTCATAGAGCGGCCTGATCATTAAATATGGTATGCGTAAAAGGTTTGTCATAAGTTTACCATCTGATAGCTACTACTATTTAAATTGGTAAATTATTTTATTAGTTCCGAATACTTAATATAAAATCTTACCATAGCAAACGAAGCTTTTTAAATTTAGGATTTCATCTGATTAAAACTTTTATGATTTTAGATCAATCCAAATATTAATTGCAAATCAACCATTGTGCCTGTAGCCATCGACGATACTCAAAAAGCCCTTCAAAACTGCATTACCAAAACCAATCTGACCCGTTGGCCCGATCCCTATCGAGGCAAGGTGCGTGAAGTGTATACCCTCAATAAAAACACACTTGGCTTGGTGGTCACAGATCGAATTTCGGCTTTTGACCATATTATGAAGCAGGCAATACCCTACAAAGGACAAATTTTAAACCAGCTTGCAGCTTTCTCTTTTGGCAAGGTTGATGACATTGTTAATACGCACATTATTGATATGCCCCATCCGAATGTAACAATTGCCAAAAAATGTGAGCCTGTTCCTATCGAAGTAGTAATTCGGGCCTGCCTCACCGGCCACGCATGGCGGGTATACAAATCCGGCAAGCGCGAACTATGCGGCGTGACGTTACCCGATGGCATGCGAGAAAACGAACGCTTCCCGGAACCGATTCTCACGCCGGCTACCAAAGCCAAAGAGGGTCACGACGAGGATATTTCGGAAAAGGAAATTTTGGAACGTGATATCGTAGCAGAAAACACATGGCAAGAGATCAAGGTAAAAGCCTTTAAAATTTTTAATCGAGGCCAACAAGTTGCTAATCAGCAGGGACTTATACTGGTTGATACAAAATATGAATTTGGACTTTATGATGGCAAAGTAACACTTATTGATGAAGTGCATACGGCCGATTCTTCTCGCTATTTCTATGCCGATGAATACGACGAACGCCTGGCAAATAATGAGCCACAAAAACAACTCTCCAAAGAGTTTCTGCGCGAATGGCTGATGGATCACAATTTTCAGGGTCTTGAAGGGCAAACTCTGCCGGATTTACCCGATGAATTTCGCCTGAAAGTATATCGCCGCTATGCAGAATTATTTGAGCAACTTACAGGCAACCTTTTTGAGCCGGTACCTACGCCCGACTTTGACAATACGCTGGCCGATATATTCCAGCGGTATAGTTAATTACATCGGTGGAACGCGGCCGTGCTGGGGCTTCATGATAATCTCTTCAACCACGCTCCGCGGGCTTAGCTTGGTCAGCGAAACCAATAATTGAGCAACATCTTTGGGATCAATCAGTTTTTGGGAATCTACCTCTGAGCCCTCCCACGACGTCGACTGTGTTTGCCCCAGGTTGAGAGCTGTTACTCCTATTTCGGTATCCATCAATTCTTGTCGCAATGAACGTGAATATCCCAGCAGTGCGTGTTTTGATGAAGCGTATGCTCCACTGTCGGGTAACCCCTCCAACGCTCCCGACGAACAGATGTTAATGATAAGTCCACGATCCAGCTTTTTAAGCTCAGGCAAAAAACGGTTAACAATATGAACAGCAGAAAAAAGATTACTTTTAATTTGATTTATATATTCCATATAACTTGTTTTATGCAATGTCTTTAACAAATATGATCCTGCATTATTTATGAGAATACCCGGAGCAGAAATATTGGCCGGCAATTGAATATCGGTCACAGCTTTGGGAGTAGATAAATCACAGGGAATTACACATACCTTGTCGGCCCCTGCGTCTTGACACATTAATTTGGTCTGTTGCAAATCTTTTTCGGTACGTGCAACCAAAATAAGCGGGCGATCGGTTTCACTGGCAAAGCCAATGGCCACTTCCCGACCGATACCACGGCTTGCACCGGTAATCAATACGGAAGATGAGGAAAACAAATACTCCACTTTAGTGTAGTTAGTATTTAATTTGTAGAGTGATTTAGCCACAGATTTGCACAAAAAAACACAGGTAATCTGTTTGAATCCGTGTGAATCTGTGGCAAAACAAAAACGATTTACTAATTATTGTATAGTCATAATATTAGCGTACCCCGAGGTGTTTATGGGTCTGTATACTAATTCCCCACTCGTGATTTTCTTTTACATAATCAACGATAAGCTCCCGCGATGATTCCCGGCTCCACTCCGGCTGAAGCAGTAAATGGGTGTTTTCGGGACATTTTGCGGCGTTCTCTTCAGCCCATTCCAGATCTTTATTGGTCAGCACTACTACTTTAAGTTCATCCACATAGGGATAAACTTCGTCAAGCGGTTCTTTAAAGCGTTTGGGAGAAAGTGTTACCCAGTCGAGCTGACCCGAAAGCGGTGAAGATCCGCTGGTTTCAATATGAACATCAAGGCCGGCCTTTTTTAATCTAACAGTAAGAGGATTAAGATCATGAAGCAGTGGCTCCCCTCCTGTTATCACCGCAAACGGAGCACCGCTGGCTTTTGCGCGCATAACAATTTCATCCACCTTGGCTACCGGATGATCGGCTTCCTCCCAACTTTCGGGCACATCGCACCACCAGCAGTTGACATCGCAGCCGGCGGTACGTATGAAGTAAGCGGCTTTGCCGGCATGATACCCCTCTCCCTGTATGGTGTAAAAATCTTCCATCAGGGGAATAGTATCCGGGCTTTTCACTTCATCAGCTTCGCCCGGTTTAATTTTTGTGGAATGCTTGTCCATAAACATATCGCTCAAATAAACAGAGGTTTACCGAACTCGGCAAACCTCTGTCAACCTTACGTTAGTATTCAACTTATTCCGATTCCGGCCACTTGATAGTACAGCCGAGTGATTTGGATGTCTTGGTCGTGATTTCTTTGCCGGCGGCTAATTCTTGTATAGCGTTCTTTAAATACGGTTTTTCAACCTCAGCGGCCGAACGGGCGTTGTCATCAATCGCCCCGCGATAGACCAGTTCCATATCACTGTTGAACAAGTAAATATGCGGCGTGCGACTGGCACCAAACGCTTCGGCAATCTTGCTCTGCTCGTCCAGGGCATAATAAAAACTGTAATTGCTTTGCTCGGCACGCTGCTGCATATCTTCAAACGAATCGCCCCGCTCACGGGATGCCGTATTTGGGTTCAATGCAATCACTCCAATACCATTTTCTCGGGCCAATTCTGCAATCGGATTATAACGGTCTTCCCAACGCTTTACCCAGGGACAGGTATTGCAGGAAAAATTAACAAGCAGTCCGTTTTCGCCGGCCACCTCTTTCATGGTAATCATCTTACCAGATACATCTTTCACCGGCGTTTCAAGCATGGGCGCCTTGGCTCCGATCTTTAACTCTTCACGGAGATTTTCTTTAAACGGCGCCAAAGCCAATAGCCCCACAATAGCCAGGGCTACTACGGTACAATAAATGATCAGTCGTTTCATAACAATCAAGGATTAATTGCTTGTTTAACATGTTTGTCAAAAGTATCAAAACTGGCTTTCTTTTCCCAATGAGCAATCACATTTCCGTCTATAGCAATAACTTTCGTAAACGGAAGCGCGCCCGACCATTCCCGCGAAATTGCATTAATAAACGGCTCATCCTTGCCCGTTTTAAAGTAGGTTATCCAGTCCACATTGTGCTTTTGGAGAAATTCTACTGCTTTATCACGGTTTTCAGGGAAATCGGCCGAGATAAAAATAACCTGGAGTTTATCGGGATATTTTCGCTGAATTTCCACAATTTCGGGAAACTCCTCAACACAGGGTATACACCACGTAGCCCAGACATTTACAAGCACTGCTTTATCTCCTTCATACGAAGCAATCACATTCTTAATTTCATCTCCGTTAGCATCTTTTAATAGTGGGGCTTCGGTCTTTGTCTGGGAACTTGAACCCGGGGCCTCTTTTTCAGTCGATTTGGAACAAGCTGCTCCCAACAGCATTATACCAGCTATAACTACTAAAAAACGTTTAATGTACATATTCTATTTAGTTTGATTAATTTCGTCCGGACTCCAAAAATACTGTTCTATATCAACGGTGTATTCACCGGAAAATTGGATGCCCTCCTGCTGCAATCGTTCACGCATCGTATCACCTGGAAAGTGCTCACGCCCCGTCAGCTGTCCCAGCCTGTTCAAAACGCGATGCGCCGGGATCTTTTTGCTGTGTGATCCATTCAGTGCATAGCCAACCATTCGCGCGCCGGAAGCTACGCCAAGGTGTTGCGCAATGGCACCATAAGTTGTAACTCTTCCTATCGGAATTTGGGCGACTACCTCATATACCCGCTCATAAAAATCGTTATTATTGCTATCAGTCATATATCAGGAATTGAGTAATTGAAGCAGCTTTTCCTGCTCGGGTTCAGAGATTGTATTGCCGGCTTCTGACATCTTAACAATGATCAGACCGAGTTGTTTATATAACGCTAAAATATCAGGGCTTTGTTCCAACAAAGACAGATGCTCTTCTACTGTTTTGACATCACCCCGGGAAATGGGGCCACTGAGTGCCTTGGGAAGTGAATCGACGGTTTCACTATTCTGCAAGGTTTGCCGAACCAACGGTAACAGTGCCTTTTGTGCCTCTTCTTTATCAAGCCCACCCTTTTCAGCGATCGATGAAGAAACATCAAGTAAAGCCAAAAGGTAATTGGATGACATCACTGCTGCAGCATGTAACCAAGGTTTAGCATCGGGCTCAATTCTGAGCGTTTGGCTTCCAAATGTTTGGGCCAGTTCCTCAAGAAATTGAATAGCCTCTACATCTCCCTCTATATCAAAATAGATGCCCGACAAATCAATCGGATTTGAGGAAGCGGTAAACGTTTGTAAGGGATGAAATGAAGCAACAGAAGCGCCTTTACTTTTTAATAGAGAAAGGGCAGCCGATGGTTTACTCCCGGAGCAATGGACAGCAATATGGCCGGAAAAATCGTGCGAAAGTTCTCCAAGCTGGTCAACAACACTGCCGATGTTGTCGTCGGGAACCGTAATAAAAATTGTATCGCCCAACTCGGAAATAGATTTTGGAAATCGACCTGTTTTTTGGGCTTTTATTTTCTCTTTCAGTGCCTCAATATTGTTATCAGAGCGGTTATAAAGTCCCGCAATTGGAAATCCCTGAGCGTAAAGAGTCCGGGCCAAGACCGCTCCCAAGGCACCGGTTCCTATGATTGATACGCCCTGCTTTTTTTTCATATAGGTAAACAGTCATAGTTCGGGGGTGTAACCCCCTCACAACTTAATCGCTATGAAGAGGTTGTGCCTCCGAATGGAATATTTGAGCTAAAATACCAAACGCTTTCGCTCGGCATACGCTGTTAACAAACTGTGATCGGTATCTTCATTGATAAAACTGAGCTCCAGTCCCCAGCGATGTGCTACAATAATGCCTGCTATAAAGGCGGCCGTTCCTGTAATATGTGATTTTCCGCTGTTCAGATAATTTAACAGCGCCGAGTGGCTCTTATCTTCAAGCATTTTCTTAACGTGTTCAAACTCTTTTCTGTGGTCGCCGGCCAAATCACAGCAGAAAACAAGCAGGGCATTACGCGAAGCCAGCACTTCTTCAAGAACGTGCGCCAGCTCTTTAATGATGTAATGGTTTTCATCGGCAATCTGTACACTTACGGCCTCGATATCACCACCCAGGCCCTGCAACATCATCAAATGATGAAAGAGGCTTATATCCTGGCTGAAAGCTTCATCGTAGATAAAAAAGTCATCATCCTCATCACAGAATTCATTGCGCATATAATCGTTGGCTCGCACTTTGCCAAACGACGTTTCAAAGAATCTGTTCGAAGCCATCGGCAGTTTTTTTGCAAGCGTTTCTTCGTGTACTTCAACAATCACCGCTGTCTCGTAATTGGCCGGATCCAGGCGGCTGTATAGGTTGCATACCTGGTTAAAATTATTCTCATCTATCGATGTAGGGGCAAATAAAACCCGGATGTGATCATTTCGCTCATTTCGTGAATCGGCTGCTTTATTTAAGCCTTTGTTAATTTCATCTCGTGTATACGAGGTAATCGTACGCATAAAAAAATTTACTGTTTGTTAAATATTCCAGGCTATTGCCAACCAATGGTTTTCATGCACAAAACTACAAATTTTAGCTCTGTTATCATCATTAAATGTTGCAATAAATTGGCTATCCCGGGCCGATAACAAAGTACAGTCGTTAAGATTGGTTCGCATGCCCTGTCCCTGCAGTTTCACCATCGCCTCTTTTATTGTCCATATACGAATGGTTTGCTCACCTTTTATCAGCTCAACTTCATCAGAATTGAGCACGCGATCGCGAAGCCGATCCGGCACCTTTCGGCTTTTCGGCTCCATGTCAACGCCAAGCTCTATTTCCGGTGATATAGCACAAAGGACATGCCTGTTGGTATGGGCAATGCTAATTTTATACTCATTTTTTTGATACAGACCAGACGGGTTTCCAAACTCATCTTTTTGAAGCAAAAACTGCGCAGGATCCAAATTCAAATGCTCCACCATATCCCAAATCAGTCGGCGGGTAGCCAGATACTCTTGTTTTCGTGTTCCACTTTTAAAACCATCATACTCCCGGCGCTCATCAGAAGTAAGAATTTCTTTGGGGTGCTTGTCCTCGACCCGATTCCAGGCAAGTACCAGTTCGTCGGTAGGTTTTAAAGGAAGTAAATGCGTTAAAATTTGCACTGCCTGCTTTTCACTGATTAAAATTGAAAAGATACAATCTTTTTAAATGGTTAGTCAACATGTAAAATTCAAAATCATCGATAGATAGAAAAATTCTAAACTTTGCGGTTAATTCCCTATTTTTAGCGACTATAATTGACAGCCGAAAACCTAATTGATTTATAATACGATAATATAATGAGTAGTACCGAACCGTCCGCCAGTGAACAGCATCAGATACGCGTCCAAAAGCTTCAGGAGCTCCGGGAGATGGGCATTATCCCCTATCCCTACTCCTTCGACACCACACACACAAGTAAACAGATTCTGGAAAATGAGGATCTTGTAAAACAGGATGACCAGGATGCAGAAGATGCTCCGCAGGTGGCTGTAGCCGGACGAATTATGACACGCCGTATCATGGGTAAGTCCACCTTTTTTAACCTGCAGGATTCAGACGGAACCATTCAGGTATATATTCGCCGCGATGATGTTGGTCAAGAGAATTACAATACCGTATTTAAAAAGCTCACCGATATCGGGGATATTGTTGGCATCAAAGGCCATGTGTTCATTACCGGAACGGGTGAAACAACCGTTTATGCCAACGAGTTTGTACTGCTTAGTAAATCGCTGCGCCCCATCCCTATCCCGAAAGAAGTGGAAACCGAAGAAGGTGAAACAAAGGTATACGATGCTTTTTCTGATAAAGAGCAACGATATCGACAGCGGTATCTCGATTTAATTGTAAACCCCGATGTGCGGGATGTATTTCAGCAGCGCTCCGAGATGGTGCAGGCGATGCGTAATTTCATGAATGATAAAGGCTACCTTGAAGTTGAAACACCCATCCTGCAGCCGATTTATGGCGGCGCTTCGGCCCGGCCATTTGTGACGCATCACAACACGCTGGATATGAAATTATACCTGCGTATCGCCAACGAACTGTACCTGAAACGCTTGATCGTGGGTGGATATGACGGTGTTTATGAGTTCTCTAAAGACTTCAGGAATGAAGGACTTTCACGCTTCCACAATCCCGAGTTTACTCAGGTTGAGCTGTACGTGGCTTACAAAGATTACAACTGGATGATGGATTTTGTAGAAGCGATGGTTGAACACGTAGCTAAAAAATTGCACGGTTCTACTACGGTGCAGGTTGGCAAACATGAAATCGACTTCAGCCGACCGTGGCCGCGCATCCCGATGTTTGAAGCTATTGAGGAAGCCACCGGGAAGGATCTTTATGGCAAGAACTTATCAACCCTGAAAGAAGCTGCACACGAACTGGGTATTGAGCTGGAAGGCAGCGCAGGTAAAGGCAAAATTATCGATGAAATCTTTGGCGAATGTGTAGAACCAAATCTCATTCAGCCCACATTCATTACCGATTACCCAATTGAAATGAGTCCGCTTGCCAAGAAACACCGCACCAAAGAGGGATTGGTAGAACGTTTTGAGTGCATCTGCAACGGCAAGGAAATTGCCAATGCATTCTCCGAACTCAACGATCCTCAGGATCAACGCGAACGATTTGAGGCGCAGGCCAAACTGCGCTCTGCCGGAGATGAAGAAGCCATGACTATTGATGAAGACTTTCTGCGTGCACTGGAATACGGCATGCCACCAACCGCCGGACTCGGTATCGGTATCGACCGGTT
Organism: Balneolaceae bacterium; assembly: GCA_016937115.1. Lineage (GTDB taxonomy): Bacteria > Bacteroidota > Rhodothermia > Balneolales > Balneolaceae > SMO-BIN1. Next base: position 10,783 of record JAFGWN010000062.1, on the reverse strand, counting down.
GTCTATGATTATGACCGATTCCGATTCCATACGCGACGTGCTGTTCTTCCCTCAAATGAAACCTGAAGGCGGTAAATAGTTATTGGTTATCTGATGTAACCATTAACCAATAATCATCAACGGATAACAAACATGAATTTTGAATGGTATTTAGCGCTCCGATATTTTAAAGGCCGCCGCAACGGCTCGCGCTTTTTATCATTTATTAAGATCATGGCCATCGGCGGTGTAGCCATTGGGTCGGCCGGACTCCTTATCGCACTTTCCATCGTTCATGGTTTTAAATCAACCATTGATAACAAAGTACTGGGATTTGCACCCCATGTCACTGTGGCCACTTTTTCACAGGATCCCATTTACCGGACCGATACACTGCTGGCTGATATTAACCAGTTTCCCCAGGTTGAGCAGGCCCAGGCGGTAGTCTCGGGTCAGGCAATGATTCAATCATCACAACAAGTTACCGGTACTTTTTTCAAAGGTGTTGATTCAACCGGCGACGTCACCGATTTGAAAAACTACATTGCCGAGGGCCGCTATGAGCTGGGAACCGATTCAACGGGTCTGCCGGGTATTATTATTGGCAGCCAATTGGCCCAGACGCTACAGGCCAATATCGGCGATAAAATCACTTCCTACACCGTTGACGGCATCCCTTCTCCACTCGATTCACCTGAAATTCAACAATTCCGGCTAACTGGTATTTACCAAACAGGAATTGATCGTTTTGATGATGTATTGGCTATTGTCGATCGGAAATATGCCCGCGAACTGTTCAACTTCCCAGAGCTTTATTCTTCAGGTGTGGAAATCAGATTAAAAGACAATCAGCAAATTAAATCGTTTGATCAAGATCTGTCGGCCGCTATTTCGTTTCCCTATTACACAGAGACTATTTATGATCGGTATTACGGCATTTTTCAATGGGTTGATCTGCAGGAAGAAACCATCCCATTTGTAATCAGCGTGATGATCATTGTCGCCGCTTTTAACCTTATCGGCACCATTTTAATGATGGTGCTGGAACGCACCCGCGACATAGGTATTTTAAAGACCATTGGGGCACTCAACAGTAACATTCGGTCTATATTTTTGCTTGAAGGTGTTTTTGTCGGGTCGGTGGGACTTGCCATCGGAATTGGCATATCAGTGCTCTTTAACTGGCTGCAAGCTACCTATCAGATCATTCCACTCTCCGAGCAAAACTACTACATGTCGTACGCACCGGTAGAACCACATATGTTTGATTTTGTTATAGTGACAGTCATAACTATTGTGCTATGCGCCCTTGCTTCATGGCTGCCGGCCCGCATTGCCTCCAAAACCGACCCACTTAAGGTGATTGCTTACGGACGGTAAGGTGTTTCTCTTTTATTTCATTCCGAGGAAGTACGACGAGGAATATCAAATATTGAAATGGATGCCAGGTTCAATTGAGCAATAGATGGTAATACTGTTTGAGATCCCTCACTACATACGGGATGACAAATACCCTTAAAGAGAAGGCTTAATTTCAATCTCCCGGCATTTTTCAAACATTGCATCAAAAGCATCGATCCGCTGCGACCAGTCCAGATGCTTGTTAATATTCTGCAGTGATGATTTAGGCAAAGGGTCGGTTTCGGCGGTAAGCAAATCTTTTAAATAGTGAAACAGATCATCTTCTGAATCATAAAGTACCGGAGCATGCAGTAACGGTTTGTGCAGGCTATCGGGAATCAGTTCCGGATAGTGCAAACGATTGGGCACCAGTGGATGACAGCCGCAATAAATCGCTTCCATGATCGCCACGCAAAAGAATTCGTACGTTGCTGTGGATACTACAATATCGCCGCTGTGCAACAGCTTGCTATAGTTTTCCTTGTTTTCCACATAACCGAAATGGGTGATATGCCGGCCGTACCGTTTCCACGCTTTTTCGAACTCTTCGGGTTTTTCGTGCTGCGTATCGCCGGCCAGGATCAGATCAAATGCCAAATCAATATCATTGAGCCTGTTCAGCACACGGAAAAACATGGCAGGATTACGATCAAACTGCCACCGTTGGTTCCAAACGATGACAGGGTTTTTATTGGAATCCCGCGTATCAGGCTGCGCATTAAATCGTTTGAGGTCAAGCCCGGGATACAGTACCCGGCTCTTGGCTGCAATGCTTTCAACTGTTGAATAGTGTTTGTCATCGGGATAGTTTTCCAGGAATTTCGGTAAAGCACGCAGGAAATCATTCTTGTGAAAATCGGAAGAAAAGATCAGCCGGTCGGCCGTGAGCATGCTCAGGTAGTTGATATAACAATAGGTCATATCCCGTTCCTCTCCTTCAGGCATGGGCTGGGTAAACTGATTTTCGTGCATGTACATAATCTTGGGGATAGAAGCAAACCGGGGATTTGTCAATGCCAGAAACGCGGGCAGGTTGGTCATACTGCTGATAAAAAGCAGATCGATAGATTCTTTAACTTCTCCCGCCATGCCGGCCAACACTACTGAATTTCCGTGCATGCGCCACTTGCGGCCTTTATAGCTCAGGTTCACCGGGATGATATTATGCGCAGAATGATTCTTCAATCCCTTTAAAAATGCTTTATGGGAACCACTGTAAAACGGCTCAACCGCAAGAATATTCATGTATACTGAATAAAAATAAATGTCATCCTGTCCCAAATGCTTTTGAGAGCAGAATCTTAAAAATTTAATACAGGAGATCCCGGATCAAGTCCGGGATTGTACTCTAATCATCGAAACCGGCTTTCGATATCTTCGAGAGAAAGATACACGATTGTAGATTTTTTCAAAGGATCGCGGTACGGTTCATCACATGCAAAAAGCTGATCAAGTATATTCTCCATTTCGGCATCGCTCAGTTTTTTACCACGCGGAATAGCTGTTTTTGCGGCAAAAGCCACGGCCAGCTTGTGACGGGCATCCAGTTCCAGCTTTCCTTCCAAGTCGCGGTATTTATGCAGCATAGCTTTCAAGACGGTCTGCTCATCTCCAATATCTGTATCGGCCGGCACGCCACTTACCATTGCGGTGTTTCCGCTCAATAGTTGCACATTAAAACCCATGCGCTGAATGATGGGGTGCAATTCTTTAAGCAAAGAAAACTCGGTTGCAGAAAACTCTATCGTCTGCGCAAATAACAGCTGCTGCGTACTGGGCAAGGCCGACTCCGTGGCCTCCAACGCTTTTTCGTACACGATGCGCTTATGTGCCGCATGCTGGTCAATTAGACAAAGCCCTGATCGCGTTTGCGTAAGAATATAGCAGTCGTGCAGCTGCCAGAATCCCCGATCGCGCATGCGGGGCGAACGGGTCTTATCTTTTCCCGATTGATCTGATGAAGTTTCAACATCATCATAAAGTGATTTTGCAAACTGCTTTCCGCTCCCTTTTGGCGATGGATTAAAATTAATGCGCGAGGGATAGCTGGCAGACTTTCCGGAACGCGATTTAGCAGGAAACGAGAAATCAGATGAAAACTTACTTTCGAGCCGACCTTTACCCGCCATCATATCGTCGTCCGGCACTTCGGGCACCATAAATCGCTCATTGAGTGCCTTTTTAACGACTGATTTCACCAACTTTATGATGCTTCGCTCGTCTTCAAATTTGACCTCTTCCTTGGCGGGGTGTACATTCACGTCCACTTCCTTGGGGTCAACCTCAATAAAAAGCGCAAAGAATGGATAGTCATTGTCCCCAATCCAAGTCTCATAAACATTAAGTACCGTATGAATGAGATAACGGTGCTGAAACGGCCGCCCGTTAACAAACAGGAACTGTTCGCCCCGGCTCCGTTTGGTCAGCTTGGGATCAGATAAAATACCTTTCACATCAACGTAGCTGGTCTCTTCTGAAAACGAGAGCAGGCTCGCTTTATAGTCCTTGCCAAAAATATCTGCAATGCGCTGTTTGATCGGCTGCCCGGAAGGAAGTTCATAAATATCGTCCATATCGGCAACCAGATGGAACCCGATATCGGGATGTGCCAGCGCACTCTGTTGAACTGTTTTTAGGATGTGTCGAAACTCTGTAGCATCCGTTTTCAGAAACTGTCGTCGTGCCGGTACATTATAAAAAAGATTTTTAATGGCCACAGAAGTGCCGTTATCAACAGCAGCCGGTTCAAATTTCTTCTCTTCACCGCCCCATATTTTATATTCGTATCCGGTTTCATCACCGGGGCGTTTCGTTTTAAGTGTAACCTGCGAAACAGAGGCAATAGACGCCATCGCCTCCCCGCGAAATCCCAGCGTCCGTACCCGAAACAGGTCATCGACTTCCTGTATTTTTGAGGTCGCATGCCGCTGAAAACAGAGCCGGATATCTTCTTTTCCCATTCCACTGCCATTGTCAATCACCTGCATTAAAGTGCGGCCTGCATTCTGGATAATCACTTTTATCTGATCGGCCCCGGCATCAATAGCGTTATCCAGCAGTTCTTTAACTACTGAGCTCGGGCGCTGAATAACCTCACCCGCTGCTATTTTATTGGAAATTTCAGGTGGGAGCTGATGTATTATGGAATTGCTCACTTCTGCTTCTTGACTCAATACTATATCAAAATTTTAAAAATGGTTAAAGTATGGACTATGTTATCTTATCCGGCGACCGCATTAATAAATTCAGCAAGTTTACCGGCTGTTAATGAATAGATAAGCCAAACGACGAAAGCCAGACAGATGGCATACAGTAAAATAGACCGCCCCTGGTGATGTTTTTTATGCGGTCGCTTTATCCTGATCCGTCGCTTTTTTCGCTCATCTTCTTTTGGATCGTAATGGCGAAAAGGATAGTCGAACTTTTTAGGTTTCCGGCGGTTGCCAAACATCGGTGTAATCATAAATAATCACCTCAAGAATTACGAAAAAACTGCTTTCAATTAATATACATAGAAATTCAGAGAATATGCAGTATCAGCCGCTTCATATTTTATGGGGTGTCGGGCATGCACCTGCACCTTTTTTTTGGTATACTTAAGCCAAAATTATTAATCTCAATGAGTGAATATATCCATGAGCTACAATAAAATTACGCCTCCTGAAAACGGAACTAAAATTGAAAAACAAGCCGATGGCAAGCTGAAAGTCGGTGACAATCCGATCATACCTTATATTGAAGGGGATGGTATCGGGGTTGATATCACCCCCACGATGAAGCACGTACTCGACAGTGCCGTTAAAAAAGCCTATGACGGAAAGAAAAAAATTGAATGGTTCGAGATCTATGCTGGTGAAAAAGCCGTCAATTTTTACGGTGATGATGAATGGCTGCCTGAAGATACGCTACAAGCCATCAGAGATTATCTGGTATCCATCAAGGGACCATTAACAACCCCGGTTGGCGGCGGCATTCGTTCGCTTAATGTGGCTATTCGTCAAAAGATGGATTTATACGCTTGTGTTCGTCCGGTTAAATATTATAAAGGCACGCCCAGCCCTGTTAAAGAACCGGAAAAAACGGACATGGTAATTTTCCGGGAAAATACCGAAGACATTTACGCAGGAATTGAATACCAGACCGGAACCGAAGAAAATGAAAAATTAAAGTCATTCCTGCAGGATGAGTTAAACGTGGACAGCATCCGCTTTCCGGATACCGCTTCGCTGGGTATTAAACCGATTTCTGAGGAAGGAACCAAACGGCTGGTGCGATCCGCAATTAATTATGCAATTGACGAAGGCCGCGACAGTGTAACACTGGTGCACAAAGGCAACATCATGAAATTTACCGAAGGCAGTTTTAAAACCTGGGGTTATGAGCTGGCCAAAGAAGAATTTGATGCTGAAGAATTTGGCGGCGGCCCCTGGTGCAAGCTACCCAATGGCATTGTTGTAAAAGACGTTATTGCCGACGCATTTCTACAGCAGATCCTAACGCGTCCCGATGAATACGATGTCATCGCCACCATGAATCTGAACGGCGATTACATTTCTGACGCACTGGCTGCCTGTGTAGGCGGTATCGGCATTGCGCCCGGTGCGAACATCAATTACGAGACCGGGTACTCTGTATTTGAAGCTACGCACGGTACCGCACCAAAATATGCCGGACAGGATAAAGTGAACCCCGGCTCGCTTATTCTCTCAGGAGTAATGATGCTCCGTTACATGGGCTGGAAAGAGGCTGCGGATCTCATCGAAAAAGGACTCGAAGCTTCTATCATGCAGAAGAAAGTAACGTACGACTTTGAGCGCCAGATGGAAAATGCGGAACTACTCAAATGCTCTGAATTTGGCAATCAAATTGTCAAGAACATGTAAAACGCCCGTAATTCAGGGACAATCGTTAAGGGTTTGCCGGACAGCTCCGGCAAACCCTTTTTACTTCATTTCCTGAGTTGATAATACCCGATAACACCTTCCGGTGTCTCGACTTCCATCAAAATATTTGCTCCCTCTTTAAGTACGCTTAATTGCTTATTGAGTTGTTCAAGCGTTTGGACATCTGCATCGTTTACCTTCTTAATTATGTACCCTTCCTTCAGTCCCTGGCGGGCAGCCTCCGAAGAACTGAACACTTCAGAAATAATCAAATCGTAAACTTGGGAATCTTCAGGTGTTGCAAGCGCCATTACCTTAAATCCCAATGAAAATGTACCAAAAGCAACACCCCTGCGGTCATTCCTGCCTAACTCATTCTGGTCATCTGGTTCTTCCTGAGCAGTAAAAGATGGATCGGGTGATTGTAACCGTCCCAGCACAATATCTTTTTGCATCGTTTCGCCATCTCTCCAGATGTTTAATTGTGCTGTTTCGCCCGGGCGTAATACCGCAATCTTTTCCTGTAGTTCATTAGGTTCATTCACCGGCTCTCCGTTCACTGAAAAGATAACATCATTTTCCTTCAGGTTATATTTTTGGGCGGCCCCGTCTTCAGTCAACGCAATAATCTCAACACCGCGAACAGCATTTAATCCCAACTCTTGCGCCCTGCTGTAATCGATGCCCAAAATACTGACGCCCAGCAGCGCTCGGTGAACTTCTCCATATTCAATCAAATCACGCACTACTTTTTTTACCAGGTTTGAAGGTACGGCGAATCCATACCCCTGATAACTTCCGCTTTGTGATGCTATTGCTGTATTAATTCCGATAAGCTCACCGCTTGTGTTCACCAGTGCGCCCCCGCTGTTTCCCTTGTTAATGGCAGCATCGGTCTGGATATAACTGTCGATGCGTAGTCCATTGTCTGTCTCACCAGAAATCTGAACCTGGCGACTCAACGCGCTCACAATCCCGGCCGTTACGGTTGACCGCAGCCGAAATGGGTTGCCGATGGCCAATACCCATTCCCCAACTTCCAACTCATCTGAATTGCCAATAACAATAGAGGGTAAATTCTTCGCATCAATTTTTAAGATAGCTAAATCTGTTGTTGGATCGGTACCCACTACACGGGCTTCGAATGCCCGTTTATCATTCACGATAACGCCGATCCCATCACTAATCGCTCCTCTGATTACATGATTGTTGGTGACGATATATCCATCTTCAGAAATGATAACACCCGAACCAACCGTACGGGCGCGCCGTGAGCTGAACTGATCCCAAAAATCGGATCCCCCCTCATCGTTTCTTTCCTCTCCGTCGAGTGAAACAACTGTACTGATATAAACAACCGTCGGGATAACCTGATCGGCAACATTTTTAAACAGAAAACGCGCATCTATATTTTCTAAATCCTGGTCATCAAAAACAGGCTTCTCACTGGTTTTAATCTCAGTAAAATTGACGTTTGCTTGATCATTGATCAAGCTGCCTTGTTGGAAAAGCACCAACAGACCTCCTATCAGTACTCCAATCAGGAGCAGCAGTGCCGCAGTTAAATAACGATTTCGGGTATTCATCTTTACGCCTTCAACATTTGTTCAAAAATAGCATCCGACTTACGGCTTTTGAGTCCCTCTACATGGAATTTCAGATAGCGATCTAAGTACTCAACCAATTCTTTGAGTTCTCCGTTTTCAAAAGATATAGAAAATACAGCCGAATTGCGCGATTGCAGGGTTAATACAATATAATGATACTGATTTTTCGTCAATTTATAAGCGTGGGATGAAATATTTTCCAGGCAGATAAGTCCTGAATCAAGATTCAAATATTTTGACGAATTGTTTTCGTCAATTTCTCCAATTTGCAGGCCCAGCCCCATCAAATCTGCCAGACGAATTTGCAGGTACGGAAATACGGTTGCGGGCTCAACATCGGTATCATCCAGCCAGGTGATAAATTTTCGGGCGAACTCAAAGAGCGGCTCATTTACTTCGTTTTCGTGTAAAAGCTGGCTGATCAGTTCAATGGCCGACATCATTGTCGCCATTTTTTCAAAATTTAGTCGTGTATTAAGGGTCTTTTCAAGATAGGTAGCTTCCGAAATAGTCTGTACCGAGCGGCTGGATTTGTAATAATAGACGACATCTAACAAGTTCCCGGCTTCCAGTAGGTTGGCATATTTGCTTTTCGGTTTTTTTGCACCTCGTGCAATCACGGCAATCTTGCCATGCTCTTTTGTAAAAAGCGTTACAATCTTGCTTGATTCGCTGTAATCAATGGTCTTAAAAACAATAGCAGAAGTGTGGACAATCAAGTTTGTTACTGGTTATTAGTTAATAGCGATTTATTAGAGGTTACAAAATATTAGCTGATGTAAAGCCAAATAACAAATAAACCAGTAACTAATAACTAATTATTCGAACCCGTAAGCTGTACATTACGTACCCCGGGATTAGCATTTAGCGAGCCATCAACAGGGGTTAATTTTTTCATCGACGTTTCAAGAATAGCGTTATAATCCGATGATTGCCGGCTAAACATATCCTGGTAATAAATCACATTTTCGCGATCTATCCAGGGTTCAACATCGGCATTGGGTATTGATGTATTTTGGAAATCGGTTGTAATAGCTGCAGAATTTGTTATATCGGAATCATCGGCAGAAGATGAATCCATAACCATCCACACGCCGCTGCCAATACCCATGCCTATAAGCAGTACAGCTGCATATTTATAGGCTTGCGATGGTATATTCGGCCAATTGACTGTTTTCTTTTTGTGGTCAGCCGCTTGTTCAACAATAGACGCAGAAAGATCTGCCGGCGGTTCTTTGTCCGGCAGGTCATCGAGCCGGTGCAGCGTCTGCCGCATACTTTCCACTTCAATCAATAAGTCATCATCTTCCATCATGGCACGTTCCATGAGGACCTCTTCCGAGGGATCCATCTCTTTCATGAGATAGCGAATTACTGCGTTTTCATCATTTTGCATAATTATTGGACGATTCTTTTTGTTTTTCCTCTTCGAACATTTTTCTGAGATTTATTAACGCATACCGCATGCGTCCCAGTGCCGTATTTATTGAAACATCGGTTAATTCCGCTATTTCTTTAAACGGCATCTCATAATAGTGACGAAGCATCACAACCTGGCGCTGTTCGTCAGGTAAATTGCCAATGTGCTTCATTAAGCTGCCTTTATCTTCCTCGATTTCAAGCTGCTCTTGCGCACTGACGACGTCTTCGTCCTCCAAACGATCATAGAAATCAGTGTTTGATTCCTTGTCGTAGTTAGAACTAACGTCCACGAACCGTTTTTGTTTTCTAATATGATCAATTGTTGCATTATGGGCAATACGCATCACCCAGGCGATCCATTTACCCTGCTCATTGTAGGTGTCGTCCATCTTGGTAATCACCTTGGTAAACGTCTCCTGGAAAATGTCATCAGCCTTGCCGGCGCTACCAATCATGCTATAGATATACGAATATATCTTGTTCTGGTGGCGATTCATCAATTCCGCAAAGGCCTGTTCATCACCATTTTGACGATAAAAGCGCACAAGGTCTCTATCGTCTAATTGTTCATACTTTGAACTGATATGTTTTGATTTCGTTAATTTCATAATAACCTCAATTAAGAATTATTTGTCACCTTTGCAACAAATCCTACTCTATTTGGATGATTCTGTTCTTTTAAACCTTACATTATTGATTACAATGGATGGAAACACATTTAAAGCTTTATTAAGTAAGCTTTTGTATTTCCTTTAATGTCTAATCACATGGTAACCGTTACTGAACTACTTGTATATCACATGATGATGTTAGTTTGAGTCAAATACCCGTTTATAGCGTATGTACGCATATTATGAGGCCTCAGATTGGTTAAAAATCATTCTTTCTGATCTTGAAAATAGTTATATACATCGCTGCCGGTCTTTTCTCCTGCCGCTTCTTTTAACTGTTGTTCATCCGACTGTTTAATATTCTTAACCGAGCCAAATATATTTAACAATTTTTGGGCTGTTTTCGTGCCAATACCGTCAATCTCCGTCAACTCTGTTTTAATGGTTCGCTTGCTTCGTTTGTTCCGATGAAAGTTAATGGCAAAGCGGTGGGCTTCATCCCGCACATTTTGCAACAGCTTCAGCGCTGATGACGTCTTGGGAATCATATAGGGATCGGAGCGCCCCGGGACAAATACTTCTTCCAGGCGTTTTGCCAGACCCACAATTTCGCACTCCCCATAGAATCCAATCTCTTTGAGTGCTGATATCGCTGCATTTAACTGCCCTTTACCGCCATCCACCACAATGAGATCGGGAATTTGCGCTCCTTCCTGCATCACCCGCTTGTACCGACGGCTTACCACCTCTTTCATTGAAGCGAAGTCATCCGGACCTTCCACTGTTTTTATATGAAACCGTTTGTATGAGTTTTTGCGCGGCTGGGCATCCACAAAGCAGACCATTGATGCAACCGGATCGCTGCCCTGAATATTGGAGT
>JAFGWN010000061.1 GCA_016937115.1 Balneolaceae bacterium | reverse complement strand
TGAGGCTATGAATAATTTAGGCTTCCTCTACTATACGGGTAAAGGTGTTGAAAGAGATTATAGTCGTGCTGTAGCATTTTGGAAGAAAGCGGTTGCTTTGAACAATAAACATGCCACCAGTAACCTTGGCGTAGCTTACGAAAACGGTAATGGAGTGAACTTGAATTATGCCAAAGCAGCAGAATACTACAGTAGAGCTGAAGAACTGGGCTACAACCAAGCTTCAGCCGATTTGGCAAGACTCTATACGGAGGGTTTAGGAGTTACACGCGATTTAGGCAAAGCCCTGGAACATTATTTTACCGCAGGCTCCAGAGATTACGAATTTAATTTAGATCAGGCCATTATTGATGAGGTAGTAAACGAAGGCGATGATGTGGCTCTGTTTTACCTGGCCAAACTCTACTACTATGGTTATGGTGTGAGTGAAGATCAGTCGAAAGCCTTGAAATATTATAAAATAGCTGCGGAAAAAGGAAGTGCAAAGGCCATGAACAATATTGGCAATATGTATTATAACGGCTCATCTGTTACTGAAGAAAGTCACACTGATGGCGTTAGCTGGTTTAGAAAGGCGGCCGAGCTGGGCAACCCGATAGCTATGCGAAATATAGGGCTGTTTTATGAAGAAAATGGGTGGACAACAGAAGATTATGATGATGCCCAGGAGTATTATTTAAAAGCCTTGAAGGCGGGTCGAAGCCGTACCTACCGTGATTTGGCCCGTTTATATGAAATATACCCCAATACCGAATTGCTGAAAGTGTTGGAAAGCGCCGCTCAACAGCAAAACCGTTATGCCCAATATGCTATGGGCTATGCAAATCTTATGGGGCTGAGAGTGCCTTTTGATGTCAACAAGGCAAGGGAATGGTTTGAACGGGCTGCAGCGCAAAATCACAGTGACGCCAAAGAAATTTTAGAGAACTGGAAACTGGAGGAAATCATGGCTCGCCATCTCAAGGCCATGGGAGGAAAAGAAAATTGGAATAATGTCAACTCTTTGGCTTATGGAATATTATATAAAGGTGAAAAGTCTTCCGATTTAGGAACTTTCACTGTAAGTGAAAGGGATGCCTTCTTTTATCGTTTCGCTTTGAAGAAAGGCAAGAAGTGCAAACTTAGAATACAATCCTTCAGAAACTCTATTGATGACCGCAAATCGGGATACATACAAATTATAAGTGACGGGTATTATTATTCCAAAAAAAGCCGCAATAGTGACGGCTGGAAGATGGAGAAGCTGGACGATGATGATATTCGTGATACCGATCTCAGAAAGTTGCAGTATTTAACGGCTAAAACCGGATTGTTGGGATTATGGGATGTTGAAAAAAATACTTCGTTCAGCGATCATATTTCAATTACGTATGCCGGACGGGAGGAGGCATGGGGGAAAGAATATATACTTATTCGTGTGAACTATATCGATAGTGACTTCAGGTACACTTCCTACGCTGATTTTTTCTATCTCGATCCGAAAACATATATGGTAAAATATTTAAAAAGCAGCGATCGTATGATAAACAAATCGACATCCCTTTCTTACAGTTGGACAGATTACATAGAGTATAAAAATTATTCTCCAGGAGTACGTATACCTTATAAAATGGCCGATATTGATGAATATTCAGGTGATGATAGCTTTGGCAAACCATATTGGCGTGAATACATGGTAAACTTTGAAATACCTTCAAGGCATTTTTTTGAGCAGAATTCCAAGTACCCTGAACATCGTCATTTTACCTATATACCGGAAAAATATTTTAAAGGTGAAATCCTGAATGTTGTGAGTAGATAATCCTGGGTAATACACCAGAGGATGTGCTGGTTGATGCCTGAAAAAAACGTACTTTTATACGGAATGGGGCTGTTTAAGGTAAGGTAAAGAAAACAGATGATCCGCAGGCAAAGCGCCAGCTGCTCAACACTTCATTCTATAAGCCATTAGGGATGTTGCACAAAGTTGAATCAATAAAAATGTTGCCCCCTGAAGAACAATAGACATTGACGGCATATCAGTAGATATCACCGACAAAAAGAATGAACTGAACGGAGTGGTCGGGTTTGAAAAAGTACCTGACAATCCATTTAACAACTTTTCCGATTTCGTACAGCAGGATTTTGAGTAAGCTGACCTGATTTTATATCTTGGTGTGGCTTTAGTAATTATTTTTTGGACAATGTTGTGAGTTTTTAGTCATTAATAATTTTATGATTGACACCAGCCAACTGACCGGAGCCCGTAAAGCTGAGCCCGATCGCTGGGCGTACTTCGGTCCGCCGCAGTACAACGCGCTGCCGCCCGAACATCAGGATCAAATCCTTTTTCTTGATGAAGCGTCCACCGATAAAGTTTACGAAATTGCCAACAGCGTAGATCCCCTCTGCGGGGATGATGGCTGGGGCAATAAGCCATTCAGTGGAAATTGCTACAAATCGGTTGAAGAATTTCTGTTTCGCGGCAATGACGCTGAACTGAAAAAATGGCTGTACAACCGCGGTGTAGCGTTCAAACAAGAGGTATTATTATTGCCAACGTTTAAAGCAGTAAATTCACCCGCAATTTTATCTACCTGGAAGATGGTGGTCAAATATGTGGAGCCTTTTTTTACCAGCGATAACCTGGTTGTCATCAATCCTGCAATGACGTGGTGCCTGCACTATCACCATGATGGCATGCTGCATTTTGCCCGAGGCAGAAAGATTTGGCCGGATATTGAATAGGAAACAGCGAGAGGCTGAGATGGATAACCAAGAGTTTAAGCCTCGGCTGGAGAAGCTCGAAGAACAAATCAAATTTAAGCTTATCTCAAAATATCCGGACGTTTTAAAGAATGTGATTGCTGAGATTTGGGCGTGAACCAGCAGTAATGAAGTCGCAATTTTTGCCGACTCCATGGGCTGGAAGCAGGCCCCATGAGCCTAGCGCCATCAGAGGATTTCTTTTTTGCCTTCCCGGCTTTTTAAGCAGAGTATTTTTTAACTGCTCGGTCCTTTTACTCCCAACTATGATCGAAAATACCCAAGGTTAATCATGCGGTTGATGAAATTCCTTCATTTATTTTAACAGACCTTAAGAAAAATAACTATTTGGTATAAATGGTAAATGAGATCAGGCTATCATCAAGAGAGACGTTCCTGGGTTATATAAATTTACGGGGGTGACCTTTTTGAAATAAAACCATTAACTGGTGTAGTATTTAATAAATTTATACTAAAGTTTAACACTATGGATCGTAAAAAATTCTTACAACTTACTTCAACCGGGGCCATGGCCGGAATGGCGCTGGCGGCATTTCCAAAGGTTATTCGTGGGAAAAGCCAGCCGGTAGCGGATGTTTTTATTGGTACCTGGAGTGAATCTGAAGATATGGATATCAAATTGATTCTCTATTCAGAAGCGATTCGGGACTATGATAATGCAGCCGATTATCGTTCCGTACGCCTGAAGCTGGTAAAAAATTATTACGATGCCGAAGGTGATTATAGCCATGATGAAGACCTGTTGAATGCCTTATATAGGTTTAGAAATGCTCCCAGGTTGATCGATTCAGAAGCGGGTATCTACCGCGCACAGGCCGACCTTTCTTCTGTTGAAATGAATGAGCCCAATGTACCGCTCTCCGAAATAACGTTTGAAATTCAATTCCGGGAAAATGGTGATAAGGTTGGTCTGCAACTTGCCGGGCGTACAATTATCCTTGAAGAATCGGTTACGTTTATATGTACTGCTTGTATGCAGGCTAAGGGCTTAGGGCGGGACTGCAAGGAATTGAAAATTCTTCGCTCTTTCCGTAATGAATATGCAATGGGAAGCTTAGAAGGGCGACAGCTCATTCGGGAGTATGCAGAAGTAGGTCCCACACTGGTGAATGTAATAGAGAGTTCGCATAACAGAGATCAGATGTATGCGGCGGTTTATGAAACGTTGGTGTTACCGGCCATTGATCTTATTCACGAAGGTCGTAAAGAAGCGGCGATGCAGTTTTACAAAGAATATGTGAAAGGCCTAAATAAAAAGTTATGCCGTGTATAATGGCAGAAAGAAGCTGGCAATAAATTTACTTCACTTGTAAAGGTTAAAGTAATCCGTTCTATAGCCACTTCACTTTATACTAAATAATCAAATAAACAATACAACATATGAAAAGCATACGAGTAACGGGGATCATCTTTTGTATAATTTTTGCCGGTGGAGTACTACAGGCCGAAGCACAACAGACGACATCCGAGTCGCTATTTAAAAAGTATATCAACCATGTGGTACAAAAGGTGAAGGAAACCAATGAGCCGGCCCAAAAGCGGAAACTCTTAAATGAAAACTTTGATAAGCTAATCTCGGCCACCGAGAAAGCTCAAAGGCTCAACCTTGGAAATGATCACAAGAGTGCTTTACTACAGCATTTTAAGCAGGATCTGGCCAATAAAAAGAACAATTTAAATGGTACCAATGGATTTGAAAGGGTGTCAGCCAATCAGTTAGATCTTTTCGCAGACTATGTGCAACAAGATTTTGAGCAGGCCGATGAAGGACCCATTTTGTGGGTCGTCATTTTGGGGTTGTTGCTGTTGATCGGACCAGCATTGCTTTTTACGTAACGCTAAATAGGAAAGAACAATATTAAAATTGAACAATGCAGCCGGCAAATTATGATTGCCGGTGGCGTTTTCTACCTTTACTCAAAATAGAAAAATAGCAAAGCTGTTTAAAACATAGCAATTTGCATTAATGTTCGGGTGGTCAGATTCGTTATCTCAATTCCAGCCTTATAATTAGTGAGCTTCTTTATTTTTAATTCTTCCCTTAAAGAATCGTATTTTAAGAGCGAAATTGAGAAAATCAGGAATTTAATCTCTATAAATGGATATTGAAGCTAAATTGCAACAGGTGAAAGAACGGTTTGATGAGGTGACAACTGCGATGAGTGATCCTGCCGTATTTGATGATCCGGACCGCTATACCGAGCTTACCAAAGAACACAGTGAACTGAAAGACCTGGTTGAAGATTATGAGCGATGGAAGAGCATCAATAAACAAATTGAAGGGAATCAGGAGCTGATTGATGAGGGCGATGAGCCGGAGATTACGGAAATGGCCGAGATGGAAAATGAAGAGCTGAAACCAGAACTCGAACAGCTTGAAGAACAGATTAAATACAAGCTGATTCCCAAAGATCCGGACGATTCCAAAAATGTAATTGTTGAAATTCGTGCCGGAACCGGCGGAGATGAAGCTGCAATTTTTGCCGGCGATCTGTTTGATATGTATCGCCGCTATGCCGACAAGATGAGCTGGAAACAGAGCGTAATGAGCCTGAGTGAATCGGACAAAGGTGGTTTTAAAGAGATCGTATTCAACCTTGAAGGCAATGAAGTGTACGGCAAAATGAAGTATGAAAGCGGCGTGCACCGCGTACAGCGCGTGCCCGATACGGAAACGCAAGGCCGGGTACATACTTCGGCCGCAACCGTTGCGGTCTTACCCGAAGCCAAAGATGTGGATATTGATATCAACACGGCCGACTTGCGCATCGATACCTTTCGCGCAAGCGGGGCCGGGGGGCAGCACGTAAATAAAACGGACTCCGCCATTCGTATCACGCATGAACCCAGCGGAGTAGTTGTGGAATGCCAGCAGGAGCGGTCGCAGCACCAGAATAAAGAGAAAGCGATGATTATGCTGCGTTCTAAGCTCTACGAAATGGAAGAAGAACGATTGCGTAAGGAGCGTGCAGAAGAGCGTAAAAGTCAGATTTCAACGGGCGATCGCAGTGCAAAGATCCGCACGTATAACTTCCCGCAAAGCCGGCTCACCGATCATCGTATCAACCTGACGCTTTACAACCTCGATGACATCATGAAAGGCGATATCGAAGAAGTCATTAAAGCCCTTCGCGTGCAGGACAACCTGGCGAAGCTCAATGCAGTGATGGAAGGTTAACAGTTTACAGTAAACAGTGATCTATGCACTGTAAAACTGGTCACTGATGACTGAATGCGGTATTTAGACTTTAGGTCCCGCCTTAATCAGCTCATCACTGGCTTCGCCTTCAAAATGTTGGAAGTTTTCGGCAAACATTTGTGCCAGTTGCCGTGCTTTGTTATCGTAGGCTTCTTTGTTTTCCCACGTATTACGCGGAACCAAAATTTCATTCGGCACACCTTCTACACGTTCGGGAATGGCAAGTCCAAAGATGTCGTCCAATTTATAATCAACATCATTAAGATTCCCCTCCAGCGCTTCACTAAGCATCTGCCGGGTGTGAGCCAGATCCATACGATGACCTACGCCGTGTGCTCCGCCGGTCCAGCCGGTATTGATGAGCCAGACATCGGCATTGTGCCGGCGAATTTTATTGGCCAGTAGCTCAGCGTAAACAGTTGGATGCAGGGGCATGAACGGAGCGCCAAAGCAGGCAGAAAAGGTTGCTTGGGGTTCGGTAACACCACGCTCGGTACCGGCTACTTTAGCCGTGTAGCCACTAATAAAGTGATACATGGCCTGCTCGGGCGTCAACTTTGAAATGGGAGGGAGCACACCGAATGCATCACACGTTAAGAAAATTACATTGTTGGGATGATTACCGGTACCTTCGTCACTGGCATTTGGAATGTAGTGAATAGGATACGAGCAGCGTGTGTTTTGTGTGAGGCTTACATCATCAAAATCGGGAGAACGATCTTTATTCAGCACTACATTTTCGAGAATAGTACCAGGCATTTCGGTGGTAGCATAGATCAGTGGTTCGCCTTCACGCGAAAGATTGATCGTCTTGGCGTAGCAACCGCCTTCGATGTTGAAGACGCCGTCTTCGCTCCAGCCGTGTTCGTCATCGCCGATTAGGATACGTTCCGGATCAGACGACAATGTGGTTTTTCCGGTGCCTGAAAGGCCAAAAAATACTGCGGTATCGCCTTCTTTACTCATGTTGGCTGAACAGTGCATCGCCATCACGTCCTGTTTTGGCATTAGGTAGTTCATCACCCCGAAAATACCTTTTTTCACTTCGCCGGAGTAGAGCGTACCGCCAATAAGAATAATTTTTTTGTCGAAATTAACCAGTATAAAAGCTTCGCTTCGGGTGCCGTCTTTTTCAGGATCAGCTTTCAGGTTGGGCGCAGCTAAAACGGTAAAGTCGGGCTCGTGATTTTCGAGCTCTTTCTCACCGGGACGGATGAACATATTGTGAGCAAACAGCCCGTGATAGGCGGCTTCACTCACCACCCGAACATTCAGCTGGTACTTTTTATCGGCACCGGCGTAACAGTCTTTGATATAGAGCTTTTTGTCCGCCAGGTAGTTGGTTACCTTCTCGAAAAGGTTGTCGAATATATCTTCGGAGATCGGCTGGTTGATGTCGCCCCAATCGATATCGTTATGAATAGAGGGCTGATCGACAATGAATTTATCCTGTGGTGATCGGCCAGTGTATTTTCCGGTGAGCACGCGCAGGGCGTAATCGTCGGTTAAAATAGCTTCCCCGTTTTGAATGGCTTCTTCATAAAGCTCGGGAGGAGTAAGGTTCCAGAGCGTATTATCGTTGTTTTCAAGGTTCAGATAGTCAAGTCCGACCGAACTGCGCGGATGGGTTTGATTGCTCATCAGAAAGTATTTAGCTGTTCTTTAGAAATTAGTTATTAAACTTGTTAACAAAAATAGCGGCATCAATCGGCCGCCGATAATTTCAGGCTCTAAGTATAAGAAAAATATTAATCAAAAATGAGAAGGGAGGGGATTCCAAATATTTTCAGCGGTGGTGGGCATATACCCTAAAATAATTTACCTTGGTAGCATAAACCACGGAGCCATGAAAGTGGCGAGTAGGTAATAGCTTAATTCTTTCGTACTTCCTGGAGTATATGCTTGTCCAGGGACAACTCGGCGACCAGCTTTTTGGGCTGGCTGTTTTCCTCCTGCAGCTGACGCAGCCCAGGCCGCTAAATTTCTTCTTCCAGTTGTAAAAGGTCGCCTCGCTGATGCCCATTTTGCGGCACATTTCGGCGACCGGGGTTCCGGTCTCGGCTTGCTGCAGGGCAAAGACCACTTGGGACTCGGTATATTTTGATCGTTTCATGGCAATATTAGTTTAAGATTAAGCTACTAATTTTGCCCGAAAACTCTAGGTTAGAATGGTCCAGTTTTTAGGGAAGAGGTCAGGTACTTATATTTTTCAGTGTTAGTAAATTACCTCCTCAATGCAGCTTGGGTAAGTGTAATTTGCATGTTATTTTTCCCGAATAATTTTAAGATATTGAAGGGCTTTTCGGGTGTATTCATTTTCCGGTCTTTGAGCTAATTTTAATTTATCATGGCCATTTTTTAGTAGTGAGCGGGCAGTGTCAAATTTGCTGAGTTCGAAAAGATTAATTTCCAGCAAAATTCTAGTCCGTGCTATTTTCCAATGTCCAGCGTCGAGAGCTTCTTTTTGGATTTCCAATAGCTCATTGAGAATTTGCCCGGCTTCTTCAAAACTTCCATTATAAGTTAATACTTCTCCTAAATTTGTTAGTGTTTCGGTAATATATTTATGGTTTTTGGGAAGTCGTTGTTCAAAAATATTGAGACTTTTTCGGAAATAATCCTCTGCTTTTTGATAATCCCCCTCTTTTTTAAAGATCAGTCCCAGATTCTTCAAATCACCCCCTACATATGGATGATCTGCTCCTAATTTTGCTTTATCAATTTCCAGCGCTTCCTCAAGGAGGGGTCTTGCTTGTGAATA
>JAFGWN010000060.1 GCA_016937115.1 Balneolaceae bacterium | reverse complement strand
CGCGCTTTGGAGTGGAGGGTAACACCATGCTGTTTAGCCACTTGCTGGCTTTTGCTGTTCGCTCCTTCACCAATATGGTAGGCAGACGTTCCGGCCGAATCAATTTCGAAATACGGTTGTAGTCCGCGTTTATTCACCAGATGCTGAAATACACCTTCGGCGGTAGGGCTTCGGCAAATATTTCCCAGACAAACAAAACAGAGTTTAAAAGGATGTTCGGTCGTGATTTTATTTTTGAGGTTTAAATCCATAAAAGGTTTGTTTAATCGTTTTCAGAAGTAAATAAAAACAGAAAGCACTTAACATAAAAATATCATTCAGATGGTCATATATCGTCTATGGTGGGACTATATTAAAATTCTATGAATAATGTGATTTGAAACGTAAAGACTTGTATCTTTAGCGCTTAATTTAGAAAAGAGAATACGAGCTGCCAGATCCACAAAAGACAGGGTCGAATCAGTGTTTGAATTTTTCAGGGTAAATAACAGCGTTTCTATTTAGCCAAACAGTATTTATGAGCAACGAATTTAAAGAAGTAAAAAAACTTAATTTTTCTAAGCTGGAAACCGACATTTTGAAGTGGTGGAAAGCACAGAATATTTTTGAGAAAAGTATATCTACGCGCGAAGAAGGTATTCCATTTACTTTTTATGAAGGTCCACCGACCGCCAATGGGAAGCCGGGAATTCATCACGTGATGTCGCGCACAGTGAAAGATCTGTTTTGCCGTTATAAAACGTTGAAAGGATACCGGGTGGAACGCAAAGGCGGATGGGATACCCACGGACTACCGGTTGAGATTGAAATAGAGAAGGAACTGGACCTGGAGAGCCGTGCACAGGTAGAGGAATATGGCGTGGCAAAGTACAACGAAAAATGCCGCACCAGCGTCCTTAAATATAAAGACTTGTGGGATAATCTTACGAATCGCATGGCGTATTGGGTTGATCTTGATGACCCCTATATCACTTTTGAGAATGATTATATCGAGTCGGTATGGTGGGCATTCAAAACACTTTACGACAAAGGACTCGTTTACAAGGGATACAAAATTCAGTGGTATTCGCCGGGCAGCGGAACGGTGCTCTCTTCGCACGAAGTAAGCCTGGGTTACGAAGAAGTGCAGGATCCGTCCATTTTTGTAAAGTTTAAGGTGGAGGATGCTGAAGACACTTATTTTTTGGCATGGACTACCACGCCCTGGACAATCGTTTCTAATATGGCCCTGGCAGTAAACCCCCATTTGGATTACGCCAAAATAAAAATTTCGGAAGACGGCCGTACCGAATATTACATTATGGCGAAAGCTTGTATTGAAGAAACGATTGACCACGATGTAGAAATCGTCGATGAGTTTAAGGGTGAAGAATTATTAGGGCAAACCTACGAACCGGTTTTTAAATACGCTCTGGAAGAATATGATCGCTCCGAAGCCTGGAGAGTGATTGCCGCCGATTACGTCACCACCGATGAAGGTACCGGCGTGGTGCATACAGCTCCCGCATTCGGTGCGGATGACTACCAGAGTTGTCAAAAAGCGGGTATCCCGATGTTCAACCCGATCGATGAGGACGGCAAGTTTACCGAACTGGCGCCCGACTTTGCAGGACAATGGTTTAAAGATGCCGACAGTGAAATCGCCCGGGCCATCAAGGATAAGCACCGCATGTACAAGCACGAGACGATGGTGCACAACTATCCGTTCGACTGGCGCAAGGGCACACCGCTGATGTCGTACCCGGTGGAGTCGTGGTTCATCAAAACCACCGATGTAAAGGATAAGATGGTGAAGTACAATGCCGATATTAACTGGAAGCCCGAAAGCACCGGAACGGGTCGTTTTGGTACCTGGCTTGAGAACAATGTCGACTGGGCCGTATCGCGGCAGCGTTACTGGGGCACGCCAATTCCAATCTGGGTGAGCGATGAAGACCCCGAATATTTCGAGTGCATTGGCAATGTAGAAGAACTGAAAGAGAAAGCCGGCCTTTCCAAAGATAATGAGATCGACTTGCATCGTCCGTATATTGATGAGCTAACCTGGCCGGCGCCAAACGGCGGCACCATGCGCCGCATCCCCGATTTGCTGGATGTCTGGTTCGATTCGGGATCTATGCCGTTTGCCCAGTGGCACTATCCTTTTGAGGATAAACAGAAATTTAAGACCAACTTCCCCGCTGATTTTATCGCAGAGGGTGTAGATCAAACGCGTGGCTGGTTCTACACGTTGCATGCGCTGGGTACGATGCTGTTTGATCAGCCTGCCTATAAAAATGTGATTTCCAACGGCTTGGTGCTCGATGAAAATGGCAACAAAATGAGCAAATCGAAGGGTAATACCGTCGACCCGTTTGAGGTGATTCAGAAATACGGCGCCGACACGGTACGCTGGTATATGATGAGTAACGCTTCACCCTGGGAGAATATCAAGTTCAGCGAAAATGGGTTAGAGGAGACGCAACGCAAATTTTTCAACACCATCGTGAATGTCTACTCGTTCTTTGCGATGTATGCCAATATCGATGGCTTTGTCTATTCGGGTACACCTATTCCTGTGGATGATCGCAAGGAGATGGATCGATGGATCATCTCGCGTATGAATACGACGATAAAAAAAGTGGATGAACACCTGGATGATTACGAGCCCACTAAAGCGGCCCGCGACGTCGAGAATTTTGTAGAAGAGCTGAGTAATTGGTACGTGCGCCGCAATCGTCGCCGTTTCTGGAAAGAGGGCAAGAGCCTGGACAAGACGGTAGCGTATCAGACGTTATACGAATGCATGGTTGATTTGGCCAAGCTGATGAGCCCGATCGCACCATTTATGGGCGAATGGCTGTATCAGCGCTTGAATGAGGTTTCGCAAATTGATGAAGAGTCGGTACATATTTCATTTTATCCCACCGTAGAGGAGACATCGATTGACAAACCGCTGGAACACCGTATGGAGCTGGCACGAAAGATTTCTTCGATGGTACTCAGCCTGAGAAACAAGATTGAAATGAATGTGCGTCAGCCGTTGGCACGTATTATTCTGCCGATTGATGAAGAAGATCGGAGCGCTATAGAATCGGTCAAGGAAATTATCCTTGATGAAGTGAATGTTAAAGCTATTGAATTTGTCGACGACGACTCCGGTATTGTGCAGAAAACGGCCAAGCCGAACTTCCCGGTGCTGGGCAAGCGGCTGGGCTCCAAAGTGAAGTCGGTCGCTTCGGAAGTGGCCGGATTGAGTACGCAGGAAATCACGCAGTTTGAGGAGGCCGGTTTTATGAAACTTGATCTTGGTGATGACGGCGTTGTGGAGCTCGAACGTAATGACCTCGAAATCAGCCGCAGTGGATTGGAAGGCTGGCAGGTTGAGACCGAAGATGGCCTCAGCGTGGCGCTCGATACCGATTTAAGCGAAGAGCTTGTGCAGGAGGGTATTGCGCGTGAATTTATAAATCGCATACAGAATATGCGTAAAGAAGCCGATTTTGATGTGACAGATCGAATCGAAATTGGCGTTGAAGCACCGCCAGAAATTCATGAAGCCATTCAGGCTATGAATGATTATATTAAGAGCGAAACATTAGCCGAAGAAATTACGAAGGGGGGCTTAGGCGTCTCAGACTTTATGAAATCATGGGAAATCGGTGAACAAGAATGCACCATTTCCATTAGACGAAATCCCAATTAATGTTGTGAGTTAGAATTATGGCATCAGCTAAGAAAGAAGAAAACAAGCAGGAACGTGTCTCTCCCTACAGTGACGAAGAACTGGAGTATTTCCGGGAGATCATTCTCAGTAAGCTTGAGGAAGCAGAAAATGAGATGGAAACATTGCAGCGCACCCTGCGCGAAAGCATGGAAAACTCGTCCGATGAATCGGCCTATTCATTCCATATGGCCGATGCCGGCACTGATGCACAGGAACGCGAAAAAACGTATATGCTGTACAACCGCACACGGAAGTTTATCCGGTATTTGGATGATGCTCTCAAGCGTATCGATAACAAAACGTATGGCGTATGCAAGGTGACGGGCAAAAAAATAGCCAAAGGTCGCCTGGAAGCAGTGCCGCACACCCAGCTCAGTATTGAAGCGAAGTTGAAGCGCCGGTAATAATACCACTCATACAGGACTCCATTCTTGAAGCTTAGAAAAATACTTATACTCGGGATTCCCGCACTCCTGGTGGTTGCGTTAGACCAATGGAGCAAGCACTGGATACGCATGTCTCCATCATTCCAGAATTGGGATATTATTCCCGGATGGCTGTCTTTTCATTATACGCTGAATCCGGGGATGGCCTTGGGCATTGATTGGCTTTCCACACCGGTGATAAGTGTGATATCAATCATTGCGACATTCGGTATTTTGGGATACGTAATATATTCAATACCAAAGGCGCGGATGGGTTATCTTTTCTGTATGGGACTGGTGATCGGCGGTGCTTTCGGTAATATTATCGACCGCCTTATTATGGGGAAGGTTGGCGGGTATGGCGGTATTCTGGAGGGGCACGTGATTGATTTCATTCATTTCACGGCCACTATCCAAGGCTATCCGGTGTTCCCTTATATCTTTAATGTGGCAGATATAGCCATAAGCGTGGCGATAATTTCTCTGCTTATCTTTCACCGTCAGGTTTTGCCGGAAGGGGTGGATGAAGAAGAGACGAAATCAGATTTAAATTCCCTGGATGAGTCAAGAGATATATCTTCAAACCAAAAGAGAGTAGGAAATAATACGTAGCGGGTAAAAATTTTTTTACTTGTTATTTATTACTCATGACTCTTTTACAATACTTTCAATAAATTCGGGGCTGTGGGGATCAAGCTCATCCATATTAATTTCATGCCCCATCTTATCGCGTTTAGTTTTCAGGTAGCGCACATTTTCGGGATAGGCGCCAACTTCGAGCGGCACACGTTCGACCATTTCAAGCCCAAAACTCTTCAGCCCAACACGCTTCACAGGGTTGTTTGTCATCAATTTCATTTTACTGATGTCAAGTGAACGCAGGATTTGCGCTCCCACGCCGTAATCACGGTGATCAGGTTCAAAGCCGAGCGCTTCGTTGGCCTCCACCGTATCCATGCCTTCTTCCTGAAGTTTGTAGGCTTTAAGTTTATTTACCAAGCCAATTCCACGGCCTTCCTGGTTCATGTACAATACCACGCCTTGCCCCTCTTTTTCTACTTGCAACAATGCCTGGTGTAATTGCTCGCCACAGTCGCAGCGTTTGGAACCAAAGATGTCGCCGGTCATACAGGATGAATGGACCCGTACCAAAACAGGGTCGCCTTCTTCCCAATGGCCTTTTACCAGCGCCAGGTGATGGTCGCCGGTCAGACGTTCTTCAAATGCATGCAGGGTGAAATTACCGTAGATAGTAGGCAGATCAACCTCAACAATCTTGCGCACCAACGATTCGTTTTTCATCCGGTAGGAGATAAGATCTTTGGTGCTGATGAACTTCATGCCAAACTCTTCTGCAATCTCTACCAGGTCGGGCACGCGCGCCATTTCGCCGTTATCCTTCATGATTTCACAAATAATGCCCGCCGGTTTCAGTCCGGCCAGCCGGGCCAGGTCAATAGCCGCTTCGGTATGTCCGGCGCGGCGAAGTACGCCGCCTTCAGCCCCAATGAGAGGGAAAATATGTCCCGGGCGACGGAAATCCGATGGTTTGGCATCATCACTGATAAGTTCCCGAATAGTGTTTGCCCGGTCGGCAGCTGAAATGCCGGTTGTCGTCAACTCTTTGTGGTCAACCGAAACGGTAAAGGCGGCCTCATCAGGATCAGCTCCGGAGGTGACCATATAGTCAAGGTCCATTTCATAAGCTTTGCGGCGGGTGATGGGCGCGCATATAAGTCCACGCCCGTGTTTGGCCATCAGGTTGATGGCTTCCGGGGTGACTTTTTCGGCCGCCATAAGAAAATCGCCTTCATTTTCGCGGTCTTCATCATCCACGACAATGATCATGCGGCCTTGTTTGATATCTTCGATAGCCGATTCAACGCTATCGAACGTTATTTCACCAGGCATGCTGAATAGAAATTAGTTGTCGTTCTTATTGGGATTAACATCCGTGATGGAGCTTTTGCGAAATCGGGCTTTAACGCCTTTGTCAATTTCGGCAAGTACGGAGTCTTCATCAACAGAAGTTACCTGTGCAAACATTCCACCGGAGGTAACAATTTTGTCGCCTTTTTTCATATTGGATACTTTTTCCTGTATCTCTTTTTGGCGCTGACTTTGCGGGCGAATAATGAACCAGTAAAAAATGAGAAAGATAGCGCCCATAAAGATGAGGCTGGTCCAGCCACCGCTTTCGCCGCCCATCATAAATAATGGTAGATTAAACATGTATAAAATTTTTGGTTGATAAATTGATTGTAAAGCGTCCAAAGATACGATTTTTGCAGCGATGGAACAATTCGGGCCAGTAAATGGGGTCTACTTTTAATGTGGGCTCCATCTACTTTTAAGAATTATATTTCCAGACGTTCGCGAGCGTCCGTTTGTGCCGTTCCATTTAAATCTTTGTGAAAGTTTTTTTGATTTGTTACTTGTACCATTTTTGAACGATTATTTCTGAATTTTTTCGAGGTGACTGATCAAAAGGTGATAAGTACAAGCTTATCTATTTTTAAATAACTAACTTTAAGGGATGGATAAAAAAAACGCAGAAAAGAGAAACTCAATCGGCGGTCTTTTTTCGAACATCCCTGTTTCAATGGTTGCCCGCCGATTTCAGACAAGTCTTTTTCATTTAAACCATTTCATTTGTAAGTGTGGAGAAATAAAACGGAGGATCAGATCAATAACTTTCTTTTATTCCAATAACAGAATACTGCGTGGAATAGTCTCCCTTGGGGCAACAATTTGTTGATTAGTCAATGAGTGTTGCCGAAGGGGGTAAGGGCGATGAGCTTAACGTACTCAGCTATGATAAGCGTCCACACCCATCATTGTTTCATATTTATTCATTCGTTATGAAAAGACTCTCCCGATTTGGCATGCTCTTTTAAAATATCGGCCGGGGTGAAGCGCACGCCGTACTTGCTTTCAAGATTTTTAAACCGTTTGATGATTTCATCAGCGCCAAGTTGATCGACATACCGGAATGGCCCGCCCAGGAAAGGCGGAAATCCGAGTCCCATAACAGCACCTAAATCACCGTCGGTGGGATTCATCAATATATTTTCCTGCAGGCATAAGGCCGCTTCGTTCACCAT
>JAFGWN010000059.1 GCA_016937115.1 Balneolaceae bacterium | reverse complement strand
TATAAATTTTGTTTTGAAGCTCTTCCTCCTGTCGTGTCATTGAACGCCAAAGATACGTAAAAAATAATGGGGTGTGAAGAGAGGATTACTGTTTAGTGAGCTGATCCCAAAATGCACTTGGTAACTTATCCTCTTTTAGAATACCAGTGGCAGAGGGCCTAAATAACGTTTGAAGTATTACCCTCTTATCATCATCTGAAATCGCCTCTTCCCTCCTTAATAGTGAAAGAAAAGTGAGTATCATAACTCTTCTTTCTTCTGCTTCGGTTTTAAGATGAATATTTGATAAAAAGATTTTGGCTAATATTCTAGCCACCCAAACACAAACAGCACCCGTAAGTATTACTATAGCTGTTATCCAATATGGTGGCGCATTATTTATCCCATAATTGTTGAGTAAATAATATATTTCTAATGTCAAAAGAATTGAAGTAATTACTAAAGACCAAGCAAAATAATTTCTATATTCTCGAGCAAAATCCTCATGACTTTCCGCTTTTGTTTTCCAATATCTTACTGAAGCCTGTAAGGCCAGTCTTTTGTCATAAACCTGTTCAATTTTATTTATTTCTTTCTCAGCATTTTCTATAAAGCTATCAAACTCCTCCTCTCTCTTGTTTAGTGAATCTCTTTTAGTATCAGCTAACGAATCAAGAGCAGATTCTTTTTCATTAATTACCTTGTGAAACTCTTCTACATGTTCCTTTAAACTTATTTCTAGCTCATTAATAACTTCTCTATTACTTTCATTAAATGACTTTATATCACGGTCATATAAAAATCCATATAAAAGGCCTATAACATGATCACTATGATTTGAATTTATATTTATACCATAAAATTGAAATAAGGTGTATGCTGCTCTTTCTTTACTCTCCTTCTTTATTTTTTGGACATACTTAGCCTTAGGATGAGATGAATGTAAAATTTCATTTTGCCCGTAATATTTATTGATAAGGTTTTCAACTCTGTTTAAAGACTCTTCAAAACTATCATTTTCTTTATCAAGTCCAGAAACTTCATTTTTCAAAAGTTCAATAGGTTGTAAGTGCTTCTGAATCAAGTTATTTTTCCCTGCTATACTGGCGCTTCTTATCCAGTTCCAATATTTAATTTCCTTATTAATCCATTCTTTTATCCGTTTTATAGAATAAAAATATTTCCTCCCTCCATTCTCTCCAAGATTTACTGTAAATAATGTTTTCGCTCCCATATAATTAGCCCTTATTATAATTTATCTAATTAAGGTATTCATCTTTTTATAAATATCAAGCTAAATCCATGTAATTCAATAACTTTCTTCATTTTTTTTGCACGCTAACGTCTCTGGACCTGTGCTAAAGACCTTCCAATCCTCTTAAACAGATAACCGACCATAGCCCTTGTCATCCCGGACTTGATCCGGGATCTCCAATCATTATATCAACCACAGATCCTGAGACAATACTGCAACAAGTTCAATACAGGGTTCAGAACGAAAAGCAGTTTCCTGTATTTATGATAATTATCAGGTTTTGAGTAAGTTTATAATGCATTACTAACTAACCGCCGAGATTATGAACAAGAAACTCATTGATCAACTTTCCAAACTGGACAAAATGGAAAAGCTTGCTGTTGCCGAAGCCTTATGGGATTCTCTGATTAAAGACCCCGATGATGTGCCTGTACCGGATGCTCATAAAAAGATTCTTCGCGATCGATTAGAAACCTATGAGAAAGATGAAAAGGAAGGAAAAACCTGGGAAGAAATAAAAAAGAAGTATTTGTAGCAGTTGTGCCCAAGAAACTCATATTTACCAATAAAGCAGAAAGCGATATAGCTGAGGCTTATCGTTGGTATGAAAATCGACAAATTGGCTTGGGAAGCGAACTTGTTAAATCTATAGATACTGCCTTATCACAAATATCTCAGTCTCCTCTTCAATATCAGGCTATCATTGATAAAAATATTAGGCGGGCACTCACCAACCGCTTCCCTTATTCTATCTATTTTATTGATGAAATTGACACTATCCGAATTCTTGCGATCCTGCATCAGCGTCAGAAATATCCCGACTCCACCTTTGAAAATTCTATCAGTTTGAATTGATGTTCTTTCGGGTTATTAGACTCTTAATAGCTCATAGGCTTCCACTCATACAAGATTCAGCGTCAAGCGCTGAATGACTGTGATTCCTTGAATAGAGGAGGTCCTTCGACCCATCGGCTGTCAAACGATGTATATCCTTGTCATCCCGGACTCGATCCGGGATCTCCATTCGTTATATCAACCACAGATCCTGAAACAAGTTCAGAATGACAAACGGAGCAAGGATTTCACCACTCCCTGCTTATCCAATACCGGTTGCGCGCCGGATAATTTATCGCTACAATTTTATAGGTCATTCACCTACGCTAAAACCGCATGGATATACGCCTCCGAAAATCGACACCCGCTGACATTCCGCGGCTCAATACCATGATCCCTAATTCGGTTCGCAGGCTCAGTGCCGGCTTTTACACCGATAAACAGATCGAGGGCGCCATTTCTGATATATTTGGCATCGATACACAGCTAATTGAAGACCAAACCTACTACACCGCCTGCGCTGATGATGAACCCGTCGGCTGCGGAGGCTGGAGCAAGCGGCGGACGTTATTCGGGGGTGACCAGGCGAAAAATAATGAAGACGACCTTCTGGACCCCGAGACCGAACCGGCCCGGATCAGGGCATTTTTTATTGATCCGCAATGGGCGCGCCGTGGGATCGGGAGCCGCATCATGAGGCAATGCGAAGAAGATGTGCTGCAAGCAGGGTTCAAGGAGATGAAGCTGGTGGCCACCCTGCCCGGCGAACAGCTATATCGTTACTTTGGGTTTAAGGGAACACACCGTTACGAACTGGACCTTTCCAACGGCGCCCGATTGCCGGTGGTAGATATGGTTAAACAAATAGAAAAATAGCAGGTTTTATCAATTCATTTCTCAAAATGCCGAGGTAAATAACATCCCCATCAACCATACAAATAAAAACCAACTGCCCGATCATTCCAGCGCAAATTCCTGGCTTGCTTCGGCGCCCTGATCGTCCAACAGGAACGCAACCAGCTTGTATTTGCCCCTGATCAACGGACCTGTTTTTTTGTATACATCCGATGCAAGATATTCAAAACTGATCGGGAAGGATTTGGATTCGCCCGGCTGCAGCGAAAAGCTGGTTAGAGCTGCTGTACAATAAAGCTGATCTCGAATATCAAACAGGGTTTTTCCATTACGCTCAATCTTAAACCCAAACTGGCAGCCGGATGAAAAGCTGTATGTTTCTACTTCATCCGTATTATTCTCGACGATATACGTGGCCTCCAGCTCGCTTATATCATCAATGCGGACGTCTTTAATATTCAAGTCATCAGAGCCCTCCAGTTCAATGGGTGAAAGAGAGTCGCAGCTTACCAAAAATGTTGCGCATAAAAGAATCAGGAAAAAATGATATCGTTTCATTTCAAGTAGATCTTAAATTAATACAATAAAAAGTACTTTCTACATTTACTACACATCCAATACAGCGTATGACTATTGGCATATAATTACAGTAGTGAGCTCCATTTGAAAACGCAATCCTTTTTTGTGACCTTATATTGTGCAGGTTAACCAATAGATTGAAATGACACTACCGCGTACCCTTTTTGTTACAATCTCCTTCTTGTTATTTGTGCCCTTTATCGGCCATGCCCAACAGCCGGCATCGGCCATCGACTCGATTCCAAGCCCCGAACAATTACTGCAAACAGATTCCGTTCCCCTGGAAACGACTGATCGCACATTCCGCGAAGCAAAGTATAAAGGGCTTCGCAAGCGGTACCAAACCATTGAAGGCGTGGTAATGGTGGGCGTTGTGAATAACAAAGGCGAAGTTTTGCTGAAAGAACCCGGTCGGTGGACGCCACCGGGCGGTTCGGTACAACCGGGTGAGGACTGGGCCGCCGCTGCGCGACGCATCATTAAACAACAAACCGGAGTTCCGGCTGCCATTACAAAGCCTGTGCTGGTGGAAAAGATGATCTTCAGGAATAGAAACAATAATGAAGATCAATTTAGCGCTTACATTTTGCACCTGCAGGCAGCCTTTACCGAAGAACCAGATTCCATCACCCAACAGCCCGGCTTTAAATGGTTTAGCAATATACCGCCCGATGCACATCCCAATCATATCAAGCACATCAAACTCTATTTGCAATGAGGTGATTTATTGCGCTCTAAGCCCGACGATATCACTTTGCAGTTTCCCTTCGGAGTTTCAATATTACCAAGTACCGAAAATTTAATCCAGAATGTGGCGCAATACCATGAGTAAAAACATTACCATTGCCACAGTCCACGGAGCCTATAGATAATTAACAACTTCAATCTATGGCGACATCCATTATCCTTTTTATTATCGGCCTGCTGCTCGTCGTCTACTTCTCTGAAAAACTGGTTGAAGGCGCCGTCGGCACCTCCCTGACACTGAGCATCTCCACTTTTTTAATCAGCGTGGTTTTTATCGGGTTTGATCCCGAGAACCTGGCGCTTGGTTCCGTGGCATCATACGAAGGAACCGCCGGTATTGCGCTCGGTACTATCTTTGGCGCAGCGATGGTAGCCATAGCCCTGGCGTTTGGCATTACCGCGCTTATATCTCCAATGAAATTTGAACAGGCCCCCTTACAAATCATCTCGATTCCGGTTTTGTCAATCGTTCTTATTGGGCTACTCAGTCTGGACAAACTCCTCTCCCGGCTGGACGGCTTGCTGCTGCTTGCTGCCTTCGTTTTTTCCATCCTCTATCTTGTTCGACTGACTAACAAAGGCCTCGATATCACCCCGGGTGGCGAAGTTGCCGAGGTTTTGGATAAGAAGAACAAACCGTCGAAATGGAAAGCAATCGGATTATTTGCGGTCTCTCTTATCGCTATTATTATCGGGAGTGAAATGCTCGTTTCCGGCTCCAAAACGATTATTGCTGCATGGGGGCTTTCAGAAACCGTATTCGGGATGACGATACTTGCTTTGCTGGTAAGCATTGAAGAGTTGGCCAGGGAACTCCCCGCTGCGCTTAAAGGCCGTTCTGATATCACCTATGGTAATGTGGTTGGTTCCGTGCTGGCTTTCTTCCTATTTAATGCCGGTATTATCGCGCTGATTCGGCCTGTCCCCATCCCGGATGAGGTACTTTGGTTTCACCTGCCACTCAGCATGCTTACCGTGCTGTTTATTGCCTTCTGCATGATTCGCAAACGTATGTCGCGTACATCGGGTGGATTGCTGGTTCTTTTATATGCCGTTTTCTTTATTGGAAGCTACCTTATATAATTTTGTGGTCAGCTTTCTTAACAGCAGTAAAACCATGGAACCGGAATTAAGTTTACGCAGTACGCTACCCCAAAATCCCCTCGGCACCCTAAAAAGTAGTGGTTTAGAACTATTCTGAATTACCCAGTTCCCGCGCTGATGCTTTGCCATTCGCTAATTCTCTATTACCTTATATCAAATGCTCAACTAACTACTGTGAGGAATCATTATGAACCAGGGACATATTGCGTCAGGCGAAGTGATCAACCTTGAAAACCTTAAAGGTAATATGGATGTAGATTCTTCTTATGCCCTTGTCAAAACGAATGATATGGAAGTCATCCGTATGGCACTGCATAAGGGCAAGACTATAAATGAGCACAGTGTAGACGGTGAAATGTCGGTACAATGCCTCAAGGGCGATATTCTGTTCACTGTGGACGGGAAAGCGGTAGAGTTAACGGGTGATGATTGGCTGTACCTTAAAAAAAAGCAATCGTTTTCCTACAGTGTAAAAAAAGATACCATTCTGCTGGTTACCATTCTTTTTACAAACCAGTAGTTGGCACATTTTTATGTTTAACTAAGCCAAAAATACCAGATACGCTATATATAGTGCTGCAACGACGACAATCAATGTTACGGCGATGAGTAAAAACTTTAACCAGAAAGAAGCATTTTTCCAGATCGCTTTTCCCCAATCAACCCACTTTCGAAGATAGAGCTCGAATTTATCCAGCAATATAGAAAGCCAGAGCGATTCTTGAGCAACCAATCCCCATCCCAAAAAGATAAAGAAAATACCCGGGCCGGGCGTGAAAAGCATGGTGATACCAACAAGGATGCTAACCAGGCCCAGACCCATAAAGAGCAGCCGGTTTATAATACTTTCCCGGGCAGCCTGCCTGCGCCGGTACTGCCGCCGGAATCGCTTGCCAGGCGGATCCTGCTGAATTTTATCCCATGTTTCTTTAAATGATTCAATCATGCTGCGGTTGGCAGAGCCATTTTAGCACATCCGTGCCGTCGGGTTTCCAGAAGATGGGCGGCCACTGAGCATCGGATAAAAACTCAACTTTCTGTTCGTAACCGGGGATTTCAATATCGGGGTGGGTGATGTAAATACTTTGCAGCTGGTTGCCCAGCATCCCGGCCAGTTGTGATACTTTTTTTTCATTGCCCGTTATCCAGTAGCAGATAAAATCCTGATCCAGTTCCAGTCCGCCTTGCTGAAGTAAAAAATCATCCAGCCACGCCTGCGGACGTTCCACAGCTTTATTGTAGGCAAATCGTTGCTTCAGCTTTGGCGCCGGCTTTTCGTGCTGTGGATTATCGAGCCAGAATGATTCGATGTAGTCCGTAAATTCGCACTTGATATCATCCAGCTCAAAAGGTGAAACTACGACCGCAACCGACCGGCATCCCTTGCCGCCATACCGGAAAATGGCTTCGGTTAAGTCCTGCATGGGTTGAGTGTCTTTATTATTCAAATACGCCATTGAAAAATGGGCGGAACGAATAAGAAACCGGGTATCGGGCTTTGCAAGATTAAATTTTTGAATGGCCTCTTTTACCCCCGGAACCGACTGCTCCGATCCGGCAAAAAGAATAGCATCGTTTTGCATGTCCTCAAAATCCTGGAGCCGATGGCTCCACTGTACATCCATCCCACCCCATAGCTCCGTTTTCTTCACTTCATTCAAAAACGTGGGCAGCAGATATGGATCTTTACGGGATATCTTTCCCGTATACCGGGCCCCGCTCAAAAGCACAGCCAATGCATCCTGAAACCCAACCAGTGGCAGGTTTCCGGCGTGCAGGCAGAGAATATTTTGTCCGCTCGCATCCCGCTCATCATTCAACCCACTTGTTTGCACCCATTCTTCCAGTGCCGTTTTGCTTAAATTATCTTTTAAAGCTAACACCGCGTGCTTTACATCCGGAAAACTAAAATATCCCTCTTCTACTGTTTGATCGATTGCCCGGTGGAGGTACTCATTATCCGGGCTGAGCCATGTTTTCATGACTCCCAGAAGCGTTCGTATGCGGTTCTGCAGGTTATCCATTTTTTATCCCTAATCTTCATCAATCAAAAAGTTACAACCACGCAAATCTTCCGGTTGCCATCGTCCTAATACCTGGAATCGCCCCTGCCAGTCCATCACTCCGCGGTCGCCCGTTAGCACAAACGGACAAGAATACACATTGGCCAGATCCATCACCCCGATCACCCCTTCCCGAAAAGGGGGCAATCGCTTTTGGGGATTATCGGGGTCATGGACCGAGACGTTCATCCACGGCACTGTACGAAACCATTTGCCGCCGGTTGCATACGCCTGGCTCAGCAATTCACACATTCCGTACTCGGAGTGTATACGGCTAATGTCAATCTCAAAGCCCTGAGCAAGCTTTTGATGCATGGTTCGGCGGTCTATTTCACGCTGGTGTGTTTTCATCCCGCCTGTTTCGATAACGACACTGTTGGACGGTAATTGCACCGATGACATCTCCACTAAATCGAGCAACCCGAAAGCTGCTCCAAATATAATCAACTGCCGGCCCGACGCTTCGATATCATTCACTTCTCCCTGGCTCAATGGTTTATCGAGTGAGAGGAAGCGACTCTTTTTAATGGGGTCCTGTTTAATCAGCTCGTTAATCATCCAAATGAGTGAAGAGTGCGGATTGTCGGCGTAGCCCGGCGTATAACCCAATATTACAGCATTATCGAGATCGTAAAAATTACGAAATCCATTCAGTACCGAATGCCGGTAAATATTTTCATCAGCAACATAGTGCGTGCTCAAACTCATTCCCGATGTTCCGCT
>JAFGWN010000058.1 GCA_016937115.1 Balneolaceae bacterium | reverse complement strand
TCGCTGCCGGTTAACAGCGGTGAACCTGGGGCCAGGGCATCGCTGAGGTTGATGGATCCGTCGCCATTATAATCTCCATTTTGCTGGCTCAAATACTGCATTACTTCACTACTGGTGATGGTGCCGTCACTATTTTGGTCAACCTGTGCGCGCACCGTGGCGGCAACCTCATCGGTATTAATCCACAACTTTTCGCCGAGGTCGAAATGAAGATAGTTAACGCCGCCGTCAACTACAGCTATTACAACATCGGATGAGCCTCTGGTGACATCCCACGCCTGCTCAAAGCCGTGCACAGTTTGGTACGAATTGGTAACCGGATCATTCGGGGTAAACTGCATCCGGCGGATATACTTAGGTTCGGCATATTCAATACCGGCTAATTGGTTCATTTTTGCGGCGAGCGTGGCGGCATCGGTATTGGAGGAATAGCGAACTTCATAAATGCGCTGAAGATTTTCAGTAGCTTGTTGAGCTTGAGCAGTGCGTTGTATCCCAGAAGATGTAGCTGTTTTAAAGACCGATTGCATGCTTGTAGCGCCGGCTTTTTGCAGCATTTGCCGGATATCTTCCTCGGGATCGATATGAGCTTGCGACTGAATCGTGCGAAGCTGGCGGTCCGATTTATATTTAATGATGATGGCTCCGTCGAAATATTCTTTCTCCTGTCCTGCTGCGATATCAGGTAAAAAAGCGAAGCCCAAAAAGAGAAAAGTCAGACAGGAGTAACAAAATTTCATGCAAAAAGGAATGTAAAGAAATGGTTACTATTAGGATACAGAGTTTAATTATTATTCATTAAAAAAGTAAGTTGTACGCTAAATTGTGTATTACCGGATACCCCAAAGGCGAAAATATGAGTGAAATGCCTAAAAGCAATAAGCCTGCCCGCCGAGTTACCGCACTCGATTTGGGTACAAATTCTTTTCATGCGGTGATCATGGACATCTATCCCGATGGCAGTTTTCGGCGTATCGACAAGCTGAAAGAGATGGTGGTACTGGCCGATCGTGGCATGGATCATAAGCTATCCGAGGAGGCAATGGAGCGGGGGTTGGCGGCTCTCAGGAAGATTAAAATATTGTGCGATAATCTGGGGGTTGATCGCATCATTGCCTATGCAACCAGTGCTATCCGGGAGGCAAAAAACGGGGGAGAATTCATTCAGCGCATGATTGACGAGGTAGGCATCAAGGCACTGGCTATTTCAGGTGTGATGGAGGCGCGGCTCATCGGGAAGGCGATACAGCATGCCATATCGCTGGATGAACAGCCGGTTCTAATGGTAGATGTCGGCGGTGGCAGCGTAGAGTTTATTATCGGTAATAAGGAAGAGCTATTCTATTCATGCAGCATAAAAATAGGAGCCGCGCGCATGGCAGCACAGTTTATTGATAACGATCCCATCACCAAAAAGGAGATCAAAAAACTGCACAAGAAATTTAAGGAAGCCCTCACGCCGCTGGCAGAAGCGATGCAGCAGCATACGGTGAATACGCTGGTGGGCTCGTCGGGCACTATGGAAAATATCGCGGATATGATTGCCGGCCGGAAGTCGCTGAACACCTCGCTTTCGCTCAATGAGCTGCAATTTAACCGGGATGATTTCGATGCCTTTTACAACGATTTCATCGGGTTGAATCACAAACAGCGCCTGAAACTGGATGGGCTTGAACAAAAACGCGTGGATATCATCACACCGGGCGTAGAGCTGCTCCGGTATCTATTGCAAACCTTTGAAATTGAGACGGTACGTATTTCGGAAGATGCGCTGCGGGAAGGAATGATTCTGGATTATATTGAAAAGGAGAAAGAGAAGCTCGATCTGGATCTTAAACCTTATTTTCCCGATCCGCGTCGCCGCAGCGTGTTTGAGCTGCTGCGAAAGTGCGCCTGGCATGAAGATCACTCCCGGCATGTTACCGCAATGGCGCTTCAACTGTTCGATGCCCTGCAGGATGAGCTTTCGCTCGAAGATAACGACCGCGAACTGCTGGAATACGCTTCCCTGATGCACGATATCGGTTATTATATTTCGCACCGCAAGCATCACAAACATGCGCTCTATCTGATTCGTTATGCCGACCTGCGCGGATTCAGGGAAGATGAAATTGAAGTAATGGCGAATGTGGCCCGTTATCACCGGCGGTCTGCGCCGAAAAAACGCCATAAGCGTTACCGCAAGCTGGACAAGCCCCTCAGGAAAAAAGTAAAAAAACTGTCCGGAATTCTGCGCGTGGCTGACGGACTGGATCGCAGCCACTACCAAAATGTTCAAAACCTCAATATTGATATTGGCCGCAATGAAATTACCCTATCGATAACTACCGAAGCCGATCCCGAGCTTGAAATATGGGGTGCGCAGCGCAAAAGCCGGCTTTTCGAAAAAGTAACTGGTCGTGAATTAAATATCGTGCATGCTAATGAATTGGAAATAACATAACACAAAAGCCATCTTACCACCCGGAATCCGGATCGTGGTCGGGAATGACAAAATCCGTTTAGTGAGTACATGCCGAGATTGAAATTGGTGATTTCACCTAACTCCCTTACTTTAAGGCTTATTATTTTAAAAGATTTTGTTGATCTGCACGTTAGTACATTTCAGCGTCGTTCACATTTTCATAATTCAATATTTTATTCGTTCGTAATATGATGTTTAATAAGCTTTGCACGTTTTTAATCGTATCAGCTTTTGCTTCTTGCCTGATCCCGCAATCTTTAATTGCCCAATCTCAGGAAGTCGAAACCGGCATCCAATCCCTTCGTTCTGATGTTGGAATTATCGGGTTAACGGCGAACATTCACAGCCTGGCCAAGTTCGATTACATTAACAGAGATACAAGCTTTACTGCTCCGCAAAGTGATGGTAGTACCGAGCTTGAATTTGTCCTTCGTGATATCCGCATGATATCGCCGCGGCTTGGGGTGGGGTTTCAGGTGCTAACCAGCTTTTTTGTAAATGACGAAGAGGGTGAACCGAGCTTTGGTGTTAGTGGTTGGGGGCTGGGACCTTCGGTACGTGCTTATCCATTTAAAACCGATCGTTTTCAGCCGTATGTGCAGGCCAATGCGCTTTTTGGAAATAACATGAAAGCCGGTAAACTGGCTAATACGAATGCGGGCGGAGGCTTTCGCGTACGTATGGGGCTACGGGCCGGTGCAGCCTATCGCATCACCAATGGATTTGGGTTGTTTATCGAAGCCGGTCCCGACTGGGAAAGCGGCCGCATTTTTAAGCCTGCTGTACGTACGCTGCAGCTCAACTTCGGGATTGATGTATACCGGTTTAATTAGCAGTTTTACAGTGTAATGCCCATCGGATAATTTAGAAAGGAGATTGCTGCCGCCAGACCGGATATTCAGGTTAACAGAGTGCAGATGGGGTTTAAATCACTCCGTCTCCACCAGCCGGTAAACGGTGCCATCAAACCCGGTGATGTAAAGTTCGTTATTTTGGTCAACGCCGAACCCGGAGATGTTAAACACTGTTGTGAGGAGGTTGTACCTCCGAACAGTGACCGTTGTATACGTATATTTTAGAGTGCAATTTCACTCCCGTACTCCTAAGGATATACTTCTTTTCGTTGCCTTTCCCTTTAGTTTGTGCTAAATGCTCATTCTTTAAACTTTTTTGTAACATTTTATAGCTTTCTTGTTCTTAATAAGAAATACGAGTGCTATTAAGGGGAGAATTATGCATAACCACGACTTTTGGGAAGAAGCCGTTCCCGCTTTACGAGAAAACCTCGATACCATTCATACCGTAGCCGAGTGGGCCGCTGCTACAGGCTATTCCCGAGCCTATTTTTCAATATTAGTAAGGCAAAAATTAGAAGAAGCACCTTCGGCAATAATACGTCGTGAAAAATTTAAAAAGGTGAAGCGATTAGTGCGTGAAAATCCTACGCAAAAAGGGCACTTGATTGCTAAAAAGACAGGATTTAAAAATGTAAAATCGCTATACAAATTTTTGAGGAGGCATTTCGATACAACGCTCACGGCTATCCGTAAAGGTGCAAAAAACAGCCTTTAAGGAACAAATCGAACAAATGGGATAATGAAAATAGTTGTAAAAAAAGCGCACTTTCTGTAAATAGAAAGTGCGCTTTACTTTTCGAATAACACTAACCTCTAAGTTAATGTCTTATGAAATATACAAAAACACACCATCAAAAGCTACGAAATAGGGGGGGGTATTTTAATGTAGTGCTGGCCCTGCTGTTTGCCATTAGTGAATGCAGCGATAATACCCCTTTAAGCCAGAAAGAACAATCTGGACAACAAATCAGCCAGATTGACGGCAAACCAATCATTTCTATTTCTGCTGCTGACTACTACCAGGCGGATTCTGATTACATCGATAAAGTGATAAATCGATTGAGTCATAATGGGCGGGCTGTTGTTGAAGCAATGAATAAACAAATTAGTCTGAAAGCCAATAAACTTCAGAATGCTAATTCTGATGCTATTTTTGTTGGGCTATCGGAGCTAAAATCTACCTCCTCTTATAAAAACAAAAGTACCAACAGTAGTAACTCGCTTGAAGATCTTTCCTCTCATATTCGGGTGCTAAGTGAAGATGGGTGGGTCGAGGAGTTTGAGCTGATACTTGAACCGCATCGCGGAGCCAGTAGATTTGCAAACACAACATCTGCAAAGCTTAGCGCTGGAAGTACGTGGTTGGCCTTAAATCCTGATCATTTTTATGTGCAGGAAGATGCGCAAGGGAATGAAATATGGCCGGTGACCTTCCCCGCTGTTTCGGTCGATGATCCCGACCGAGAAATTGAGGTTACGCTTGACCGTGATGGTACGCTAACCTGGCCATCGGGCGTTCAAAACAAATCAAACTCCGTAAGTTCTGAGAACCAAATGGTATATATGGACAATATGGCTGTTATGGATCCCTGCATAGATGATGGTCCAGGCGGTGGCGGAACACAAATTGATCCCTGTGGAGGAGGGGGAGGAGGAACCGGAGGCGGTTCGGGAGGTAATATTGAACACCCCGCATTTCAAGGTATAAACACACCTTTTTTAGCTATCAAAACCATTCGTACGGATGGTACTGGAGATGGCAGTGGGGGATCTGAACTACAAATGTATGTCGAACCGGAATCTTATAGTGGATCTACCGATTTTGACCGACAATGGGAATATGCATTTGATATCAAATATGGAGAAAAGGGATTGCCTGTCACCTTTGGGGATGGGAGTTTCTTTGAAATTCTCGGCGCCTTGCTTTTATTTGTTACTGACAATGACTTAGCCCGCAGTATTGAGGCCGGCTCTATATTTGAAGGTTATAATTCTCGTACGTACGGTTTAGATATGCGAATATATGAAACACCGGATGTAAATAGTGAACTGG
>JAFGWN010000057.1 GCA_016937115.1 Balneolaceae bacterium | reverse complement strand
GCCAGTTCATAGACTTTAACCTGGTGCCGTTTCAATAGCTCCGTAAAATGATGCGTTCGTCCCTGATCATTTTTTGCGCCATATACATAACCTTCTACATCCGCATCGGCGGCTTCTTCGGCTGCATTTTGAAAGAACTCACGCTGGTAATTTAAAATTTCAGTCCGTAATTCGGTACCCGCTTTAAACGTAGAAAGCGATGTTAAAAATTGATTCTTAATCGTAAAAGGGAACGTCAACACGCCGTTGATGCTTTCCTGTGCATGCCCCCGCGAGCTTCCCTGCTCAAAAAGAATCCCAATAGAGCCATTGATGTCGGGATACGTAGACCCTTTGCCGTAGTAAAAATCATCATAGCTCTCTTCGCTGTAATAGAGGCGCTTGTTCTCGTCCAGAATTTCGGCATGATACTTGGCTATTTCTTTGGTAAGATCCTGATTTTTTTGGGGCGTCAGCGGATTGGTTCGCGATTGAATGCCCGGCTGAAAAAAGAACGTAGAGTTGGTTCCCATCTCATGGTGATCCGTCAAAATATTAGGCCGCCAGTGGTAAAAATTCTTAATGCGCCCCTGGCTTTCGGGATGTTGCACCAACATCCAGTCGCGGTTCAGATCAAACCAGTAATGATTTGTTCGTCCACTCGGCCATGCCTGGTTCTGCTCCATGTTGTTGGGGTCCGGGTTGATGTTTTTACCGCGGTGTGTGTTAGCCCAGTGTGCAAAGCGACTAAGACCATCCGGATTAAAGCTCGGATCCAGAAGGATAACCCCATTTTGCAATCGCTCTTCTATTTCTGGGCCCTGGGCAGCCGCAAAATGATACGCTGCCAGCATAGAGGCATTGGAGCCGCTGGGCTCATCTCCGTGGATACTGTAGCCCATGTAAAACACGATGGGCATTCCCTCGACATTGAGATCATCAGACTGATCAGCATCGGTAAGCGCTACATGATTTTTTCGTATCTCCTCAATATTCTGGTGATTCGAAGGAGATGTAATTGTTAAATAAAGCAGGGTGCGATTCTCGTAACTCTGTCCATATTCGGTGAGGGTCACCCGGTCTGATGCCTCAGCAACGGCACGCATATATTGCACCAGCTGATCGTGCCGTACATGCCATTCGCCCGGAACAATACCGATCACTTCTTCCGGTGTGGGGATAGATTCATTATATGTTACATCATCCGGCAGGTAATAGTCCATTTCGGCTACGGCATCAGCCGGATTTTGTGCCATTGCCGTTACGGTGAAAAAAAGAAAGAAAAGGGTACCCCAGGTTTTAAAGAATCGCATGTTGTGTCTGATTTATTTTTTGGTATGCTCTAATAAGCCAATTGCTTCCCTTTTTGTAAAGGGCAGGGTTGAAAAATGTTATTAAAAAATAAAAAGGCGCCGTGTTTTCGGCGCCTTCAATAGAATAGATATTTATTTAACGATTACGCATAGCGGAAAATGGCCGCGATCGACTTTTTTTGCGGCATATTGTTCTTTTCAAGCGCATATACGCTGCCGCCCTGGGTCAACGTTTTTATCGCTGCCATGTTAATAAGGTCATGCTCACCGTTTTGCTGCTCCGCGCTGTGGTGCACGGTATCGCGGTCTTCATCAAACCAGCCCCAGCTTTGTTCGCCGATAGGCACAAAAAGCGCATCAACCTTCCCATAATAAGATGCCTCCACAACCTGCGACAAATTATCCGATTGCTTATCGCTACCTGTTAAATCACCAAAGCGCTCGATATCGTTGTACATTTCTTTAAGGAAGTACGACTTAATGATTTTCCAGCCTTTTTTGTTAATCTCTTCATTACTCAACGGGTCCGGATTGGCTGTTACCGACTCATTCATCAGGCGGCTGTAGTGATTGACTTTTCTATATTCGGCCACGG
Source organism: Balneolaceae bacterium (assembly GCA_016937115.1). Lineage (GTDB taxonomy): Bacteria > Bacteroidota > Rhodothermia > Balneolales > Balneolaceae > SMO-BIN1. The sequence continues at coordinate 17,447 of JAFGWN010000057.1, read as the reverse complement.
CTTGTTCCACACCGGCCAGAATCAGCGGGTCGTTGCGTTTTTTTAAAATCGATGTCACTTCATTCTCAACACGTTTCAAATAGTTAATAAGCTCCTCGGTGTTCGTCTCTTCAGCACCGCCCTGCCCGTGAAAGATAGCATTGTTTCCGCCCCCCTGACCGGAGTGGTGCTGCAGGTGCTTCTCGTTTACATCATACTGCAGAAACTCTTCCAGGCTCGTGGGCGCTTCGTCCAAAGCAATGGACTCAACCGAGTCGCGCGTGCATTTAAGCAGGCGCATCTTTTTCTGGCTGAGCGTTAAAATGCAGTACGTGCCGTCGAGGGTAAGCATCGGCAGTAGCGGGGTGATAAGAAAGTGATCTTCTACCATCACCTGCTCTTTAAAATTGAGCGGTACCCGGTAGTACTCAAAATCACCATTGGTAATAAATACCGCCAGCCCCTTATCGGCATGCTGCCAAAACATCGGTTGATCTAATAATTTCCGGGGCTCTTCAAGCATAGAATCAATTATTTCTTGAGATACTTCGTGCTCTTGTAGCTTTTGTTCCGCTTTATTTAATAAATTTTTAAACCGAATAGGATCTTGCTTAACCTCTTCACCCTTCACATGGGTGGGCAAATAAACAGAAACACTGGGATTTTTAGCTTTTTCTAAAAGTGATAATATCGTTTCTTGCGTAACCATAATGATCCTCAATATTTTTTACTCATTGAAAAATATTTAACAATATTGGTTCAGCTGTCATTCACTTGAAGGCTGAACTTATAATGTATTAATTCATTAACTGCTGCTCAATTTTAATTCGGTATTTATTTTCGTATATAAATTCGGGTGTCAATCTAATGGGGGGATGAAGAATGAATCAACACAAACCAAAAAGATGGGAAGGGATTAAACGAAGCCTGGGGCCCGGCTTGTTGATGGCAGCGGCCGCTATCGGGGTATCGCACTTGGTGCAATCAACGCGGGCCGGAGCTACCTATGGGTTTGCGTTGGTCTGGGCCGTAATACTTGCCAACTTTTTTAAATATCCGTTTCTGGAATTTGGCCCGCGTTATGCAATTGCCACCGGCGAAAGCATGATTGAAGGCTATAAGCGACTGGGAAAATGGGCGATTGGCATTTTTGTGGTATTTACCATCGGCACCATGTTTGCTGTGCAGGCAGCCGTAACGATTGTGAGCGCCAGCCTGGCCGCTGAGCTAACCGGCCTAGCCCTGTCACCGCTGATCTGGAGCGCCATTATCCTGGCTATCTGTATTCTATTGTTGCTTTCGGGTCAATATTCTGCCCTTGATGGAGCCATAAAACTTATAATGGTCGTATTAGCCGTATCAACGGTGGTTGCACTGGGTGCCGCGCTCATACAGGGCGAACAGCAAACCATGCCCGCAAACCTTATGCCCTCAATCTGGACGGTGGGCGGCGTGGCTTTTCTCATTGCACTTATGGGCTGGATGCCCATCCCCATCGATGCCGCTGCATGGCATTCGCTGTGGACGCTGGAGCGGGTAAAACAAACAAAATACCGGCCTAAGCTTAAAGAAAGCTTGATTGATTTTAATATCGGTTACATTGGGGCGGCCGTGCTTGCACTCGGGTTTTTATTCCTGGGTGCGCTGGTGATGTTTGGCAGCGGCGAAGAATATGCCAGCAGTGGCACCGTTTTTGCCGGCCAACTTATCGGGCTTTATACCGACAGCCTGGGCCTGTGGGCGTACCCCATTATCATTATTTGTGCGTTTACCACCATGTTCAGCACCACACTGACCGTCACCGATGCCTATCCGCGGGTTTCTCGCCGCATGCTTGAAGTGTTGATACCTAAAACTTTCAACGACCGGGATAATCTCCGGCTATATCGCATTTTGCTGGTGGTTATTTCATTGATTTCGCTGGGAGTCCTCTATTTTCTGGGCGACCAGTTCACGTTAATGGTAGACTTGGCCACGACGCTTTCATTCCTGACCGCTCCGGTGCTGGCCTACATCAACTACCGGCTGGTTACCGCCGACCATGTACCGCATCGCTGCCAGCCAAAACCCTGGCTTAAGTGGCTTAGCTGGAGCGGCATGCTATTCCTGACTGGGTTTGCTTTGTTATACATTTACTGGCAAATAGTATTTTCATGATATTTTAACTGACCGAGAATATTATCCGAAAATGCACTTGTTGTCTTATTGATTAAAAAAACCATCAGTTCTATCATGAAATTGAAACCCATTTTACTGGTATTTATTATTAGCCTCTGGCATGCACCTTTATACGCGCAACAACCAATGAAGACAGAAAAAAAGCTTAGTGATTTAACCAATTTTTATACCTCACAAGCCGAAAAGCACCATGTTGTTGGTAGTGCGCTGGCGATGATCCGAAATGGAGACCCTATTTTTCATACCACCTACGGTCTGGCCCGACGAGAGGGAAAGCAACCCGTCGACAAGCAATCGATCTTTCACTGGGCCTCCATCACCAAAACATTTACCGGTATTGCCATCATGCAGCTGCGTGATCGGGGCCAATTATCGCTGGATGATCCGGTAACGAAGTATATTCCCGAACTGCAGGAGGTACACAATGAATACGGAAGCATGGATGATATTACCATCCGGCATTTGATGAGCCATTCGTCCGGATTCCGAAATCCAACCTGGCCCTGGGATGATGCCAACAAGCAGCGGTGGATGCCACACGAACCCCAGGACTGGGAGCAACTGGTGGCTATGTTTCCCTACACCGAAATCAAATTCGAGCCGGGCAGCCAGTGGAGCTATTCCAATCCCGGCATCATTTTTCTGGGAATAATCATCGAACGACTCACTAAAGATGATTACGAGTACTATGTGCAAAAAAACATTCTCAATCCGCTGAACATGTACAACAGCTATTTCGATAAAACACCGTACCGCCTGCGGAATGATCTGGTGCAGAGTTACTATTTACAGGATGACAGCTCCTACGAAAAAGCGCGGTTCGATCTTAATACCGGCATTACCGTCTCCAACGGTGGGTTGAGCGCCCCGTTACCCGATATGGTCAAATACCTAAATTTTCTGCTGGGCAATGCCGATGAAGCAGCATATGAATATGTATTAAGTCGTTCGTCCATCAACGAAATGTTCCAACCGCAGATAGCAATAGCACCGGAGGCAGACGGCCGGGAAAACATCATTGCCCGACAGATGGGACTTACATTTTTTGTGAGCAGTGCCTACAATACCCATCTGATTAGTCACAGTGGCGGGCAAAATGGGTTTATTTCTCATATTTATCTGGCACCGGACAAAAATATGGCATATGTGGTCGCCTACAATACCACCGGAAAAAGCCGGGAGCTGGACCGCAAGCTCATGCAGTATATCACAAAGAATATCTTTGCCGAGGTGCCCGATGTCAAGTAACAAAGAGGCGATTGAAAAATTCAGATCTATACCTAAACTTAGTCTTTCCAACCTTGGAACGCTCATTGAAAGATGTGAACGGCTTTCAATGATTTACCCAGAGTTGCCAAATGTTTATATCAAGCGAGATGATTTTATTGGGTCGCTGGTGTGGGGGAACAAGCTTCGTAAGCTGGAATATGCCCTGGCTGAAGCAAAGGCCCACAATGCAGATACCATCATCACCTGCGGTAGCATTCATTCTAATCACGCGCGCATCACCGGGCAGGTGTGCCGGCGGCTGGAGCTCGATTGCATATTGGTACAAAACGGGGATAAGCCTGAAAGTCCCTCCGGGAATGCTTTAATAAATAAAATGCTGGATATCCCCATCCATTACGTAAGCAGTCCAGACGAACGGCAGCCTAAAATGGATGAAATAGCCGACGAACTTGAAGCAGCCGGCCACACGGTTTATCAAATTCCGCTCGGCGCTTCGAATGCAACCGGTTCTCTTGGCTTTGTCGCTGCTGTGGAAGAACTTGTAGAACAGCAGCAGAAGATGGATATCCGGTTTAATGCCATCATTCACGCATGTTCCTCCGGTGGCACTCAGGCTGGGTTAGAAGTAGGGAAACGACTTTTTGGTCTTGATAAGTTACAAATTTACGGTATCAGTGCCGATAATTCCGCTGAAAAAATCAAAGAAACGATTGCAGGAATCACCTACCCCATAATAAATCGCCTGGGATTCCGTGAAAAGATGTGCGAAGAGGATCTGCACGTAGATGACAGCTATGTGGGTGAAGGCTACGGCATCCCCACGGAACTTTCTTCCAAGGTTACCCGCCAGTTTTTACAAATCGAAGGGATCATGCTTGATCCCACGTACACGGCTAAAGCGGCTGCAGGCCTTGTTGACTACAGTCGCAGAGGTAAATTCAAATCAACCGACAATGTACTCTTCTGGCATACCGGTGGACTCTTGAATCTTCTTTAAGTAGCTTAGTACAATAAACAGGTTAAATAATTGAAAATCTGAGGAAACTCAATTCACAACTTGAAGTCTATATTTATACTTTCTTAACTCAATCGCATCTATTTTGATAATAAAAATCCTCATGCCATGACTACCTATATTGCACTTCTTCGCGGCATCAACGTGGGCGGGCACCGGAAATTAAAGATGGCTGATTTGCGCGCTATGTTCAATAATATGGGTTTCAAAAACGTGAAGACCTATATACAGAGCGGCAATGTGGTGCTTGAGGCTGTTGAAAATGATACGGATGACCTGGCCAAAAGGATCAAGCGGCAGATTGAAGAGACGTTCGGGTATGATGTGCCGGTGATTATCTGTACGGCCTCCGACCTGAAAAATATATTGGCGAATATCCCTTTCAAGAAGAAAGAGGGATGGAAACGATATATCACGTTCTTATCCCATCAACCCGACAAAGCACAGCAAGAAAAGCTGGAAGCACAATCCAGTAGTATCGAATTTTTCCGCGTTGGGGACAGCGTCGTATACGCGCATGTGGACAAACAGACCGATGAAAAGCCGCTCTTTTCCGGTTCATTCATTCAAAAACAACTAAACATACCGGCAACAAATCGAAATCTGAGAACCGTAAATAAATTGCTAAAGTTAGCCCAAAACCAATAACGAAATAAAGTTATGCATGATCTTGATCCAATTGAGTTATCCCGCCAGCTCAAAAAACCAACAGGAAAACTGGGAAACCAAGTCGGCAAAAAGCTCAACGAATCAAACCGGGAATTATATAAACAGGCTTGGGAGATGGTTGACTTCTCATCCGTACAACAAATATTGGAAATCGGTTTTGGCAACGGCAAGCACTTATCGCAGTACTTTGAGTTAAATCCGGATATAACCGTTACGGGCATAGACTTTTCCGGGGAAATGTGTAAAGAAGCTCGTGACTTTCATCCCGAGCTGGTTGAAGAAGCAAAGCTCCATATCCATTGTGCCGACTCATCCTCTATGCCCGTTATTGATCATTCCCATGATTTTGTTATCGGATTAAACATTTTGTATTTCTGGGACCCGCCCGGGCTTCATCTTAAAGAAATAGCTCGCGTACTTAAACCCCAAGGCAAATTATTACTGGGATATCGTCCGCGTCAAGCGGTGGAACATCTGGCATTCACCAAGCAGAATTTTATCCTTTATGAGCCTGAAGAATTGGAAGATCTGCTGTCTAATTGCGGTTTTAGCATTATCAGTCATCAACAAAACAGGTATGCAAAGCAAGCCGCCGACGGCACGGAGGTGGAAGTTACCGATATTTGTCTGATGGCGGAGCCAGCGTAATGCGAATCTAAAATTGTACATTTATGAATCGCACCGACCGACTTACCGCCATGATTATCTACCTGCAGGGCCGCAGCAGGGTAACGGTGGAAGATCTGTCGGAACGATACGACATCAGTAAACGCACGGTTTATCGCGACCTGCGTGCCTTACAGGAGGCCGGAGTACCCATCGGATCGGAAGCCGGCAAAGGTTATTTTATCGTCAAAGGCTACCATCTGCCGCCGGTGATGTTCGACAAAAATGAGGCCGCAGCGTTGCTGGCCGGCGAACGGCTCATGGAAAAATGGAGCGAAACGAAGCTGAGCCAATCTTACACTGCCGCCCTCGATAAAATTAGATCGGTACTGCGCAGCCGGGAAAAAGAGTATCTCGAAACATTAGACCAGCATATTAAAACTTTTTCCTTCTCAGATGAACGTGCTATCAAAACAGATTACCAGGTATTCGTTTTCCTGCAGGATGCGGTTGTGAACCGAGAAGTGATTGCTATCAAATACTATTCGCCCTATAAAGATCAGTTTACTCAGCGCGACGTAGAGCCGCTCGGCCTTTTAATACGGGGCAACTACTGGTATCTGGCGGGCTGGTGCAGGCTACGCACCGACTACCGAATGTTTCGGGTTGACCGCATTGAGCACTATAAAAAAACCGGAGGTCGCCTGGCCGACCCGCCGGAGCATACGCTGCAGGAATTTTCGGAGCAGAGCCTGCGCGAGGAGCAGGACCTGCAGGAAGTGGTGGTTTGCTTTGATCAGGAGATGATCCGTTATATGGGTGATCAAAAATACTATCGCGGCTGGGTATCGGAAGAAGCGGTCGACGGCGGAGTGCAGATGACCTTTCTAACGTCTTCGGTAGAATATTTTGCCCGCTGGCTGATGATGTGGGGCGATGGCATAACGGTTCAACAGCCGGAGCAGCTTAAGAAGCGGGTAAGAGAACTAAGTGAAGAGTTGTACCGACATCACAGACCCTAAACTCATCATGCCTTTAGAAAAAGTATTTCCATTGACACAGGGCTGTCATTACTGACCGTTATCTTAAAAGACGAATGCCAATTAAAACACCGTGTTATGAGTACGACAAACTATTTCAATACATTTATCGAAGTGGCTGAGGATTGCCCGGTGAATGAAGCCGAAGCGCCGCCGGAGCGAAGCCGAAAAACCAACGTGCGCATGCAGTATGAGCTCATTTCTGAAAATCCCTATAAATATACTTCCGATGATTTGATTTTCGATATTTATACCAAAAGGCATGATATCCCTGATGCAAAAAGAGAAAAAGAGCGGGAAACCTATTTTTCCAAAGGCCGGGCTTGCCTTCGGTCTTCTTCTCTCGGCAAACGATACGGCTGGGGAATCCATTACAATCAGGAGGGCAAAATTGCCCTCTATGGGGTTGGGTCTGAGGAATATAAAAAGTTAGCACAGGATGAGACCCTTGATCACCTTAAAGCGATGCGATCAAGAAGAGCATAGTTCTAAAGCTTTGAAGTACCTTTCATAAATATAAATCTTACTCCAAACCGGTAAAACGACTTCCGTATAATTAATTTTATATCCATTGACATAGGGTTGTCATAAGGGGCTGATATCTTGGGGTTAAGCTGACACTTTCAATCCCAAAGTTACAATTACAATGAAACTTATTCCCCTATTTTCCAACGAACTGCAGCAGGAAGCCGAAACAACCCGAAAATTCCTTAAGCTTGTCCCCGATGATAAATTCGATTGGAAACCACACGAGAAGAGCATGTCGCTCAAAGAGTTAACCGTTCATATTGCCGAAATCCCCGGCTGGATCGAAACGGCCCTCAATAAAGATGTGCTGGATTTCGCCGATGGATACGAACCAACCCCTGTGGAAAATTCGGATGACTTGCTGGAGCTGTTAGAAGAATCGGTACAGAAATCAAATGCAGCATTAAATAATGCTGATGAAGAAGATTTGCTGCCCGACTGGACTATGCGTAACGGAGACCAAGTATTGATGGTAATGCCCAAGCACGAGGTTATCCGCCACTCACTAAACCAGCTCACGCATCATCGTGCTCAATTGGGCGTGTACCTGCGCCTGCTGGATATTCCGATCCCGGGAAGTTACGGCCCCAGTGCCGATGAGCAAGTTTTTTAATTAACATTAAGCCTTGGCAGGTTTCTGAAACCTGCCAAGGCTATTCACTTTTTATGCTGTGATAAAAGCAACTAGATTCCCTGCAGCATTATTTAATTTTAACTTAGTGTTAGTAAAATGAAAAACCATGCAATTCAACAGTATGATTACCACCGTTGGGCAAATACCAGATTCTTCGATCATTTGAAAGAACTTCCGGATGAGGTTTACGATCAGGAAATCCAAAGTGTGTTTTCAACCATTTCGGAAGTCATCACTCACATCTACCAAACGGATGGGATGTGGCTCAGCGTGATGGCGGGTGATCCTTTTGAGAAAACCATGTCCGTCATTAATCAGCTTAAAGAGAAGTCGGCGAATCAAAGTCTCGACCAGATGCAAAAGCTATATGCTGAACTGGCCAAACAGTATAAAGCATTTCTTAACGAACAGGATGATCTGGATCAAAGCATGTCAATAGAACACCCAAAATATGGCAGCCTTGAAACTTCTATAGCCCAATTGGTGAAACATGTGGTCAATCACGGCACCTATCACCGAGGAAATATTACAGCGATGCTCAGGCAGCAGGGCCATGCCGGCGTACCTACAGACTATATTTTCTATTTATATGAAATGGGCTAATCCAAAACAGATAGAGCCTGTGAGGAATATTTCTAAGAGACGCGATGTTTTCAAAATATCAGGTGTCTTTCTCTAATTTTTTTTCTTATTCCGGTGATAGTACCGCTTGGCTTTAACGTTACTGCCACAGTTTTCCATGCTACACCATTTGCGACTCTTGTTTTTGCTTTGATCCAAAAACAACCACCTGCAGGCACCGCACTCTTTCACGCGGTCCAGCTTGTCGGATGTCAGCAGGTTATATGCCGATTTAACAATAGGGTGTAGTGGATAGATAAGATCGGTTTTGTCTTTCCACTCATGCGAAACCTCCAGCTCATCTTCAATTCGAATCTTTAATTGACTCATTGCATTTTCCAACAGTTCGTTAAAAGCAGCCAGTGTCTTGTCATCTGGGGACTCATCCTTTGTAATTGCCCAAAAGAGATGGTACAGCTCTTTTCGTGCTTCAATAATCGTGCTTAAAACCTGGCCCGCCTTCTTCGGGTCGTTTTTGGCAATAGCCTTCAACTGCCTCGCTTCAGACAAAGGCAACATCTCTACTTTTACCGACCAATCCAGTAGATCGTTATAAGTGGACAAATATTCAAAAGGCTGCTCTGCCGTGTGGTCGTCGACCGTATTAATAAAATTCAGACATAACCATCCGCCGTCGAGCGACAGCGTGTCGATGCTGCGTTCTTCCATAAAAACTGATTTAATATTTTTCTCTCAAGATAATCTTTTTTACCACTAAAATAAATTTTGACAGTAATATTTTCTTTTCTATATTTTTACTATTGAAACATATTTAGATAGTAAAAATAAATGCCCTAAAACTATGATCGCAAGAGTATGGCATGGCGTGGTGCCGCAGCAAAAGGCAGAGCGCTATTACGATTACTTAAAAACAACAGGCTTACCGGACTACAGGAAATCTGAGGGAAATATCAGTGTGCAGGTGCTTCGAAGGCAGAAAAACGAGCAGACCCATTATATGCTTATTACTTTTTGGGATTCGTATGAATCCATCAAACAATTTGCCGGAGAGGAATATGAGAAGGCCCGGTATTATCCCAGGGAAGAGGAGTTCCTGCTGGAGCTTGAGTCTTCGGTTGGCCACTATGAAATATTAGAGGAAAGCCGATATGATTGACATCATCAAAAAACAACTCACCCTGATTTACGATGGAGATGCCTGGTATGGCCCTTCTATCAAGACCACTCTTAAATCCGTTAAGCCTCGCTGCGTGTATAATTCGCCCCGGGCCAGCTTGCACCCTATAGCTGAACTCGTAGCCCATATGATCAGCTGGCGAACCTTTGCCGTACGACGGCTGAATGGGGATGACAGCTTTTTGCCGGAACAGGAAAATACGTTTGATTGGAGGCCATTCTCGACGGATAAGAAGAAGGCATGGGGTGTTATGAAAAAACAGCTTGGAATCAATCAACACCAATTGCTTCGCCTGCTGGACCAGCACGATGATTTCACTTTAGAGCACGAAGTACCCGGCAAATCCTATACTTTCCACTATCTTTTGATGGGCCTGATACAGCATGATGTTTATCATTTGGGACAGATCGTCTATATTCAACGGTTGCTTGAAGAGAAAAACTGTGATCGCCCAACGGGAAGGATACCCAAGTATAGCCATACCATTTTTTCCTTCGAAAATCTGGCCCTTCAGAAATAGAAACTCTTCAAAAACGAACGCACGTATATATCGCAGCCCAGGCCCAGAAAACCATAAAATGTTGGGTGCATTAAGCTTTGCATAAATATATAGGCTTCTGTAAGCATCTGGCCCGCCGCAAAAAAATTATTTGCGTAACCGATTAGTTACATTTATATTAGTAACCGAACAGTTACATAAATATAATCCTTTTCAGATGCAACGAGATGTATTCCAGGCAATCGCCGACCCCACACGCCGCGCCATAATCGACCTGCTGGCCAACCAGCAGCTTCCGGTTAATGAGGTTGCCGGCAACTTTGAGATGTCGCGTCCGGCCGTATCCAAGCACCTCAAGATTTTAGATGAGTGCGGGCTGGTTGTTATCCGCAAGGAGGGGCGTAAACGACTGTATCGATCCGATCCGCGCAAACTGCAGGAGGTAGCCGAGTGGACGGCTCGCTATCAAAAATTCTGGACACAAAAACTGGACGCACTTGAAGCAACACTGGCTGAAGAAAATAAAAAATGAACCGCATTAAAGTGTACAAAACAGATGTTGATAACCCGTCGGCAGCAGAAGCGATTGTGTCAGCGATTTGCCAACAACTGCCGGGATGTGATGCAAGCTTTGACCTCGAAGATTACGATAAGGTGTTGCGGGTTGAAAGTTCAAACGGAAGCGTCGATGAACCGGCTGTAAAGAAAATTTTGCGAAGCTCCGGCCATCAAATAGAAAAACTCATTTAGCAAAATCTATAATGATGAAAGAAGATTTTATCAAAGTAAAAATCACTAAAGACTTCAACGTGCCGGCAGAGAACCTATTCGACGCCTGGCTGGATCCGGACATGCTTCGCCGCTGGATGTTTGGTCCCGACGTCCGCGATGAAGAAATTATACATCTACAAACGGACGCCGAAGAAAATGGCTCGTTTTCGTTTGTAGTACATCGGAACGGAGAAGAAATTGATCACCGGGGAACGTATCGAAAAATAGACCGGCCTAACCGGCTGGTGTTTACCTGGGGCGTAGATGTAGAGGCCGGTGACGAAAGCGTCGTTTCTATCGATATAGAACCCACACAAGCTGGCTGCCGGCTCACCCTTGTGCACGTAATGGATCCGAAATGGGGAGAATATACGGAACGAACCCGGGAGGGGTGGACCTATATGTTGGGGAAATTGAAAGAGATCAATCAATAATAAGTTATCGAATCATAAATAGGATAAACTCAAAACCAGCCGCTTATCATGCCGCACATACTCAACAAAATCACCGGTGTTAAACTTGAAGACATCAAAAACCAATTGGAAACAGATGCTGCTGGCCATGCCGAACACGGTATGTACCTGGAACATCTTTGGAGGAATGCGGACGATCCCGATGAAATCTTTTTCCTTTTCCGGGTTAATGATCTTGGCTACTGCAAAAATTTAATGCAGGAAATATACCGGGAAGCCCGTGATGAAGATCCCAACATAAAGATGCCTGAAAAAATATTCCTTGAAGAAGAATAGAGGCAAGGCACTATTATACAAAGAGCCTCAGAAGAAACGCGGAAAACTACCAGGAAGACTTCTGGGCTAAATTGAATTATAAAAAACGTACACGATATGAACTCAAAAAAGGGAAGTCATCGAATCTATACCATGAGCTTCGCAAGTGTTTATCCGCATTATATCGCTAAGGCAGAGAAAAAAGGCCGCACAAAAGCAGAAGTTGATGAGATTATTCGTTGGTTGACAGGGTATAACCAGAAAGAGTTAGAAACCCAACTGGAAGAGGAAACAGACTTCGAGACTTTCTTTGCGGAAGCTCCCCGTCTGAACCCTTCGCGGTCTTTAATTAAAGGCGTGGTTTGTGGCGTCCGGGTGGAAGACATCAAAGAACCAACGATGCAGGAAATCCGCTATCTGGATAAACTGATCGACGAGTTAGCAAGGGGAAAAGCAATGGATAAGATTTTACGAGCATAATAAACCAACAACTCTTATGGACATAAATAAGAAGAACGGCATTTTTCCGGAGCCCGGCACTATCCGGTTTGAACGACGGCTGCCGGGGCCAATTGAACGCGTCTGGGAATATCTTACGGATGCAGAGAAACGAGGCGAATGGCTGGCCGCCGGCGAAATGGAACTGCATATGGGCGGCAAAGTCGAGCTTATTTTCAATCATAATAATCTTACACCCCATGACGATGTCCCGCCCGAAAAATATACCGATATGGGCGGTGAAAGCCGCCTTTACGGCCATATTACGCAACTGGACCCGCCCCGGTTGCTAAGCTATACGTGGGAAGAATCCTCGGCCACCGACTCTGAGGTGACATTCGAACTGGAGGAGGAAGGAGAGCACGTCCGGCTTACGCTTACGCATCGTCATCTGGGAGATAGCCGCGATACACTCACGAGCGTCGGTGCAGGCTGGCATACACATCTCGATATCATGACAGACAAGCTCAATGGCCGCAAGCCCAAACCGTTTTGGGATACGCATACAAAGCTGGAAAAGGAATACGAGAACAAGCTGGATAACTAATAATAGTCTTGCTTATTTTTCACCATGCTATCCTGCCTGTCCCAAATGCTATCGGGGCAGGTTGATATATTGTACTATCAAACGCAATCACAAAATATATTGACATGGAAAACATAAATTATATCGCCTTTGATGCCGACGATACCCTGTGGGTTAATGAGCCCATTTTTCAGTCGGCGGAAGAGAAGTGTAAAGAAATTCTGGGGCCCTACATTGCGCCATCAGAGCTGTCGGACCGGCTTTATGAAACCGAGATGAAAAACCTGAAGCTCTTCGGCTACGGCATCAAAAGCTTTATGCTATCTCTGATCGAAACCGTGGTTGAGCTCTCCGACAATAAGGTTAGCGGGGAAGATGTCCAACAAATTATCGACCTGGGTAAGGATATGATCCGGCATCCGGTTGAACTGTTGGACAGCGTTGAAGAAACCGTGATCACACTTAAAGAAGATTACACGCTCATGATTTTAACCAAGGGCGATCTGTTTGACCAAGAGAGTAAGATTGCCCGATCAGGGTTGGATCCGCATTTCAAACACATTGAGATCGTGAGTAAAAAGAACGAGGACGTTTACTCCAATATCTTATCCCGCTATGCTATTGAACCGTCAGAGTTCTTAATGATCGGCAATTCACTTAAATCTGACGTACTGCCGGTGAGCAGTATTGGAGCACAGGCCGTCCATATTCCCTTTCATACGACCTGGGCTCATGAAACCATTGATCCCTCTGATACCGAAAAAGACGGCTACCACAAACTTGAGAATATCTCCCAGGTGCCTCAACTTTTGAACGGATAAACGGTCATACCTTACAGCTTTTTCTAAAATTCAGATCCTGAAACAAGTTCAGGATGACAAGAATAGGGATTCTCTCAGAAAAGCATTTTGCCAGTAAAACACATAGCTGGAGCTTATCTTCGAATATAAATAGTGCCGTGGTCTTCGTGCTACTTCGCTTTTCTGAAACATAATTTATATTAACACTTCGGACAGAAGAGCATTTAACCGGAAAAGAGTTGTCTGAACGAGGCTGTCTCGGAACAATTTAAAGAGAATAATATTATCAGCCGAGTAAGTTTCTCTTTTTCGTGCGTTTTTTCCACACTTTTTTGCGCATTCAAAAAAGTGGGTGCCAATACATTCAGTCAAGCCCTGTGGAATGCTACGCAGTGGCCCTCCGTGTTTCGGAGGATTCCACAAGGGCAAGCCAAAAGGTACAAGAGAAAAGTAACCATAGATCCTGAAACAAGTTCAGGATGACAAGTGTTTAAAACAGACCACCCTGATCTTCGGGCATTTTCGGAATTTTCAGATCTGTATCCAGTGCCTCATTCATCTGCTTGATAAAATGCGCGGCGAGCTGCGGGGAGCGCTTCTCTTTATTCTGGTGCACAAAAAAGTGGATATTCGTCAACCCCTGCCCATTCCATTTCTTCAGCCGCGCCACCCACTCCTCGATACGATCTACATCCGATTCGTGGTTGGCGCCTACCCAGCGGATAAACGCCTCATTATTGGTGAGCCGCATGTGCAGCAGATCGCGCCGCCCGGCCGTATCGGTGATGTTGTTGGCAATGTCGTTTTCCTCAAACAATGCGTATAGCTCGTCGGCTACTTTTTCATCGTCAAACCAGTCGGGGTGGCGAAATTCCACCGCCAGCGGGATCCCTTCCGGCCAGTGTTCGATGAATGCTTGCACGCGGTCAAAAAACTTGGGTTTGAAATTACCGCGAAGCTGTAGAAACGTTGTTCCGAGCTTCTCTTTAAAGTGCACGATGCTGTCGATGAAATCGTCGGTGCGCTCCTCAATGCCATTCAGCCATTTAAGGTGACTAATATACCGATTCACCTTGGGGAAAAATTTAAAGTCTTCCGGCACACGGTCGTGCCACTGCTTTATCTGGTCGGGATCGAAAATGTTGTAGAACGTAGCGTTCAGCTCCACACAGTTGAACTGCGAACCGTAGTAGGTCAGTTCGTCATCCACTCCCTCAGGATAAAAATTCTTCAAGTCTTTTTTATTCCACTTGGCGCAACCGACGTACACTTCGGGTTCCCCCGATCCACCTTTCTCTTGTAATACTTTTTTTGTTCCGGGGTGATCGTTGGGCAGGGATAAGTCGTGATCACCGGGATTATCAAGGCTGCCGAATTTCATGCAATGTACCGTTTACGATTGGGATTGATAAAATGGATCCGAAAGGTATTCACAATTTGAATTTTTTGCTAAATGGAAATGGATATTGAAAAAACCAACTTTAAGATTCATATTGTTTGTGAAGTAATGCCAGAAATTATGACCGAATGCGCTTTCATACCCCAGGGCAAGCTTGCTCGCTACCTTTCTTTTTGCTATTACAGTGATGGCTATACACCCCCGGCTGGCAAAGAGCGGGTGCTGCCGTCGGGTTCGGCCCAACTGATAATCAACCTCGGGGCTAACCATTTTCGGCATTTTTTGGAAGAAGATTCGGCAGGCATCCAAAGTGATGCTGCTATCATTGCCGGCGTTAACTCCGGGTATATTTTCCTCGATCCCCAAACGCGGCGTTCCACTATCGGCGTTGTTTTCAAGCCGGGCGGCATCCAGGCCTTGTTTGGCGTCCCCACAATCAAGTTCCGTGATCAAGCTGTTTCGCTCAGTAATATTATCAAAACGGATGTCATGGCACTTCGCAATCAACTGGGAGAGGCTGCATCGCCACAGGCAAAATTTGATCTGCTGGAAGCATTTTTGTTGCGCCGGCTGGATGAAAGCCATCAACCCAATGCCGCAATTATCCGGGCAATTCAACTAATTGAGCAACAGCCCGGTGAATCATCTGTTTCGGTCATCGCCAACCAAGTAGGCTACAGCCGAAGGCGATTTTCAACCCTGTTTAGCGAGGCCGCCGGCATTGCTCCTAAAGATTATGTCCGCATTCAACGATTTCAGAAAGCACTTAGAAAGATCCGTTCAAACATAACACCGCAGTGGAGCCAAATTGCACTTTCCTGCGGCTATTACGATCAGGCTCATTTTAACCGTGACTTCAAAGTGCTTGGAGGATTGACGCCCGGGCAGTATCTGCGTAATCAAACCCCCGAAAAAAACCACCTGCCGGCGTAGATTTCCCATTTTTACAATAGATTATTTGTTAATAGTTATTTGTTATGGGGGAACAATTAAACCTAAAATAGGCTTGCAAATTACTATCTAAATATCGAATAACCATTAACAAACAGATTATGTCAACTTTTGCAAAGAACACAACATCGACAATCATCCCCGGCATGCGCTACGAAGACGCTCCGGCGGCCATCGAATGGCTCTGTGATGCCTTTGGATTTGAGAAGCACGTGGTCGTTCCCAATGATGACGGCACTATTGCACACGCCCAGCTTACATTTGGTAATGGAATGATTATGCTCGGTTCGGTGCGGGAAAGCAACCGTGAGTTTGATAAAAACATCAAACAGCCGAATGAAATTGGCGGAGCGGAAACGCAGACAGCGTATATCATTGTATCGAATGCCGATGCCGTTTACGCACGAGCCAAAGAGGCGGACGCCGAAATAGTCATGGACATTAAGGATGAAGACTATGGCGGGCGTGGATTTAGCTGTCGTGATCCGGAAGGACATCTATGGAATTTCGGGACGTATGATCCGTGGGAAGAAACAGAGGCAGAGTCGTGAGGTTAACCTTCGCTCAACATTCAGGACTCTTCATGGCGAAATATACCCGGAATTTTGCGTGGCGGACTATATATGATGCCAGCCCAGGCTGTCGATATTGAAAGGGAAAAAGATACCACCAGGAAGCGAGGAAAAGTAAAAAAAGGCTCCATAATGGCCCGCAGTATTTGCTATCATTTTCACAAAAACCGGAACTAAGTTCATGGTACAAACAACTATCCTTATTCTTGCCGGAACAACTGCGGCGCTCATCGCAGGACTTTTCTTTGCATGGTCTTGTTCCGTGACGCCGGGATTGGCACAATTATCAGATCGGGCATACATTGCGGCAATGCAGGGTATGAATCGTGCCATCCTGAACCCCCTGTTTTTTGTCTGCTTCTTTGGTACAGCTATCTTGCTACCCATATCCACGTATTTGTCTTACGGAATAGCTGGCCAGCCTGTATTCTGGCTTCTGTTGTCCGCGACGGTACTATACCTGTCGGGGGTGATGGGCGTAACTATTGTTGGAAATGTCCCCTTAAATAATAACCTCGATGCTTTTGATCTCGATACATCAACAGAAGACGAAATCGCGGCTCAGCGTGTCCGATTCGAAGGGCCATGGAACAGGCTGAATCATCTCCGTACTATAGCATCCACCGCAACCTTGGTTTTATTCATCATCGCCTGCCTGTCATACTAAAAAGCTGTCATTTTTATTTGAGTACTTGTTTTAACTCAATTTCAACAACGGTCCTGCACTTACGCCACCGCCGCTTTATTATATTTATCGCGGTATTCGATCGGCGTTAATCCTGTAATTCTGCTAAACAGGTTACGAAATGATTTTGTATCCGAATAGCCCACATCGTACATCACCTCAGATACGTTTTTGCGGCTGGTTTCCAGCTCACGCTTTGCTGCTTCCACTTTAACGCGCTGTTTGTATTCGGTTACCGTATTGTGGGTCGCTTTTTTGAACCGGCGTTCGAGCGTTCGGCGGCTCATGGCAAGCTCATCAGCCAGTTCATCCACACGAATTTGTTCATGATAGTGACTTTCGATGTACCCCTGCGCCTTTTTAATCGCTTCATCCTCGTG
>JAFGWN010000056.1 GCA_016937115.1 Balneolaceae bacterium | reverse complement strand
TTTTTCTTCCCCAAAGACCGGGAAGAGTTTTTCTGGATCTCCGACCGCGATGGATGGAGCCACATTTATCGTTTTAATTATGACGGCGATATAATCAACCAAGTAACCGCAGGCAATTGGGAAGTAACCTACGTGCATACGGTGGACTATGACAACGGACTGATTTATTTCAACTCTACGGAAGAATCACCTCTTGAGCGGCACTTGTATTCCATCAAATTTGACGGTACCAATAAGAAAAAGTTAACTGATGTGGAAGGCACGCATAATATTACGATGGGACCAAATGCAAAGTTTTATATCGACCGCTACTCCAACATCAACACGCCACGGCAGGTTGAGTTACGCAAAAAGAATGGGGAGCTGGTCAAAAAGCTTGAAGATAATGCTTCAGTCACGAAATTCATTAACACCCATTTTTACTCTCACAAAGAGCTGTTCAGCTTTACCACTTCGGATGGGCAAAAACTGGACGGTTATCTCATCAAACCAATGAACTTTGATTCCACCAAGACGTATCCGCTGGTATTAAATATTTACGGCGGACCCGGAGCACAAGGGGTATACAACTCTTTTGCCACATCGGCCTGGGAACAGTACCTGGCCCAGGAAGGATTTGTCGTAGCCAACGTGAACAACCGCGGGAGCGGCGGATATGGAAGTGAATTTGAAAAAATTGTCTATAAACAATTAGGCAAATGGGAGGCCAACGATTTTGTTGAGACCGCTACGTATTTAGGTGAAAAAAGCTGGGTTGACAGTAGCCGTATGGCCATTCGCGGGCACAGCTACGGTGGATATATGACTACCTATACACTGGGTAAGCATCCCGATATATTTGAAGTAGGAATTGCTACAGCACCGGTGACCAGCTGGGATTTGTATGACAGTATCTACGCCGAACGGTATATGGGACTTTGGAAAGAAAACAAAGAAGGTTACGAAGAGAGCTCATCAACTATTCATGCCAATAAACTGAAAGCACACTTACTGCTTTCTCACTCCACTATGGACGAAAATGTGCACGTACAAAATACGATGCAGTATGTAACCGCTTTAACCAGCGCAGGCAAAGATGTAGACCTGCGGATTTACCCGCCGGGAGCCCACGGCGTGGCATTCAATGGCCCCAGCTATTATCTGCTGTATGAAACATATACCGATTACCTGATGAAGCATCTTAAGTAAAAAAAGTAAACTTCAATGGAGCTGCAATGTCTGGCTCCATTGAGGATATTGTCAATTCGGTTAAAGCTCAATACGAAAACTTTTTTATACAATACCTATTGCCTTTTTCCCTTTTTTTATTAGCTTAAATATTAGATTGATTTAAATATTTAAAAAGGGTCCTGTGCGCATGAAGTCGTTCACAATGCATATCCTTATTGCTACCCTATTGCTTATTACAGGGGCTCCCCTAAAGGCTCAGACTTCATCGCTCACCCTGCAAATTGTATCCCAGGGAACAAGTATTCCGGTTGATAGTGCCCAGGTTGAATTACTGGACTACAACATCAGGGTTACATCAAATAAGGCTGGCAATGTGAAGATTAGCGATCTTCAGGAAGGATTATATCTGGTTTCCATTCAGCATCCCGATTTTGAAAGCAAAACAGTGTCCATAAATATCAACCCGGATGAAGATGTCACGCAATCGGTATCTTTAATACCACAACTGGACGAAGTTATTGTCACAGAAAAACGGGTTGACCAGTTTTTGGAAGATCAGGGATTCAACCGACGCATGAAAACCGGTTTTGGAACGTACATAACACGTGAAGAAGTAAAAAGGAAAGGGCGGCTGGATATGACGGATGTACTGCGCGGTATTCCCGGCATAAATTTACAGCGGTATGAATCCCGGTTAATTGCCACGGTAAACCGAAGAACCAACAAAACCGATTCAACACCATGTGCCCTTGATGTTTACGTTGATGGGTATAACATGGGCGGCCACCCCCCGGACTTAAATTTAATTTCGACCCCTGCGGAAGTTGCCGCTGTTGAAGTCTATAAAGGCCCGGCGACTGCACCTCCCCGCTTTAACCGCTTCAATTCTTGCGGCGCCATTGTCATATGGACCAAGCAACGCATTGTAGACGATGAAGACAAGGACAGCTAAAGAAAAAAAGCCGGCTGAATATATCAGCCGGCCGGGAATAATTTCGGCAAATTATATTTTATTAGCTATCTACTGCTCTTCACTCCTACCTTCCCCTTCACCATTCGATTGGCCTGATCGTTTCTGTAGCATCGCATCCAGCTTTTCGCCGCCCCGGATACCGAAGTCGAGTGTACGAATTGGGAATGGAATCATAATATCGTTTTCGTCAAACTTCTTGGTGATAGCAATGATAGCATCGCTTCGCGGCTCCAGGTAATCCATATTTCCTTTAAACTTAACCCAAAAACGAATTTTAAAGTTAATAGAGCTACCGCCGAACTCATCATAAACAAATTCGACATCGCGGTCCTTGTCGATATTATCCAGGCTTTCAACCGCTTCAATAGCCAGTTTTTTCGCCTTCTCCAGATCATCACCATAAGAAACACCGCAGGCCAAGTCAATCCGACGCTCGTTATTCTTACTGTAATTTACCAAGTCTTCACCATAAACATCTTTATTAGGCAGATATACAATCTGGCCCTGGGGTGTTTTAATAATCGTGCATCGAAGATTTACCTTCTGGACCGTACCATAATGCCCCTGGCTTTCTATAATATCTCCTTTCCCGAAGGGATGGCGTATAGACAAGAATACACCGGATATAAAGTTTGCCGCAATATCCTGGAACGCAAAACCTAATGCCAAACCAATAATACCGGCACCGGCCAGCAGTGAAGTAACCGTACCGCTGAGATTAAGAATCCCGAGAGCAATAAAAATTCCAATTGATATAACAATGACCCCAACGATGTTTTCAAGTAGATCGATGATCGTCTTATTGTGGGTTACCTTGTGCAAAAGACGATTCACCATTTTGCGAATTAACTTGCCAATCACAAAAAAGATTGCGATTACAAGAATAGCTACCGCCAAATTAGGCAACATCTCAATGGCTGTGTTTAACCATGCCTGAAGTTTCTCTACAAGCTGGCTGTACGCTTCATTCATACTGATATCCATCCGTATACTATCTTTATTTCTATTTTAATTTAGGCCTTTATAATTATAATCTGACTAAAAACGTTCGACTTAACCGTAGGTTTAACAGCAACTTTTAGAAGAAAAAGTAAATGACATTTTTACTGGATCTCTACTCTCAGGGAATTACTAACTGCCTATTCCTGTTTAAACTTTGCAATTGAAAACTTAAATAAATTACAAAAATATATGCCTACAAGAAAAGCAAATGCGGTATGGCAAGGAGACCTGAAAAATGGAAAAGGTACGATGAAATTTGGAAGCGGTGCCTACGAAGGGTCATATTCATTTAAATCTCGATTCGAAGAAGGAACCGGTACAAATCCCGAAGAGTTGATTGGCGCTGCACACGCAGGCTGTTTTTCTATGGCTCTTTCTGGTGCACTTGCCGAAGAAGGCTTTGATCCGAAATCAGTGAAAACTGATGCTGATGTTAAATTGGAAATGGTTGATGACAATCCCAAAATCACAACCATTACGTTGAAGGTAGAAGCATCGGTACCCGATATTGACGAGGATGAGTTTATCGATATTGCCAGGGGAGCCAAGGAAAACTGCCCGGTATCAAAAGCGCTTAGCGGGGTGGACATAAAGCTGGATACAACGCTTAAAAATTAATGTTCTATCCATTCACAAAAAAAGAGAGCACAGTACAGACTGTGCTCTCTTTTTAATTTATAGCTGTTTGCTTATCTATTCAGGAATTTCGATAGTAAAAAGTTGCTCAATATTATCGTTAATTTCTGTTGAATTATCCGGATTGCCGGGATCCAGCAAACCGTTTCCGCTTAAAAACCAGCCCTCCACATCATTAGAGATAAGAAATGCAAACGCCTGATTGAACTCGGGCACCGTAATTGCCGGCTGGAGTGCAAATTCCGGTTCAAAAACACGTTCTGATCGATATCTGAAATCTTCTCCATTATATGTTCCTTCGACGATAAGCGTATACCGAATATCACCATTGGTAAAATCTTCATCAATAAGTGCCGATGTTTCCGTTGGTGCTTTTGGAATCGTCAGCTTAATTTGCTCGTACGTTCCTTCAGGAAATGTACCACCGGCAAGCAACACCGGGTTTGCTGATTGCTGATCAAAACTTAGCTGCCTTGGATTCTCACCCCGGTTAATAAACAAGGTATCTTCGCTCTCAAGAAAATAGCTTTTCCCTAAGATTAAACGAATATTGTCAATCAAAATACTATCCTGCCCGGACCGGAGGGTATCATCAAGACTTTGCAGTTCTAACCCAACCTGAACGCGAGAAGAAATTTGGTTTTCACCCGACAAACAAGATGATAGGATAAACGGGATGATACATAAAAACGCATAAAATAAACTATTCTTAATACTTAAGTTCTTCATTTGAAAACGATTAGTTGATGGGTTTCTTTCAATAACGAAAATAATTCTGCTATTGTATTAATGATTCTAAATAATTGTTGGTATCTTTGAAGTTATGACTGTTACTAATGAAACGAAAGAAAAAATTGATTTAAAAACGCTCTCAGCTTCAGAACTTTCTGTGTTTGCCGGGGAGCTTAATCTTCAATCATTCCGGGCTGACCAGATCTTTCAGTGGCTCTACCAAAAGGGTGTTTCCCGGTTTGAAGAGATGACAAACCTCTCGAAAGATTTACGCGCAAAGCTTGAAAACATTGCGTATATAAGCCGCATCAGGCTTTTACGCCAAGCAGAATCGGAAGACGGCACCGTTAAATTTCTCTTTCATCTTGCCGACAACGAAGACTACAAAATTGAATCTGTACTCATCCCCGATTTTTATGATGACGGAGTAGTCAATCGCCTTACAGTATGTGTATCGTCGCAGGTGGGGTGTGTCTTTGGATGTGAATTTTGTGCGACGGGAAAGATGGGATTTTTCCGAAACCTGAGTCACGGTGAAATTGTCGACCAGGTGCAATACATCAACGATTTCTGCGAACATCGCTACGGCAAAAAAATCACCAATATTGTTTACATGGGCATGGGTGAACCGCTCCATAACTATGATGCGGTCACTGAATCAGCCCGGATTATAACCGATGAGCGCAGCATTGACCTTTCCCCAAAACGTATCACCGTTTCAACCGTAGGCCTCACAAAGCAGATAAAAAAACTGGCAGATGAGCGGCAGCCATTTAATTTGGCCATTTCGCTGCACGCAGCTAACGACGAGAAGCGCGACGAGATTATGCCCATCAATAACTCTATGGGACTGGGAGAGCTCAAAGAGGCCGTGCAACATTATTACGCAATGCTCCACCGCCCCATCACCTATGAATACCTGTTATTTGACGATTTCAATGACAGCCCTCAAGATGCGCGCGAACTCGCTAATATTGTACAGTGGGTCCCCAGCAAGGTGAATATCATCATGTACAATAACGTAGCCGGCGTTGAGCTGAAACGCGCACGCGAAGACCGGCTCGACCGTTTTATGAAAGAATTGATTAAACACGATGTACGGGCTACCGTTCGCCGAAGCCGCGGTGATGATATTGATGCCGGCTGTGGCCAGTTAGCCATCAAAGAAGGTCAGGCCAAAGGGAAATCCATTCGCAAGAATTGAAGCATTTCTTAATGCCTGTCATTGCGAGAAAGAGCGCAGTGATGACATTGGCTAATTTTGGATGCTAAAAATTGGAGTTATAGCACGAATTAGAACTTAATCAATAATATTCAGGATACGCCCGAAACGGGGCAGCGTCCGTTCACTGTTCCATGAGAAATATATCAGGCTGGCTTCACCGACAATATGATCGCGTGGAACAAATCCCCAGAAGCGGCTGTCTTCGCTGTTATCACGGTTATCACCCATCATAAAATAGTAATCCTGCTTGATGGTATACCTGTTGGTTTGCTCGCCGTTTATCACAAAATTTCCGCCATTTTGCTCAACCGTATTACGCTCGTAACGGGTTATAATATTCTCATAAATATGCCAGTTCTCTGATGTCAGCGTAACCTGCTGCCCTTCATACGGTACGGTAATTTGGGGAAGATGATCGTGATTGTTGAATCCCGAAGAAAAACTAAAGTCTGCGCGGGCATACTCATCAAAATCCTCGGGCAGTACATACAGCTCTACCGAAGTAACCTCAGGCCAGCTCTTCATTTCCTCGGCCAAATCATCCGTCATATTAATGCGGTATTGATTCTGCCCGCCAACCCGATTAACAAGATGACCTCCGTTTGCTTCAACCTTCGAAGTACTTAACCGTACCCGATCCTGCACGGTAACTATATAATTCTTTTGCAAACCGGGAAAAATCGGAGCCGGTTCTCCATTTACAAATAATCGCTTGTCCCGTATTGCCAGAGAATCACCCGGCAAGCCCACACAGCGTTTCACATAGCTTGTCTTAGCCGCAATGGGTGCTATATCGATGGGGTAGTTAAACACTACAATATCATTTCGCTCAATTTCGGAAATGCCCGGCAAGCGGGTCCAGGGAAAGGTGATAGCGTGAAAATTGATGTTGGTAAACGGCACGCTAAGCACCATTGGTGTACGGGGACCATAATTTATTTTCGAAACAACGAGGAAATCACCGGTAAGCAACGTGTTTTCCATGGAAGGCGTGGGTATGCGATATGCTTCAAAAAAGAATGTACGGATGATTAATGCGGCGATAGCAGCAAACAGGAGGGCATCTCCCCATTCACGAATCCATCCTTTTGCTTTTTTATCTTCGTCCTTGCGGCGCTTTCTACGCTGTTCACGCCTTGAAATCGAGTTGTTGTCAGCCAAATTCAGTTCCCCTTAAAAGTGTTATTTAGTAACTATACGTAATACCGGGCGGCGAATCAATCTCTTTGGTAATGTATTTCCCGTTTTCATAACGAACGTCATACCATTTTTCACGATCGGCCGAATAGTAATAATCCTGAAATTCGGCCGGTTCAGCTTTCATCAATTTTTTAGAAAAAGTGCGCATAATCTGCGGCATCAAATCGATGTAGCGACTGGCCCCGCTGTATACCAGTTCCCGCCCAAATGGACCCTTGGAATCTAATACAATAAGCGGATACTTACCATCAACGACAAACCAGTATTCAAACTGGATAGCCATTCCCGGCCGGAAGTTCGGCTTTACAACCATATCTTCGATCTTTTGGGTCGGATCTCCGAAAACAGCCTGCAGCCGTGCCCGAAGTTCACTGGTGGGAATATTGTCCAGCCGGTCATCATTGTATAAACCTTGTCCCGTCTGGTTCATCGTATTAATGTGATTTCTTGTAAAAGCAGCCCGCTCCTCGTGGGTCACTTTTCTGAACTCAGGTTCTTCGAACTGGGCTTGTGCGGTAAAGGCAAACGAAAAAAGAAAAAATGCAGTAAGAAAAAATCGGTCGTATTTTCTCATTGTTGAACTATTTTTGAATCTGCTAATTTTGAATCCGGTGAACATTGTATAACCATTTTTCATCCGGTTTAGTCTTTAATAAATAAAATTTTTGGGTCATTGATCATCATCCATGGAAAGAACAGCCAGAAATGCTTCCTGCGGAACCTCAACTGTTCCCACTTGCTTCATACGCTTTTTCCCTTCCTTTTGTTTCTCAAGCAGCTTGCGCTTCCGGGAAATATCGCCACCGTAGCATTTGGCTGTCACATCTTTACGCAGCGCCCGGACTGTTTCACGGGCAATAACATTCGACCCGATCGATGCCTGCACCGGAATCTGGAACTGGTGCTGCGGGATAAGTTCTTTCAGCTTTTTGCATAGTTTCCGACCCAGCTCATATGCATTATCCCGGTGTACAATACTCGAAAGCGCATCCACAGGCTCACCATTGAGCAGGATATCCAGACGTACCAGGTCGCCTTTACGATACTCTAAAAACTCATAATCGAGCGACGCGTAGCCGCGCGTCCCGCTCTTCAGGCGATCATAGAAATCAAATACCACTTCGGCCATTGGCAACTCATACGTGATTTCCACCCGCTGGCTCTGCATATGCAGTTGATTCACATAAATACCGCGGCGTTCCTGGCAGAGCTTCATTACCGGCCCGATGTAATCCGACGGTGTAATGATACTTGCTTTGATGTACGGTTCGTAAACCGCATCGACTTTGCTCGGATCGGGCATAGCACTGGGGTTATCGACAATCACTTTTTTCTGCTCCCCGCGTTCAGTTTTGTGCACTTCGTACTCTACATTGGGTACCGTTGTGATGATATCGATATCGAACTCACGGTCGAGCCGTTCCTGCACGATCTCCATATGAAGCAGTCCAAGGAATCCCGCGCGAAAACCAAAACCAAGTGCTTTTGAGGTTTCGGGTTGATAGGTAAGGGACGCATCGTTCAACTGTAGTTTCTCCAATGCCGAACGAAGATTCTCAAAATCATCGCTCTGTGTTGGATAAATACCGCTAAACACCATCGGTTGAGGTTCCTTATATCCGGGTATGGGTTCTTGAGCAGCATTTTTTATGGTCGTCAGTGTATCACCCACGCGCGCATCTTCAAGCGATTTTACACTGCCAATAACATATCCCACTTCACCGGCTTCCAGCTTGTCGGTCTTCTCCTGCTTTAATTTAAGATAGCCGATCTCTTCGGCGTCATACTCTTTATTTGTTGCCATAAAACGGATGCCTTCTCCTTTGTGCAGTGTACCCTGCATCACCCGAACATAGACAATAGAGCCACGATATGTATTGAATATAGAATCAAAAATAAGTGCCCGTAACGGCTTGTCGTTTTCGCGGCCGGGAGCGGGAATACGCTTAACTACAGCTTCTAAAAGCTCGTCAACCCCTTCGCCGGTCTTGCCCGATACATGCAAAATGTCTTCATGGTCACAGCCAATTAAATCTACAATCTGCTGTCCTACCCCTTCAACATCAGCACCGGGTAAATCAATCTTATTCAACACCGGCACAATTTCCAGATCCTGGTCGATAGCTTGGTATAAAGTAGAGATTGTTTGTGCTTCAACCCCCTGAGCGGCATCAACAACCAGCAACGCTCCCTCGCAAGCTTTAAGCGCACGGGATACTTCGTAGGCGAAGTCAACATGACCCGGCGTATCAATGAGGTTAAAAATCACTTTCTCACCACTTGGACGCTCGTAGTCCATCTTTATAGCATGACTTTTAATGGTGATACCACGCTCACGCTCCAGATCCATGTCGTCCAGAATCTGTGCCTGCATATCACGCTCGGTGATGGCACCGGTGCGCTCTAACAGTCGATCAGCCAGCGTAGATTTGCCGTGATCAATATGAGCTATTATGCAAAAGTTGCGAATTTCGGTCATAGGGTTGGCGGGATTCCCCGCATGCAATTGTTAGCCTGCTAAAAAGAACGCTTAAGATACAAAAATAGCAGTGGCATTGCATACAATATTATATGCCTGACTTCAGGAAAAAGGGCTCAAAAACGATATCAGAAGGGAACCTATTCCTCAACCGGAATATCTATCGCATCATCATCTTCCCGAACGGGACTCAATAACTCAACGTGAAATCTAAATTCTTCACCTTCAATCGTCATGGTTTCATACATCTCTTTGATGAGATCAAATACGATCTCCGTTTCACCGCGCACGCTGGTTGAAAGGTAATTTACGTCTACTTCCACTTCGTGCTGGGCTACCATCTCCAGAAGGTAGTCAATGCTTTCCCGGGGATCATTCGACCGAAGCGGGATATATGTAAACTGGGCGGTTGTAATCATTGTAAGATATCAATTAAAACGTTTTAGAATTCATGCGGTTGAAGAATACCCTTTTACAGCCAATTGATCAATTTGAAATTTTGTTTAAGAAATCCGGAACACAGAACGATAATATGAGTACGAGAAACAGAGAAACAATTAAAATTTAACTCAAACACCGTGTTACGAAGCATTTTCCGAAATCCCATCATCCAACTCATCTTTTTTACTATTTCACTGATTTGTGCTGTGGCAGCTGCAACAGCAGTATGAATCATACTCTGAATTCACTTGCAAGATTGTGATTACATAAAACTACCTCTAATCTAAATCATCTACTATGTATCTACGTAAATCACTACAATTTTTAGGCGTATGCCTGCTGGCCATTACCACCGTTTTCATTGGTTGTGATGTAACCGACAACAGCAACGAAGGCTCCGCACGCATGAAAGTGCAACTCACCGATGCGCCCGGCGACTTTGATGCTGTATATATTGATATCCAAAGTGTTCGTGTACACTTGGATGAAGATATCGAAACCGATACCACCGACTCCGATGACGAAGCGGAAGAAGAAGGGTGGGTTACCATTAATGATGAACCAATGCGTGTGAACCTGCTTGAACTGCGAAATGGCGATACCATTCAACTGGGTGAAGAAGAGTTGGAGGCCGGCGAATACCATCAAATTCGATTTGTTCTCGGCCCTGATAACGAAGTTGTCGTTGACGGCGAATCTTTCCCACTTACAACACCCAGTGCACAACAATCAGGTTTAAAGCTAAATATTGATGCCGAAATTGAAGACGGCGAAACATATAATCTACTTGTTGACTTCGATGCCGGGCGCTCTATTGTGCATACCGGAAGCGGAAAGTACATTCTTAAACCTGTACTGCGCGCTGTAAATCTTGAAGAAACTGGTTCTATCAGCGGAGCTGTTGAGCCTGCCGAAGTCCAAACATCCGTAATGGCTGTTGCCAATGGTGATACGCTCTCAACGCTTACCGAAGAGAGTGGCGAATTCTCTATCATCGGGGTAACCCAAGGTAGCTATGATGTAATGTTCAATCCGATCAGCGACACCACCTATGCTGATACTACCATCACCGGTGTAAGTGTTGATGTTGACGAAGATGTTGAACTGGATACTGTTACGCTTTCCAAAAAATAAGGCTTAATTGCTTTCAATTCTAAAGCGGAGATCATACGGTCTCCGCTTTTTTTATTTTAAAATATTGTTAATTGATCAAACCGGGAATGATAGTTTCCTGAAATTGATTATATTCCCGTTGTGATAAAAA
>JAFGWN010000055.1 GCA_016937115.1 Balneolaceae bacterium | reverse complement strand
AATCGCGAGCTGCCGTTCAGCAATAATGAAAAACTAAAACGGCGATTCATGCTGATTGACAAACCCATACCCGCCAATTTACGCTGGGGACTGCTCTTGGAAGAGCTTGATAAATTAGCCGAAGATGTTGCCCTCAGATACGTGCGCCAGTTCAACAAAAATGCGCGCATCGTTACCGCGGCGATTGATGACATCATGCTGCGCACACCCGCTGATATCAATAAAGATTTGTATCTGCGGGCCCGCATAAATTACGTGGGCCGCAGCTCGATGGAAGTGGGCATTCGGATTGATCAAGATGGAATCGATGCCGATTCGCTGGCGTCCTGTTACTTCACCATGGTTGCCCGTATGGGCGAAGGAGATCAGGCTGAGAGCGTACAGGTTGAGCCGCTCGAATACATTGAGCCAATTGAGAAAAAACGCTATAAGGCAGCCATCGATCGGCGAAAGTCGTACCGAAAACAGATTGATGAACTTGAAGAACCACCCCATAAAAATGAGTATAAACTCCTTCGAAAACTGCACACAGCGCAAGAGCAAGAAGATTTTGACGGTCTTTTGGCCGGCAACTTAACGATGAGCAGCTGGGAACGCATGTATCCCGAACAGGAAAACGTTCCGAAGAAGATTTTTGGCGGCTATGTAATCCGGCGGGCGTTTGAACTGGCCATGATGCATACCGAACAGATCGCTCCCAACCGGCCGGTGTTTATTCGGGTGAATCGCATCAATTTCCTGCAGCCTGTCCGTATTGCCGACAAGCTAAACTTTTCCAGCAAAATTGTGTACGCCGGAAAAACGTCCATCAGCGTTGAAATTAATATTGAGCGAGTAAGTCGGAATCAAGAAAAGCGCGCACTTTCGAACACCTGTCTTTTCACATTTGTTAATGTTGATAAAAACATGAAACCGCAACCGGTCCCGCAGGTGTATCCAACAACATATGATGAAGACGAGCGTTATTTAAAAGCGTATCGCAGACACCAAACGTACAAACAAAGCACCTGATCGTGATGTTTAATCCTGATAAAAAATCCCTGATTTACGTACTGGTTTTAGTCAGTTTTGGATTGAGTGTGCTCTGGTTTGGATCATATGAGAATATAACTGCTAAAACTGGTCACCAGAATATTTTTAAAGCCGATACCACAGATACGCTTCAATGGCAAAAACCCCGTATTTCTGAACGCAAAGAAGACCGCCGGCAGCTCGCTGAACTGCTGGAAGAACGAATTAATGACGAACATGTACTGCAGGCAATACGCCACGTGCCCCGACATCTGTTTATTCCAAAACCGTATCAACCCTTTGCTTATCAGAATCGCCCACTGCCTATTGGACATGAGCAGACCATTTCGCAGCCGTTTATCGTTGCCTACATGACACAACTACTGGACCTGAAAGCCGGTGACAAAGTGCTCGAAATTGGCACCGGAAGCGGCTATCAAGCAGCCGTTCTTTCCGAGTTGACACCGTATGTTTATACTATCGAGATTATTCCTGAACTGGGTAAAAAAGCAAAAAAAACATTTAAAGCTCTTGGTTATAAAACGATTAAGACAAAGATCGGCGACGGCTACGCCGGATGGCCAGCACATGCACCGTTTGATGCTATCATTTTGACCGCCGCCCCGCCCCAAATACCGCAACCGCTGATTAATCAGCTAAAACCGGGCGGGATTCTTGTGGCGCCGGTCGGACCAACCGGCCAAACACAGGTGATTACAAAACTCACCAAACAAAGAAACGGCGAAATTAAGAGAGAGCAAATGTTACCGGTTCGGTTTGTTCCCATGACGGGTGATGCACAAAATTAACCGCTACCAGCATGGAGCTTTCATCCAATAAAATTTGTTAACTCATTCTTTCCGGCTATAAAAATTATTTATAGCTTAACGGGAGCAATTATAATCCAATTTTCATTGATGATTTTTTCTAAACTTCTCTCTCGCAGTTTTACAGCACTTGTTCTTATCATTTTCGCTGCAATTCCCGCCTTTGCACAATCTTTATCTGGTGAAAGTCAGGTGCTTGCCAATCAACTGGCTGAACATTTGGCCCTGAACCATAAAATAAGCGAAGTACCCGAAAATATTCGCGTTCAGTTTGAGCAGAATCCGCTCCAGCTACCGGCTGAGAAAAATGACCGTATGCTCCGGAACTTTGATAAAGCCTATGACAGCGACTTACTGCTGAATGATTTTAAATCAACCCTTGCAGAAAAAATTACCGGCCAGTATCAACCTGAGATCTCTGAATGGCTTAATAGCGAAAGCACCCAAGTGATAACCGATAAAAGACAGGAGTTCTACACGTTGCAGGGCAAGCGCAAACGCGTCATTACCATGTACGAACTGGATCAAAATCCACCTTCTGCGGAGCGTACTGATTTAATCGCAAGCTTAACAGACACCATGTCCGTGACGGAATCAACGGTTGAATCATCCGTTATAATTTTGCGCTCTATTTTACAGGCCGTAAGCCAGTTAAGTGAACGACAAACCTTCACCAATCCCCAAATCGATGGCATAGCCAATAATTTCCGTTCACAGATAAATGAACAGGTAAACCAGGAACTTACGAATCAGTCGACGGTCTTATTTCATAATATGAAATCCGATACGCTTACAGAATATATTT
>JAFGWN010000054.1 GCA_016937115.1 Balneolaceae bacterium | reverse complement strand
ACTTTTTCTGCTTCTTTTCCAATGCAATCAGCAGCAAAATAGACATTCGCATCAACTAAATTTCGAAGATAATCAGCAACCGGCTTTAAGCTCAAATTCTCATCCTTCTCCCCGCCCGGGCGACCTAAATGACTCATTAAAATCAACAGGCCGTTTTGAGCAATAACATGCCGGATGGAAGGCAGAGCCTGTACAATGCGATTGTCATTGCCGACCTTCCCGTCTTCAATCGGCACATTAAAATCCACGCGCATCAGCACCTTTTTGTCCCTAACATCGATATCTTCTAACGTCATTTTATCCATAAAACGGCAGTGATCATTTTAGAATCATTCAGTGACCCAAGTTTCGCAATTTTGCACCTCTTGAGCAAACATGAATAATCAGCTTAGATTTATATAAAAAGGCTGTATCAAGTGACACATTAGGTATTAAGTTTGACAGGACTATAAAGATTAGCACTGATTTTCTGATCAATTTTCAATATCTTCGTTTAGCAAAAATCAGAGAATATACAGAAGGAGTCATGCAAACTATCTATTTTGAT
Organism: Balneolaceae bacterium; assembly: GCA_016937115.1. Taxonomy (GTDB): domain Bacteria; phylum Bacteroidota; class Rhodothermia; order Balneolales; family Balneolaceae; genus SMO-BIN1. The sequence goes on along the minus strand of JAFGWN010000054.1, from coordinate 12,004 downwards.
CATGCTGCAACAACACCGCTCGATGAACAGGTGTTTGAAGCAATGAAACCCTATTTTTGTGAAGAGTTTGGCAATGCCAACTCTGCCCATCAACTCGGCAACAACGCCAAAGTGGCTGTGGAAGAAGCACGCGAAAAAATTGCACAATTTATTGGTGCTGAGCCGGCTGAAATCATTTTTACGAGTGGCGGTACAGAAAGCGACAACGCCGCGATTAAAGGTGCTGTCGCCGCTACCGGGAAAACAGAAGTTATTACCTCTCCGCTTGAGCATCACGCGGTGCTGCATACCGTGGAAGCCATGAAGCGCAGCGGGGTAAAGCCTGTTTATGTGGAGCCCGATGAGCGGGGTATTATTTCAGCACAAAAGGTTGCCGATGCCATTACCGAGCGTACCGCCGTGGTTAGTATCATGCACGTAAATAATGAACTTGGCACCATCAACCCCATTAAAGAAATTGCCGACGTTTGCCATCAACGGAACGTACCGTTTCACTCCGATACCGTACAGAGTGTTGGAAAGCTGCCGGTCGATGTCAACGAACTGGGCATAGACTTGCTGAGCATCAGCGGGCACAAAATCTACGGCCCGAAAGGAATCGGGGTGCTTTACATGCGACATACTACCCCCTGGATGCCCTGGATGCATGGCGGCTCGCAGGAGCGGCGGCGGCGCGGCGGCACCCTTAACGTACCCGGCATCATCGGCCTGGCTAAAGCGCTGGAACTTTGCGAAGAACACCGCGAGGAGCACACCCGTCATTTTAAAAATCTCCGCAGCAGAATGGTTGACGGGCTGCAATCAAAATTTCCCGAAGCCATTTCCATGAACGCAGATTGTGACGATTGTGTGCCCCATATTCTTAACATGTCGCTCACTGACGATGATGGAAACGGTGTTGACGGCGAGATGCTGCTGCTTAACCTCGATATGGAAGGTATTTGTGTTTCCAACGGCTCGGCCTGCACTTCCGGAGCGGTTGAGCCATCACACGTGCTGGCAGGCATCGGACTTGATGAACATATTGCCAACTCCAGTATTCGCATCAGTTTTGGCAAAAATAACACTGAGCCTCAGGTTGATTATTTTCTGGATAAGCTTCAAGAAGTGGTAAGCCGAATGAAAGCCACCGCCTGATGATGAACATTCATCACGTATGTGTTTTCTGTGGTTCCCGAAAGGGAAACAATCCAGCCCATATCAAGTTTGCCCGAAAACTTGGCAAAGCGCTGGCACAAAATAATATCGGGCTGGTGTTCGGCGGCGGTTCTGTGGGGTTGATGAATGAAGTAGCGAACGCTGTTATTGATGAAGGCGGCCATACGCACGGTGTGATACCCGGTCATCTGAATAAGCGGGAGCGCATCCATCCCGGTGTTGCGAAGATGGACGTAACCGATACCATGCACGAGCGGAAGGCTAAAATGTCGGCTTTGTGTGACGCCTATATCACCCTGCCCGGCGGCTTTGGCACCTTCGAGGAGCTGCTGGAAGTAATCACCTGGGCGCAACTCGAATTGCATGTAAAACCGGTAATTCTGGCAAATGTAGATGGCTACTATGACAAACTCATAGAATTTATCGACCATGCGGTAGCCACAGAGTTCATCACACCAAAAAATCGGCAATTGCTAAAAACCGCCGAAACGGTAGACCAATGCATCCGGCATTTAGAACAGTATTCCGGCTGATGGTTTCGATTTTTTTGTTCAATAATTCTACTGCTCATCCCATGATCTCTGTATTCTCTCTAAAACAGAAAAACCCCTTCACCACATTCTTCGGAATAACAAGTAGCATTACCCTTAAATCGGTTTTGTGATGCCAAGGTATGTATTCAGCACTACCAGAAAGTAAATCACCAGCGAAAGCACATAGGCACTCTTCCATTTTTTTCGGGCTTCTGCACGTATCACTGTGCCCCTTTCATCTTTTAGTTTTCTTCTAAACGAGGCGCTTTTCTTAATAGAAAACCCTACCAGTACTAAAATAATGATAAATACCAACTGTTTGATTGCCAGCCAGTTATAAAGCGGAATATTAAACCAACCCCACTGTGGTCCGCCGGGCATCACCGACATCACCCAGCCCGAAATCAAAATTCCGGCTGCTCCAAAGTGGGCGCCGATACTGCTTGCTTTACGTTCACTCCGCATGAGCTCTTTTTCCCGGAGTGAGGCAAAAGCCCTGCCAACACGGAAAGCAAAAAACAGGGTTGTACCAAATGCGGCCAGCCAGGCAACCGATGAAAGTATATGAAGCCAGTAAAAAAAGTCGTAAATCATATTAAAAAGTGAAATTACTGCGATTAAAAACTACCCACCAACCGTAGCGAGGCGTTCGGATGAGGGTTATAAAATTTTAAATTTGATTTATCATTAAATAATATTTATCGCTTAGCATAAAGCAGACTTAATATCTTTGAGGCAAAATTTACCACCAGGTTAACACCTGTAAAAACCTGGCCAAGCCTCTTTAAAAATTAGCCTTTATTATTTCATAAGATAATCAAAGGTTTGTACCTTAAGCTACATTGGAAGTATGAAAAATTGTTATCAAATTTTTCCAAGGGCTAACCTCAAAATAATTCTAAATATACTTTTGTAATGTATAATATTCTACTTCATGCGCACTCTGGTTTACGTTGGCTTGTACTCATTGCATTAATTATCGCCCTTTTTCAAACCTACACACGGCGAGGAACTACGGGCAACATCATGGAGACGAAATCGGTCTTAATCACCTTTATACTAACCCATGTCCAGTTATTGGTAGGACTTATTCTCTACTTTATCAGCCCAAAAGTTATATTTGGAGCCAATACCATGAGCAACAGCATGCTTCGTTTCTTTACCGTTGAACACTTTATAGGCATGATTATCGCCATTGTACTCATCACAATGGGATACACAAAAGCTAAAAAAGCGGACCTGCCATTTAATAAAGCGTTTAACTATTATATTGCAGCTTTTATTCTCATCCTTATTTCCATCCCCTGGCCTTTTAGAGAGCTGGGAGCCGGCTGGTTTTAACACCGGTTGGAAAACCAGAGGAAGCACGGATAGTTATCCGTGCCAGATGGTTAATTTATGTAGCAGTTATCAGAGGAAAGCTTACCTTTAACGTAAAGTGCTGTCCGCTTATAAAACAGACCTCCTGAAAATTTGAGATTAAGCTCAACTTAGCGTTGGAAATTCATCCCCCACTATTCAAAAATTGATTGAATTAAGTGGCCGTATTTGTCTTCAATCACACGGCGTTTCACTTTTAGCGTGGGCGTAAGTTCGCCTGTCTCTACGGTAAACTCTGTGGGAACCAGCCGGAAATCGCGGACTTTTTCGTGTGACGCCAGCTCTTTGGAATAGCTTCGGATTTCTTTCTTGTAGATATCCTGCGTCTCTTCCTTGCGTAGCAAACCTTCTATTGAGTTGTAGCTGATATTCTGCTGTTTTGCCCACCCTTCCAGTGCTTCAAAATCGGGTACAATAAGGGCCGCCATAAACGCTTGATTTTCCCCCACTACCACCAGCTGGTCAATCCATTTACTGGTTTTGAACAGATCTTCGATTGGCCCCGGATAAATATTTTTGCCACCCGCGTTCACAATCATGTGCTTGATGCGATCAGTAATTTGCAGGTACCCATCCGTAAAACGGCCCACATCACCGGTATGCAACCAATCATGCTCGTCAATCATCTGGTTGGTCGCTTCTTCATTGTTCCAGTAGCCTTTCATCACATTGGGACCTTTGCACAGAATTTCACCGGCCTCCGAGCTTTCATCGGTAGGATAATCTTCCCCGCTAACCTGGCTAATAATTACATTATCCTCCAGTCGCTGGATACCAACTGTTATGCCTTTCAAAACTTTACCTACGGTTCCCATGCGCTCCTGTCCGTACTCATTAGCACACATTACGGGTGATGTTTCCGTAAGACCGTACCCTTCGAGAATATTGAGCCCGGCTGCCATAAAGAAGTTTCCGATCTCGGCAGGTAGCGCCGCGCCACCCGAAACGAACAAGCGGACACGACCGCCGGTGCGTTCTTTCAGCTTATCAAACACCAGCTTGTCAGCCAGCTTCTTTTGCAAAGCCACTACACCGCGTTTGCCGTCGGCATATTTGCGCCCGACATTCATTGCCCATTCAAAAATAGCTTGTTTTATTGTAGAGCCTTCTTCTACACTCTTGCTCACCAGATTATACATCTTTTCAAACAACCGGGGCACACTTATAATAATCGTCGGATGCGCTTCCGTCATATTTTTGGCTACGGTATCGACGCTTTCGGCGTAATAAATTTCAGCTCCTCCCGCCATCATTGCGTAGTACCCGGCCGTACGCTCAAATGAATGGCAAAGCGGAAGAAATGAAAGGCAGCGGTCATCATCATCAATATGGATATGCTGGTGCGCTGCTTTAACGTTACTTACAATGTTGCGATGGGTGAGCATTGCTCCTTTGGGCTTTCCAGTTGTTCCGGAGGTATACACGAGCGTAGCCAAATCTTCGGGGTGAATATTATTTGTGCGCGCTATAATGGTCTTCTCATGCGTTGGCCGCAATTTTCTTCCCTTGGTGATGGCCTGTTCAAAAAGCGATACATAGTCTGCATCCATATATCGCTCTACTTTGGGTTGATCGAAAGCAATAACCTGGTTCAGATCAGGACATTCAGCAAAAACATTAATGGCCTTTTTTAGCTGAATACCGGTCGATACAAAAAACAGTTTCGCCTGCGAATCCTGCAGAATATATGCACACTGACTGGGCGGTAAGGTAGAATAAAGTGATACGTTTACCCCACCTACTAACTGTAAAGCCAAATCAACAACAGACCATTCATACCGGTTTTCACTGAGCAGGGCCACACGATCACCCGGCTCAATACCATACTCTATCAGATAGGATGCCATGCTGTAAACGTCATCGGTCACTTCATCCCATAAGATCGTCTGGTATTCATCATCGGGTGCCGGCTTTCGGGCAAAAGCGGTTTTGTCCGTTCCGTTGTATTTGTTCGAAAGATTTAAGAAAAGATCAGATAACGTTTCAAACGGTACAATAATCGGCATAAATTGCACATGTAGTTAAACTCTCGTCGCTCCGTGGACGAGAAAAGTTGATGTTAAATAAATGTTAATATAACATACTTATCATTTATTCAGTAATTTTGGAAATGCACCCTGTTGAAGACAAGACTTTTTTATTAAGGTGCTCAATTATGTATATTAAAAGAAAATAATTTACTGTTATGGCACATCCCGCCAAGGAAGAAACCATTGAACTTGTTAAAGAAATTTTCCGCTCGCATCTGAAAGAACACAGCCAGCGCCAAACGCCGGAACGCTTTATGGTGCTTGAAGAAATTTACCGCGCCGACGGTCATTTCGATGCCGACGATATTTTCTTCAATATGAAGGAAGCAGGCACGCGCGTTTCCCGTGCCACCGTTTACAATACGCTGGATTTGCTGGTTGAATCGGGACTGGTACAACGCCAGCAGTTTGGTAAGAACCAGTATTACTACGAGCGAGCCTACGCTTACCAACAGCACGATCATATCATCTGCAAAGAGTGCGGGGCGGTAATGGAATTTTGCGATCCGCGCATTCAGGAGATTAAAACCATGATGGAAAAGATGCATGATTTCAATATCTCGGGCCACTCCCTTCACTTCTTCGGCACCTGCCAGGATATCGACGATTGCTCCCGCCGAGCTCAAATAAAAGAGAAGAAAGGCGCGACGGTAAATTGAGTGTTTTGTCTTTCTCAATTTACGTGATGCTATTTCACTGCGACTGGCTAAAAGAAAAAGTGATATTGTCTTGAAATAATCCCACGAACTGCTCGGTACCCAGCCCCTCAAAGTCGTTGAGTATTTCTTCAAAACCCGGCCCAATGTGTGTATACTTCAGTACAAATGCACTGACGTCCAATCCACACTCAAACGCATTTCCAATCCCTCTGGCGACGATATCTTTGGGTTGAAATATTATCCGGGCTACCCCATTATTCTGTTCTACATCCGCCTCAACAGTGATGTCTGCTCCTCTAAAAGAAAATAAGAACTTACCCTGCACAAGCTCGTCGGACTGTACGGGATCAAATGTTATACGAATAACTGTGTTGCAGGTGTACTCCCCTGTCGGGCTCACGATAACCTCGGCATCGGCCGGTGTAATAGCTTCAAAATTTTGTGTAAATCCCTCATCATCTTCAACCTTTAGCCGGTAGGTCGTCTGAGGAGTAATATCCATAGTTGTGCGGAAATTGTGAGTAGCAATATCGTCAAAAACAATGACGGAGTCCGGCAACGTTTCGGTTATCCCGGCATCAACATTTGTTAATGATACTTCAACATCGAGTTCAGCTACAGAATCGGCCAGCAGTGGTGCACTTAAATCCTGAACCCGGATAAAATGCACATCTTTGCTATAATCAAGTGCACCATATACCGAGAAACCACCCACACCGCCGTCTTCGTCAAAACCATCTATCGTATTATCGCAACCTGCTATCATCAGCAAGGCAAAGAAACAGCTAAAAAGCCATACGATATCATGCCGTTTATTTTTCATCATGCTATAAGTTTATCTATAAAAAAGTACCTTTTCAGTTAAATTGTGCACGTAGCGAAACATAGGGAAACAGCGATGTCTGATTTACCCGCTGGAGGTTATTCGAATCGTAGTAAAAAACATTATCACGATCATAAATATTTATTGCTCCGGCCTTTAAATCCATAGCAAAGTTGGGTGTAAAACGGAATGATCGCTCAACAGATACATCCAGCCGGTGGTAGACCGGCAACCGCTGATCAAAGGGCCGACTAAATAAAGTTCGGGCTGTGCCGGAATCTGTGGTTGGCGTTTCATCCGGAATATCAACCAATAAATCGAAAGCAAACACTTGCGTAAAGGGACGTCCGGAACCAAATTCCCAGCGGGCGCTGGTTGTAAAATCTCCAATTTCATAGCTAACTATACTGTTAACTTTGTGACGCTGGTCATGAGCCGGATGGTACCTGTCAACCGGTTGAGAAAGAAATGAGCCCAAATCATCTGAAGTAGCCTTATATTCCACATTTCCATATCCATAACCGAGAAGCAGATAGAAAGGATTACGTTCGTACTCCAGCTGTATATCTGCTCCATATCCCAATCCTTCGGCTGTTGTTGTCTCCGTTTCAATAGTGGCAGTGGGTGTCAATTTGGATACAGATATATCGTGGTGGTTCTTTATATACCCTTCTACATTTAGCGTAACGGTGTTGCCAAAACGCTGGCTATATCCTAAAATAGCATGATCTGCACTGGGTAGTGCAAAATTATTATTGATGGGTTTCCGTACTTTAAATACAGAGCCTGCATTACGCACGTCACCGATCGCCGTACTGGCCTGATAATATCTGCCCAATGCCATACTCACCTCAATGTCATCACGTCCGGCTGGATTATAAGCTGCCCGAAATCGTGGTTCTAATGTTATGGGCTGAAATGTTGTAGCCAAACCGGCAACACCCATATTTAAGGTGAGCTGATCACTTACCTCCCATGCATTGGAGATAAAAGCATTAACAAGAATCGTCTGCTCTTCAAATGATTCCAAATCCGTGAAACGCTCGGCAAGAGATGCTTCATAATCACCAAAATTCATTTTAAACCCAAAATCCAGCGGAATGCCAAACACGCGCTGTGTATTGTCAAACTTGAGAAAGATTTCACTGAAAGAAGAGCTTCTATTCGTCTCTCCGTCACTTGCTTCACTGTTTTTATAGTGCGAATATCCCACCGTTACATTGATCGGATAATCGATCGTTTCGCCGAAAGCAGAACATCTACCGCCGACCACGGTATTTTGCCAGGATAAATCGAAATCCCGGGCGGGATTGATCTTCCCGCTGTCATGTGTAATTATACCGGTCATACTGCAGTTAAAATTGTATCCCTGTACCGAATAGCGGCCCGTAATATCGTAAAAATCTATATCGCTGCCGTCATCTCCCGATACAAAAGGCGACGATTCGCTGATGGTTGATTTACGCCCCATTAACATAAATGACTGATGATTGGTCTGAAATGGTCCTTCCACCTGAAAGGAGGCTAAATATGGACTAACAGAACCACTACCGCTGTATTGTCTAAAATTTCCCGGCCTTAAATTTACATCAATAATGGCGGATGTGGCGTCTGAATATTCAGCTCCGAATCCTCCGGCATACAGGTCAACCGTTTGAATTGCCTTCTGAGGGAATGCAGAAAAGAAGTTAGAAATGTGAAAAGGTTTTACAATGGGCATACCGTCAACCAGCACTTTGTTTTGTGATGGCGTACCGCCGCGAATATAAAGCTCTCCTCCGCGATCACCCGTTGATATTATGCCCGGATCACCCTGCAGATATGATGCCAGATCGCCACCCGCTATGGGGGTGGGAACCCGTGAAATGTCCTGTCTTGAAATTTGGCGTAACCCAACCTGGCCTGTTGTAACTTCACGCTTATCCTCAACCACCAACTCATCAAGAGCTTCAACTTTAACCGGTAGGCGTGCTTGTATAATTTTATTGGTATTTGCCTCTGTGGTTAATGTTTGCTCATATGTTTCATAGCCAATAAAACTTACCTTTATCCGGTACTCCCGCACATCAATACCGCTGAACTGAAATAATCCATCATTATTTGTGGCTCCGGCATCCAGTATTTCCCCGCTTTCAGGGTCAAGCAGCAGTACATTTGCTCCGGCAATGGGAATACCATCATCACCGGCAATAGCGATAACCCGGATTGTAGAATTCTGCTGTGCAAGTGCTTCCGGAGAGACGATGAAACTGCAAAGGACAATCATTAAAAGAATGGATAAAAAAGTAAAGATCTTTCTTGATACCATCACCTAAGCCCTGCTTCCTGTTATTTTTAGATAGTTTTGAGAAGGGAAGCATATACCAAAAAAACCAACACTAATTATTTAGCTTCCATTGTCATCTTATAAAAAAATATTTTGCAAATCAAAGCAGATGCATCACTATAGCGCTTATGAGCATCGCATATTCATGCTATAAGCTAAATCTTTCCTCCATTCTGATTGTCATCAAGCGTGTATTCTGCTGTCTTTTGAAACGTACATCATAAAAATACCGTAGGCCATTAAACCAACAGCAACTCCTCCCATAAGGTACGTTCCGTAGCTCTGCTGTTGCAGAAATGAAAAAGCTCCCTGTATACTTCGTATCATTTCGGGATTATCTGTAACCCCTGCCCTGAGAACAAAATATCCGATTATACCAAAAATAATTCCGCGGGCAATAAAGCCGAATTTACCTACTTTATGCATCAATGATTGATGGTTGCCATAGCCTGCATTCAATTCTTCCAAATATTTTTTAGAGTATCCTTTATGAATTTGATAAAGTCCAACACCTATGATAATCACCCCAATTAGCCCAATCACAAAAGGTCCGTATGTTTTTTGCAATAGATGATCGACGACAAATTGCCGGTTGCTATCCCCTGCTGCTGAAGTGATGGTAGTAGTAACAATTGTTATGCTGAAAAACAGATAAATGATGCTGCTAAAAAAATATCCAACTCGCTTTGTTATCCCCGTTTTGCCGGTACCTTTATTTTTTGGATCAGCAATGGCAGTGTACATCCTCCATATGGCATACGCTAAAATACCCGCCGCCAAAAAGTATAAAAGAAAATTCCCAAATGGCTGTTGTTGCAGAAAGCTTATAACATGCGATTTGCCGGCCATCTGTCCGCCCATATCAAATGCAGCCATCGCTGTTAACGCACCGATGATGCTGTACACCAATCCTTTGGCTGCCAGACCCAGTGTTTGAACTTTATCAATCATAAAGAATAGTTTTTTAGAATTGGTTAATCGACGCTAAAGATAAAAACGAAGATTTACTCCGAGATCGACGTTTTTCGTATAAATTTTCGCGCGGCCCACTGGCTGCCCCAGAATCCCATCAGGACAGCAAGGAAAATCATAGCACCGCTTAAGTAATACCACTTGCCAAAAGGCCAATCAAGAATTCCAACCTGGGGAATATATTCAGGCAGGATATATTGAAATGAAATAACCATCACCAATAGGGCCAGCAAACCGGCAATGACGCCCTGAATGACGCCTTCCATGACAAAGGGACGCCTGATGAAGGAGTTGGTAGCCCCAACCAGCTTCATCGCTTTGATGAGTGATCGTTTGGCATAAATGGTCAGCCGGATAGTATTGAACACCAAAATAACAGATGCCAGTAAAATTAACCCGCCGATTAGGCCACCTACGAGACTAAATGTGCGAAAGCGAGTTTCAATGATTTCAAGCAGTTTTTGGTTGAAGGAGACCTCTTCAACGCCCTCATATTCTGCAAACTGAACAACCAGGGAATCAACTTTTTCTATTTCAGCTCCCTCTACCATCTTTACCCGGAACGACGCCGGCAGAAATTCCAGATCGGCAAGTGATGCTCCCTCTGTACCAAATTCTTCTTTAAAAACGGCAGCAGCACTATCTTTAGAAATATAAGTTACATTTTCTACCAACTCTTCTTCTTCCAGCCTGTTCTCCAGATTATCGGTCTCCTGCTCGCTTAAATCATTCAGAAACACTTCCACATCAACCGACTGGCGAAGAGCCTGTGCTACTTCGTAAGCGTTATATGAAACCCGGGCAAGTACTCCCAACAAAAAGACGGCTATAAAAAGTGAAAAAATAGACGTGAACGAAGCCAGTTTGGCTCGCTTAATACCTGCAATACCTTCACTTACAATATATTCTATGCTCATGCTTTTTATTATTTAATTTCTAAACAATACCCGGATACCAAATATAAATCGCCGCCGGGTCATCGGGTAGCCGGCCGTTTCAAAGTAGCCCTGTTGGGCAAAATCATCAAGCACATTTTCGTACCGCAGCAATACCATGATTGTGCGTACCCGTGCCGAAAGATCTACATCCAGCCGATTGAATGAAGGAATAATACCGCCGCCTGCGGATTGCCAGAAATCCAGCGAAGGATAATAGCGTGCCGACCGGTAAGCCTGAGGGGTTATCATCCCGGCAAGCCCGGCTTTAACGTAGGTAGCCCGGTCAAAAAGATACCCTTTTACATAGGCACTCCCTTTAAACCAAATACGCCGGTGGTCATCAACAGGCCGTTGGAGTGATGAGGACTTCCAGAAATCACCAAATTGCTGCAGGGTAGCTGATCCTGAAAACTCAAAATGCGTACTGTTATAGTCAAAAAAGCCGGTGGTTGACAGTGAGCTGTATGGATTCGTATTCGTAAACACGCTATCGGATCCCACCATAATTCCATCCTTAATATGCTTCAAATGTGCCTTGGCGCCTATCGTCAAACCGTGAATTGGTACGACCTCTAATTGACCCTGAAGTCCCTGAATCGACTCTTCTGTCAGGTTTTTGTTCCCCCGAAAGGTCTCTGACTGCCAATACAGCTGCTGGGGCGTTGGCATACGTGTTCCGGTTGAAAATCCCCCGGACAATGTTAAGCGTTCAGCAAGTGAAAAAGACGCCCGCACGCCCGCGGTATAATCGCTGAACCCGTCACTGCGGGAACGATAGCTGCCAAATCCTCCAAGTTGCAAAAATGAAACCGGTTGCAACGTCGTTTTTCCTTCGGTTCGAAACAACCCCCAATTTCCGGTCACAAGATTCGAATCAGCTTCACTTTTGTTAATGAAATAACCGTAAGAAGCAGCCGCTTCTACCAGCAAGGGCCCCAAACGCTGCCATTTGCGAATATTTGTGCCCAGCTCCTGAACCCTGTACGAGGTTTCCTCTTCAGAATAGTCGACACTTCGCTTGGTAGCATTTGAATAGATACCTGCATGAAAATTACTGGTCGTTTGTGTGCTGTCGGCGGGCCGGCGATAATAGTTTAACCCCACAACGGTGCTTCCGCGATCGCCGCTGCCGGAAGGCTCATTCGCTACCGCCTCAAAACGGTCAAAGCTAAATTGTCCGGGATT
>JAFGWN010000053.1 GCA_016937115.1 Balneolaceae bacterium | reverse complement strand
CATCGGGCATCACCCTGCGATTGAAAATGGCATCAAATTCTTGTTTATAATCACCGCTGAAAAAAATATTATGATGCGAGAGCTGATCGTAGGTTTTATCTATTCCCAAAAGCAGGACCAAGCCCGAGCTGGAAGGCTCCACATTTTCCAGCTTATTTTGTTTAATGATGGACAGATCTCTCCAGGGAAGCAAATTCCGATAGGTTTCGGTGGCATCACTGTTGGAAATAATCAAATCGGCATCGATCGTTTGATTATTGACCTGGATGCCGGTTACTTTTGCATCCTCCGTATGGATTTTTTCCACTTCTGCACCAAAATAAAACCTAACTTCTTTCTTTTTAGCCAGCTGCATCAAAGCTTCAATAAGGTTGTACATGCCTCCGCCGATATAATATCCGCCCATTGAGAGTTCTACGTGCGGAATAACATTAAGTGTGGCCGGTGCCCGAAAAGGAGAAGATCCGTTGTAGGTTGTAAACCGCTTGAAAAACTGGCGCAGGTAAGGCGATTCAAATTCCCCATCCACGCGCTGAGCAACGGTTTTAAAGGCATCAATTTTGAAAACGTCCCCAAGGTTAAGCGAGCGCAGATCAGTTATATCATACAGTGGATTCTGTAAAAAAGAACTATGCGTTCGTTGATATAGTGTCTCAGCGTATTCTAAAAATTGATGGTAATTTGAAACATCATCCGGTGCAAACCGCTGAATTTCCCCCGCAGTTTTGTTCTGATCTTGATAGCAGTTGAATATCGTGCCATCGCGATAAAAATAGCGACAGATCGGATCAACGGGTTCCAGCGACAGATAATCATTCAACGATTCACCGCACCGGTTAAAAAGCTTTTTCAGGATATCGGGCAGGGTTAGCAGAGAGGGACCGGTATCAAACCGGAAGCCGGCGGCTTTTATTTGGTTTATTTTACCTCCGGGCGAATCATTCTTTTCAAAAACGGTGACATCATGCCCGCTGTGGGCCAGCAGACAGGCTATTGATAAACCGCCCAGCCCTGCACCGATGATTGCAATTTTCATTATCTGAGTCTTAAATTTGCCACTGCCTCGATGTGATAGGTCTGTGGAAACATATCGACCGGTTGTAATTCCAGGATATCATAAACCTCACTCAGTTCTTGCAGGTCGCGAGCCATGGTCGATGTGTTGCAGCTAATATACACCAACCTGGGTACTTTTAGCATCTTTAGGCGTTTTACAACATCGGGATGCATGCCGGCGCGCGGGGGATCGGTAATAAGACAATCGGGTGAACCAAATTTATTGGTAACCCCTTCATTAAAGACTTCCTGCATGTCGCCTTCGATAAAATGTGCGTTATTTACATTATTTTCCTGGGCGTTTTGGATAGCATTTTGTACTGCTTCTTTTTCTAATTCAATTCCAATAACTTTATTGGTTCTCTTGCTAAGGTAAAGCGTCAGCGTTCCCACACCACAGTAAAGGTCGTAAACCGTTTCTCCGGGCTGTATGTCTGCAAACTTTTTGACCACTTCATAAAGTTGTTCCGCTTGTGCAGTATTAGTTTGAAAAAAGGTATTAGCCCGGATCTTGAAATGGTAGGGCCCGATTTTATCGCTGATGTAGCCGGGGCCATAGATCGTTTTCTCATAACGTCCTACCGCGGTCGGATTTCTTCGGTCATTTACATTATTGACGATCGTAGTAATATTCGGGAAAGTGTTAAGCAGGGCCTCAGAAAGGGCACCAATTATTTTGGGCTCATCTTTATAGGTAACAAGATTAACCATTAAATCACCGGTATGATGCCCCATACGTATCATTACATTGCGCATAAAGCCCTCGTGATCAATGCGATTAAAAGGAGCAATATCATGTTCGGTGCAATAGCTGCGTACGAAGTCAAGAATCTGATAAGAGACCGGATCCTGGAGGTAGCACTCTTGGATGTTCAGGATTTTATCGAACCGGCCGGGAGCGTGCAGGCCGGCAGCAAAACAGCGATCGCTCACAAATTCGTCCTTGTTGATCTCTTCGCTGCTCAGCCAGCGCTTATGGCCAACTGAGTATTCCATTTTATTGCGATAATGAAATATGTTTTCACATCCAAGGGTCGGGGACACTTTCAGATCGCGCAGATCTCCGATCCGCTGCATATGATCCTGAACCTGCTCCTGCTTAAATGCAAGTTGTGTCTCATAGTTAACATGCTGCCAGCTGCAGCCGCCGCAAGCCTGTGCATGCCGGCATTGAGGCACAATGCGATTTGGGCCGGGTTCAAGTACTTCAAGCAGCTTGCCTTCGAGATAGCTTTTCTTGCGTTTAATAATACGCGTTTTAACGCGGTCGCCGGGGGCCGTATTGGGTACAAATACCACACGACCATCAACTTTGCCAATTCCCTTTCCTTTAAATGCAGCTGAATCTATGTCAACTTCAATGACATTTCCTTTTTTTATAGACATGATAACACGTTAAAAAATGATTCTTTTTTGTTCATCATCATGGTATGTACCGTATTGAAGGGCGATGATGCGCTTTGCATCTGAAGTGTCTTTGAGCTCGTCGATAGCTGTACTGAGTTGACGCATTGCTATCATTGCCAGGGTCTCCATAAATTTAACCGCAATGTGGGGCTGGCGCTTTTTGAGGGTTTCAAAATCTGGTTTAAAAAAGCCAAGTAACGTACAGTCAGTCAGGCACTTAGCGGTTGCAAACCGTCTGAATTCATAGCCAATGGATGAGACGCCAAAGCTTTCGGGCGATTCAATTGTATGGCTGAACGTTTCCTCATTTTCTTCGTTCCGGGTGATGAGTTGTACTTTTCCCTCTTCTATAAAATACATGCCTGTACCCGGATCTCCCTGGTAATAAATGTGCTCGTCTTTTAGGTAGTCGCGCCGGTGACATAGCTGTAAAAATTCATAACACTCTACCTTGGAAAGGTTTTGAAGCAGACGCGATTTTAAAATGATATTCCCTTGGTTTTTGATCCGCGAAAATTTATCAGAACCGGACATAGTCTGGATGGTTAATGATGAATTTTAATTGATTTTTCATACTTAATATAAAAATTTTACCATGATTACCGTGGACTCATATTGCTGAACAATCAGATCTATTTTAAATCAGCAATCAACAGTCACAAATCATCATTCTAAAACGAATGCCCGATACCAAAGTTGAAATACATTTTTTTATCGTTGAGCCATCCTTTTTGGAGATCATGAATGCGAAACGCGAAGTCAATACGGGCAACCAGATAATCAAAATCGAGTCGAATTCCGGGGCCGGCGCTAACGGCAACCTGCTTGTAAAACTCATCAAATTTAAATTGGCCCTCTTCGAGTGCAGCTTGCGTTTGCTCTGCCTGGCCGATGGACGAATCTGAATTTATGGCAGGCAGCTTATCGACAGATCCGTACCAGACATTTCCAGCATCGGCAAAAAGGGCAAATATCCAGTTTGATGATAGAAAATTTTCAATAAATGTTTGGCGCAATTCAGCTTGCGCAAGCAGTTTAATTTCACCGCCGTTGATAATAATCTCGTCGGGAGGAATGGCACCGGGACCCAATTCGAAAAAGGTATATCCTCTAATGTCATTACTTCCGCCGGCATAAAAACGCTGGTTGAGCGGAATGGTTCTGCTTCTGTTAAAGGGACGAGCATAGCCGAGGAACCCGCGGCTCGCAAACACGGTGTTATTACTCAGCGGAATATAGCGCCGGTAATCGGCCGTAAGTTTTATATATTGGCTGTATGAGAGGCTGTTGTCGCTAACGTTTGCTGGTGAGGGTAAAGTACCTTCAACGACATTGGGAGTGACAAAGAAACGATCAATCAAAAAAGGAATATTTCCACCGGTTGAAATGGAGTATTCACTGAAATAACCGTAATTACGCTTAATTAGGTCGGTTCGCTGGCTTCGGAAAGCATAGCGCAAGGTAGAAGTAAATTGTGGACGAAAATCTTCAAGGATCTGCTCCAGTGCGATGGAATTGGCCTGTGTTGAATCGATGAGCGAGGGGTCACAGATATCAGTATCATTTGGGTCTCCGAAATCTCTGCACAGTTGATTAACAAACCGGCTGGAGGGATTGGCATCCAGCAGTTCAAGTTGAAGTAAGTCGAGCAGGGAGGTAAACCGATCGTTGTGTTGTATCTCGTAGCGCTGGTTGAAAGCGATGTTCGAATTTATGTCGAACTGAACCTGGTCGGACTGACTGTATGATAAAGAGTAGTTTGTTCGGGCATTGGTGAAAAAAAGATAGTTGTCGAGTCTCGAAAAAGGGAAAGTAAGCCTTGGTACGGAATAATCAATCCGGGTTTCAAAACGGCGGAAAAATTTTGAATCAGGATTTTGGCCTTCTGTTTCATCCAGCCCGCTCAGGTTTTCAAGCTGGTCTCCGGTTACATATTCGAAGCTTCCGTTCACACTTAGTTGCAGGTTTTCAGCTTTGCCGAAGAGGTTTTTGTTAGTGTAGGTAATACCGGCACCCGACCCAAATCCGTAACGTTTTAGTCCAAATACATTAAAATTGATAGCATGCTTGGGCAGTGTTTGCAGGCTAAAATATACAGGTACTTCATTATTTGAGTAGTCGGGTTCTGATCCGTCTTCTGAAAAACCAAAACGTAAAATGGACATCATACCCAGATTTTGGAACTCATTTATCGAGCGGATGTATCGTTTATTATTAAAGGTATCGCCCGGTTTAAACAAAATTTGATCTGTTAGAAGGCTGAATCGGGTTTGTGCCGATTCTTCCTTTTTCAGATAGATCTTTTTTTGATTGAGGGTATACGGATCCCCCTGAAGCGTATCGCTTTCCTGGTAGGTGTACAACGTATCGGAACCGGGGCCGGCCAGTTTAATATGAACATTCCCAAAGATATATCGTTCGCCGGGATTTACAGAATAAAGCACGTCAATTTTATATTTATCTTGCTCATCCCGCTTTACAAAAGCAGTTATCGAGTCGCGCTGTACAGTAGCATAACCATTATTTTTCAAATGATTAATGATACGCGTCCGTTCTAAATCCAGTTCGTTTACCAGGTAAGGCATATCGGCCTGAAAAGTAGAATCGTTGATTTGGTCTTCGGTTAAATCACTCTGTTGATAAAACTCTATCTTATTTTTTTTACTGGTGAATGCAGAATCGGGGAGACCTGTATAGGCGACAGATCGTATATGTGATCGCTTGCCTTCATCAATCAAAAATGTAACCCTTGCTTTATTTTTGTCATATCGGGTGATATTGGTGTCGGCCGAGGCTTCTAAAAATCCGATGGAGTTGTAGTACCGGGTGATCCGCTCGAGGTCGGTCGCTACCGTCTCGTAATTGAGCAATGCCGGTTCTTCGCCCACACCGCCTTTAAAAAGCTTATGAATAAAGTACCATGGGGTAAAGCCGGGGATGCCCAGGAACTCCCGGTTGGTTTGTGTACGGATAAGCATTTCGAGTGTACTGCTTTTTACATGATCGTTTCCCTCGAAACTGAGCCGGCGCACTACCAGTTTAGTCGAATCCGGAGATTGTGTTTGTGGCCGGTTATTTTGTGCGTACAACAGGGTGGGTACCAGCATTAAACACTGGAAAGCAATCAGACAAAAAAACGTGTTAAAAGAGTGATTCAACCTAAAATTGCGTTAATGAGTAAAAGGTTTTCAAAAAAAACGGTTGTCCCGATGCCTTCGGAACAACCGTTAATATAAAGGATTGTCAGGTTGGACGTTAAACGTCGTCGTAATCAAAGCCTTCGTCTTCTTCATTATGGAAGAAGTCCTCTTTCCGGATATAGTCGGGCCAGATATCTTCGATGCCTTCATAGACCATATCTTCACCCTCTTCAATGATATCAAGTTCGTTAAGGTTATCAATTACTTGTTGGCTCAGGCCATTTCGTTCGGCCCATTCAATTAATTCTTCACGGGTTGCAGGGAATGGAGCTTCATCCAGTTCCGCAGCCTGTTCTACAGTCCAAATCATATATAATGCTTCTTTGTTTTTATTAGTTTAAAATTTCTTATCCCGATATAAAAAGGTTTGTTTCAAGAAAGTCAAAAAAAAAATTCAAAATAGCGAAATTATTTAATTTCATAACTCAAAGGTGACCAAAATAATTCTTACCTTTTTACAGTAATATAAACTAATTCTTTTGAGGTTTAGTATATGTTGGGCGGAATAGGCGGAACAGAATTGATTGTGATCTTTTTAGTTATTCTTATTTTCTTTGGAGCAAATAAAATTCCAGAGCTTGCCCGCGGCATAGGCCAGGGCATGAACGAGTTTAGAAAGGCATCAGACAGCCTGAAAGATGAAATTGAGAAAGGTAAAAAAGGGCTGCACTCTTCACCCCCGAAGAGGGAGGAGCCAAAGAAAGAAGCCAAAGAAGAGGTCGTCGAAGGTAAACAGGAAAAATCAACTGAAAACTAATTTTATCCTTGCGTTTTAAAACTATCAGCGAAATTCAACAAGCACTAAAAGATAAACAAACAACCCTATCGGAATATACGCAGGCATATATTGATCGGATTGAGGCCGAAAATAGTGCTATTAATGCGGTTATTCACATTGACAAAGACCAAGCGGTAGAAAAAGCCCATACTATTCAGCAGAAAATTGAAGAGGGTACCGCAGGTAAGCTGGCAGGTACAGTTATTGGAGTGAAAGATCTGATCTGCGAGGAAGGCAAACCGACTACATGTGCATCCGAAATCCTCTCTAACTTTGAAAGCGTTTATGATGCTACCGTCGTCAAAAAGCTGAAAAAAGAAGATGCACTGCTTCTGGGTCGCCTGAATATGGATGAGTTTGCGATGGGATCATCCAATGAAAACTCCATTTATGGGCCCGTTCGCAACCCGCATGACCAGCAGAAAGTACCGGGTGGTTCATCGGGCGGAAGCGCAGCCGCAGTGGCTGCCGATTTCTGCACAGCGGCCCTTGGATCCGATACCGGTGGTTCTATTCGTCAGCCGGCTTCGTATTGTGGCGTGGTGGGTTTAAAACCGACCTACGGGCGCGTTTCGCGGCACGGACTGGTTGCCTTTGCCTCATCCTTCGATTGCATTGGGCCGTTGAGTCATTCGGTTAGTGACGCAGCAGCTATTCTTGAGGTGATTGCCGGTAAAGATTCCAGGGACAATACCTCTTCGAGTCGACCGGTACCCTCATTTACCAATGCTGTTAAAGAGCCGCGGGCAAATATAAAAATTGGTGTTCCTGAAGAATATTTCTCCGAGGGGCTGGATAATGAAATACGTGATGGTATTCAGGCAAAGCTTAAAGCCCTGGAGAGTGAGGGCGCAGATCTGGTTCCTATTCATCTGCCGCATATGAAATACGGCATTGCCACCTATTATATTTTGGCCACCGCGGAGGCGTCCAGCAACCTGGCCCGCTATGATGGCATAAGGTACGGCAAACGGGCCGACATTAAAGAAGTGGAAGAAGATCTGGCCCATGAAAAAGCTGCTATTAAAGAACAGATGGAGCTCGTTTCTGGCGATGAAAAAACGCACTTTGCTAAAGATCTCAATAATGTTGATTCAACCTTAATACGCCTTTATAAGAAAAGCAGAACCGAGGGATTTGGGGATGAAGTTAAACGCCGTATTATGTTGGGAACGTATGTGTTGAGCGCCGGTTACTATGATGCCTATTATGCCAAAGCGCAAAAAGTACGGCGTCTTATAAAACAGGACTTCACTGAGGCCTTTGATGAAGTTGATGTAATTGTTTCACCTACGGCACCGACTACTGCTTTTAATGTCGGTGAGAAATCTGATAATCCCTTGCAAATGTATCTGAATGATATGTATACCATATCAGCGAATTTAGCCGGTATTTGCGGCATCAGTGTTCCGGCCGGGGTGCATTCCAATGGCTTGCCTTATGGCATCCAGTTTATGGCCGATGTCTTTGAAGAGGAAAAAGTACTGAATGCCGGCCGGTTGATTGAGCGACTAAATGGATAAAGAGAAATAAACTATTTTACCGTATGCAAAATCGATTAACAGGGAAACTTGTACTTGTAACCGGCGCTTCTGCCGGGATTGGAGCGGCTGTTGCGCGTCTTTTTGCAGCATCGGGATGTAATATAGCGTTGAATGCCCGTCGGCAAGAACGTTTACAGACGTTGAAAGAAGAGCTGGAAACCGAGCATGAAATAGATGTTATATACAGTGCATTTGATATTCGAAACCGGTCGGCCTGCCGGGAGTTTATTAAATCGCTGGAATCACCCGTCGATATTTTGGTAAACAATGCCGGCCTGGCTAAAGGGGTTGATGCCGTTTACGAAGCGAACCTCGACGACTGGGACACGATGATAGATACCAATGTAAAAGGATTGCTTACGATGACGCGCCTTGTTTCCGAGCAGATGCGAAATCGGGATGAGGGTCATATTATAAACATCGGTTCCATTGCCGGTCATGAAGCCTATGCCGGTGGTTCGGTCTATTGTGCAACCAAACACGCTGTTAAAGCGATTACAGAGGCCACAAAGAAAGATCTGCACGGCACTAAGGTTAGGGTGAGTATGGTATCGCCCGGGCTGGTAGAAACCGAATTTAGCAATGTCCGGTTTTATGGTGATGATGAGCGGGCGGAGGAAGTTTATGAAAGCATGAAACCACTAACGGCGATTGATATTGCTGAAATTGTTCATTTTACCGCGAACCGTCCGCCGCACGTTAATATCATGGATACAGTTGTATTTCCTGTTGCCCAGTCATCGTCAAATATGGTGGCGCGGGATGAAAAATAGATATCTGTTTATCAGTCTATTATTCATCGTTATAACGGGCTGTAGTTCCGGTGATGACTCTGAGCTGCAGTTTACGGACAAAAATCAGCCGGTCCCTAATTTTAATGCCGATTCGGCCTATGCCTATGTTGCTGATCAGGTTAAAATGGGTCCGCGTAATCCGGGATCAGAAGGGCACCGTAAAACAAAAGACTACCTGGTTGAAAAGCTTAAAAGCTATGCGGGTGACCGTTACGTGTTTACGCAGGAATTTACGCATCGCGGTTACCAGGGGGATACGTTGCAAATGGCAAATATCATTGCCGCCTTTAATCCCGGCAGCAGTGACCGCATCATGCTTTGTGCCCACTGGGATACCCGACCGCGGGCCGATCAAGACTCTGCTGATACCTCTACGCCGATTTTAGGAGCAGATGACGGCGCCAGCGGTGTGGCGGTGCTTTTGGAACTTGCTCGGTTATTTAACAACGAACAGCCGCCTGTTGGTGTCGATATTGTGTTGTTTGACGGCGAAGATTACGGTAAGGAAGGCGATATAGCTCAGTATTTTTTAGGGTCAAGGTTTTGGTCCAACTACCCGCCGGTAAAAAATTACAATCCCCGGTTTGCCATCCT
>JAFGWN010000052.1 GCA_016937115.1 Balneolaceae bacterium | reverse complement strand
GTGATACGCTCATATTTCAGCATCCTTCGTTTAAGCAATTGGTGCGAACCGTAGGACAGCTCGAACAGCTGGGTTTTGAGGTAAAGCTGACAGAACGTACGGTCATGTTGGATGAAATATTTGTATCAGCCAGCAAGCGGGAGCAGGATCAAACGGAGATCCCACGAAAAATTATGCAAATTCAAACTGAAGAAGTAGCGTTTACCAATCCACAAACAGCGGCCGATCTGCTCCAGGCTTCGGGTGAAGTATTTGTGCAAAAAAGCCAGCTTGGCGGCGGTAGCCCCATGATTCGTGGGTTTGCTGCCAACTCGGTGCTTATTGCTGTTGACGGTATCCGTATGAACAATGCCATTTTCCGCAGCGGTAACCTGCAGAATGTTATTTCAATAGATCCCAATGCTATTTCTGGAACGGAAGTGATTTTTGGACCGGGCTCTATCATTTACGGCAGCGATGCGCTCGGCGGGGTGATGAATTATGAGACTAAAGATGTGCAGCTTTCTTTTACCCAGGATGAAACCTACATCACGGCCAATTCGCTCGTCCGGTATTCCACGGCGAATAACGAACGAACTTTTCACGCCGATGCTAATTTTGGTTTTGAAAAATGGGGGTTCCTGAGTAGCGTAACGTACAGCAACTACGATAACCTGCGTTCGGGGGGTAATTTTTACGATGAGTATCCCGATTTTGGTAAGCGTAAAGAATATGTGGTGCGGCGAAATGGAACCGACCAAGTAGTACAGAATGATGACGTCACTGAACAGATCTATTCGGGGTATGAGCAGCTCAACCTTATGCAGAAAATTCGATATAAGCCGTCATTAAACTGGGATTTGAGTTATGGGTTGCACTTTGGATCAACTACAGATATCCCCCGGTATGATCGGCTTATTGAACGAGAAAACGGTGATACAGGGCCGTTTAAAAATGCGGAGTGGTATTATGGTCCCCAGATCTGGTTGATGAATGCGCTCGAAATTAACAACTATGAGAAAACAGCAATGTATGACCAGATGAGCGCCACATTGTCGTATCAATGGTTCCAGGAGAGTCGCAACGATCGCGATTTCCAATCGCCCCAACTACGCAACCGCGAGGAGAATATTAATGTAGCCATTGCTAATATCGATTTTGATAAACAATGGGGTGAGAGCCGCGAGCTTTTTTACGGTATCGAAAGCGTTTACAACTACGTGCAATCTGATGCCCATTCAACCAATATCGAAACCGGTCAACAATCGCCTGTAGCAACGCGGTATCCCGATAATGGCAGCGACTATACACAACTGGCGGCATACACCAAATATCAACAGGATCTTTCTTCAACTTTTACGGTTATTTCCGGGTTGCGATACAGCCATGTGATACTTCATTCTGAATTCAGTGACCGGTTTTACGATTTCCCGTTTGATGAAATCGATATTAATACCGGGGCGTTAAATGGAAGCCTCGGATTTACGTGGCGACCGAAACAGGATGTACAATTCAACCTGAATGGATCTACCGGTTTTCGGGCACCAAATGTGGATGACGCTGCCAAGGTTTTTGATTCTGAGCCGGGTACGGTTATCGTCCCAAACAGCAACTTAAAGCCCGAGTATTCCTACAACATTGATGCGGCCATTATCAAACGTTTTGGAGATCAGGCCCGGCTGGAAGTCAACGTATTTTACACATGGCTGAAGGACGCCATGGTTCGGCGCGATTTTCAGTTTAACGGGCAGGATTCTATCGTTTATGACGGCGAGTTGAGTAAGGTCGAAGCCGTGGTGAATGCCGGCAAAGCGTATGTATATGGCGCCAGTGCGGGGTTATCTGTTGAATTAAGCCAACATATCGGATTTAACTCGAACATCACCTATACCAACGGGAAAGATATTTCCAATAACGAACCTTTACGCCATGTGGCACCGGTATTCGGCCAGGTCGGGTTCACCTACAAGGCAGAGAAAATAAAAGTGCGCATGTATTCCCGGTTTAACGGGCGGAAAGACCTATCTGATTTTTCTCCATCGGAGCGTGGGAAAACGCATCTTTATACAGATGACGGCACACCCGGCTGGGCTACCCTTAACCTGAAAGCCTCGTATCAAATTAACAATGAACTGCGCCTGAATGCAGGTATTGAAAATATATTTGATCAGCATTATCGTCCCTATTCATCGGGGATAAGTGCGCCGGGTCGCAATATTATTTTAGCTCTGCGGGCAATGCTTTAAAATTGACATAGGTGTAGCTAAAACCAATGCCTTTTACCGCAGTACCTATTGTAATAAATAATTACTATACTGATGCGGTATCATCTGATAGCACCATTGGCTTTCTAATTGGCGAAATTCGGGTATTCGTTGTTAACGAGTTTTTGAGTATGGGTATAACATGCAAAGCGATTTTTTTCAGGCGTTTTTCTGTTGTTGTGGGACTTTCTCTTGTACTTCTTGCCGGGTGCAGCACCGATAAAAAAGAATTTGAGGATGACGGACTGAACGTAACGGTTACGGAACCGGTAGAACGTGATTTTGAGCAGATTGAAGAGGAAGGCGTGCTACGGATGATTACCCGTTACAGTTCCAACACCTATTTTTTGCATCAGGGGATGGAGTGGGGATTTGAATACGAGCTTGTCAACGAGTTTGCCAAAGAACACGATCTTGCGCTGGAAGTTATCGTCGTAAAACCTGATGAAAATCCGTACGACTTACTTAACAGTGGTGAGGGTGATGTTATTGCGGCTAATTACACTATTACTACGGTTCGGCAGCGGTATGTAGATTTTACCCAGCCATACAACCTGGTAAATCAGGTGATCGTATTTTCTGATGATATCGAAGATCCGCCGCAAAAAATAGAAGAAATTGTGCAGCGCAATATCCCCATCACTGTGCGTAGTAACAGTTCGTATTATCACCGATTGGGTGATTTAAAAGAAGCCGGTTATCCCTTGAACGTGGATCTTGTCCCTAATGAAAAGGATACCGAATCACTTTTATTTGATGTCTCTCAGGGGGAATACAGGGCAACCGTAGCTGACGACAATATTTTCCAGGCCTCGGATAACTACATGAATGGTTTAGTGCGCGGTCCGGTCATAGCCGACAGTGACACCATTGCCTGGGCGGTGCGTAAAAATGCGGATGATCTAAAACAAAAAATGGATGATTTTCTATACAAGCATTTTCGTCTTGGAGAGGGCGATGAAGAGCCCAAGCGATCGGCTTTTCTGAATGTGCTGCGCCGGCGCTATTTTGAACGTGGCCCCCAAATTGCCGAGTATTACGATTCCGGATCGCTCCCTGAGGGTGAGGGGGTAATTTCTCCTTACGACGACCTTTTCAAAAGGGTGGCTGATTCGGCAGGAATCGATTGGTTGATGATTGCAGCGATGACGGCTCAGGAAACCAAGTTTAATCCAAAATCGAAAAGCTGGGCCGGCGCTATCGGCTTGATGCAGGTGCTGCCGCGTTATTCTGAGGTGCCCGAAGTGAAGATGCTGTACGATGAAGAGACAAACGTGCGGGAAGGGGTACGCATTATCTCTGAGCATCTGGCTCATTATTCATATATGGACAGCACTAACCAGTGGCAGTTTGCTCTTGCAGCTTACAATGCCGGACAGGGTCATGTAGCTGATGCCCGTCGCCTGGCTATCGATTTCAATAAAAATCCTAATGAATGGGAGGCCGCAGCCGATGCATTGATTAAATTGATGGATCGCCAGTATTACCGGAATGCGCGTTACGGTTTTTGCAGAGGCATTGAAACGGTGCTATATGTTCAAGAGATTATGAATCGGTATAAAACCTATCAAAGTATTCTGGCTATGACGGATAAAGAAACCACCGGATCAGGACCAGGTGTGCTTGGTATTTTCAATTAAGAATAGTTTGTCTTAATTGAAAATGATTCTCCAGTCTCATTTCACCTTTATCACAATAAGCGTAAGGTCATCATATTGAATATTGTCGGAGAAGCTGTTTACATCATCGATGATGGCTTGCATGATCTCTTGCGAAGATTTTCCCCGGTTGCGCTCAATACAATTGATCAAACGTTCTTCTTCATACTCTTCGGTTTGACCGGTATTCATGGCTTCGGTGACGCCATCGGTGTAAAATACCAATAAATCACCACTGACAAGAGCAATTTTATTATTTTCATAAGGGGTCGTCGTGGGCATGGCGCCAAGAATTAATCCTCCTTCTTTTAGTTCGCTATATGCTTCTTCATCTTTTCTGAACAGCAGTGGGGGATTATGCCCGGCATTTACATAGCTGAAAGTATTTTCAACGGGATCAAAAATGCCCCAAAAAAAAGTCACAAACTTATCGCTTGGCGTATTTTGGTAAATCATATCGTTAATACGGCCGGTAGCGTCCATAAGGGTAATATCGATAGGCAGCAGTACGTGTAGCATGGCCTGGATATTGGCCATCAGCAGGGCGGCCGGTGTTCCCTTGCCGGTTACATCTGCAATGGCAAAGAGCAGTCGTTCTTCGGGCGTTACCAGAATGTCGAAATAGTCGCCGCCCACTTGTTGTGAAGGTATATTTTTGGCGGTAATATCGAGTTTGGGATGCGTGGGAATAGGGTGCGGCAGCAATCCCTGTTGAATGCTCTTGGCAATATTCAATTCTTCCTCGAGCCGCTCTTTTTCGATGCGTTCTTCCAGTAGCAGGGTTTTCTGAATAGAAAGCAGGGCCAGGTTACCAAGCGACTGCAAAAAGTTGAAATCGGATTCGCTATACGGTTCAGCGTTGGCCCGCGCTCCAATTCCCACGAGTGCCATTTTTTTATCTTGGAAATAGAGGCTTATCAGGGCTTTGATCTCATTATTTTTCAGGAACGGGATTTTCTGCTGCAGTTCATCATCCACATGAACAATGTCGGCCTCCAGTGAAAAAAGTTCATCGATATCAGCCTTTTTTAACGAACCCTGAATGCTGTTGGTCGCTACGGTTGCACGGCGGTTATCTTGCTCAAGCACAAAAAAGAACTTACGGATGAGCATTTGGCCGAGCATGGCAAATTTGAAGATCCGGATGATTTCCTGCCAGTCGACCATCCGGTTGAAATCCTTGCTGAGGTCAAGCAGTGTATTCAACTCATATACTTTGCGGTCGAGCGTACGGTTGATGCGCTTCAACTCGGTAAACATGCGCGAATTGGCTATGGCTACCGATGAGATAATGGTAAGGCTTTCGATGAACTCAATTTCATGCTGTTTGAGCGGTGTATTATTTCCTTTTGAGCCCAGGCATAAAAATCCGATGTGACTATTGCGTGTCTGCAGGTTAAACAGCGTGCAGCTGTCATCTTCTTTAATCAACTCGGGAACCGGAAATTCATCAGTGGCGCACTGGATCACCGATTGTTTTTGAATAGTTTCAACGTCATCAAATTCAACGGTTTCGCCTTCCGGCAAACAATTTTTCCCTTTTGATTTTGAAACACGATAAATCCCTTTTGCAGGCTGAAAAAGCAACACCATTCCGCGCCCTACCATCAACTTACCCATCGTGATGAGCAGCAAGTTGTTAATCACAAAATCCATGTCGTGCGACTCGGCAAGCAGGCGGGAAGTTTCCAGCAGGGTTCGGAGTTCGAACCGGGAGTGCTGGTCCTGTTGTTGTGAAGAAGAGAGGGTCACAATATCAGCGTTTTTTTATCATCCGGATTTCGTTTTGAGACCCTTCATGCCGGTACTCAACGTCATCCATCAATTTCTTGATGAGGTAAACGCCAACCCCGCCGCGTTTTTTTTGCTTAATCTTTTCTTGCACGTTCGGTTTTTTGTAATCTTTCAGTGAAAACGACTGACCCGAATCAAACAGGGATATCCAAAACGTTTTTCCGTTATGGCCGAGGGCAATTTTTACCGACTGCTTTTCATCATTCTGATAGGCGTGCTTAATAATGTTGGTGAAGGCTTCATCAACGGCCAGGCGAATGTCGGATATGTCCTGTTTGTCAAAACCAAATTCTGATGCATGGCCGGCAACAAAGTCCCGCACTTCAGCCAGATGCTTGGTTGAAGCCTGTACAGAAAGGGTATATGGCTGATCAGTACGTGGCAAAATTATTCTTTTGTTGATGTACTATTGAACTTTTGTATAGCGTCCCGCTCGTCGTCAAGAATATCGTACAGCGTAGGGAAGCCCAGCAGGTCAAACACGTTATAGACCTTTTTGTTCAGGTTGGTGAGCTTGATATCGCCGCCCTCTTCGCGGACATCCTCAATGTAGGCCATAAATACCCCCAAACCTGCACTGGCAATGTAATCGAGCTCTTGGCAGTTGACAATAATCTGATGTTGATCCTGGTTGATAAGCTTCTTGAGCATGTCTTCCAGTTGAGAGGCAGTGTGGGCGTCCAGTTCACCGTCCAGCTCCAACACGTTATACGAGTCAGCTCGGCGATGCGTGATATTAAAGTTTTTCATTACAGCGGAATTAAAATTGGATAGTCACATATAAAAATCGGATAACAATTATATAATTAAGATTGAATATATAAAAATTGAAACCCGATTTGATGAAAATATATCCATGATTGGTAAAGAATACGAAAAAGAGAAAGGATAGATTCAAAAAAATAAGCCCTTACACCTTTCAAGTGTAAGGGCCTGACTATTCATCAAGAGAGACGCTACTTGAGCGCTTTATAATATACTAAAATGCCCAAGTATTAACCAAATATTATTGGATTATTACATAACTGTCCTGTTAAAAGTTATTAAATTAAAATCATTGACTAACCGGTGACAGCTCATTTTTTTCCTGAAGAAAAAAGGTGGTTGACTCTATAACATCTTGCACAGCATTGGATAACAGTGAGCTGCAAATAACGTGGGATGCCGCATGGGGGAAGTTTTTAATCGTAATGTTTGATGAGGCAGTTCCCAGTTGTTTTACCATCCGTTTTATAGCTGAGGTAGAAACGACGCGGTCATGATTTGTGCGATTTTTGTAATAGTATCCGATAAAAACCGGGCAACGGACATTTGCAAAGACGGATTGACGCATAATTCTTTGAATGGTCTGTCCAAGAACCAATACGCCGTTCAGGGAATAGGATGAGTACCAGATGGCGGCCTCATCATCCGAAAAAGGATCGTATTTAAGCTCATAGCTTTTGCCCGGGAAAAACTGTAGCAATGTTCTGCCAATACGATTTTCAAGTAAAAGCGAACTAATACCATAAAAATGGATGAGCGGAGAATATAAAATCAACCCTTTGATAGAGACCGGACATGTATCGGAAGCTGCCGCATAAAGGGCCAGCGAGCCACCTGTCGATGTCCCCATCACCAGTACATTATGGCCAATTTTTTGCCCGATGCGGCACGCATCAATCGCAGATTGAATAAGAGCAGAAGATGAGAGGTCGCCAAAATATTGATCCCGTTTCAATCCATGCCCCTGCAGCCGGGCAAGGTAGAGATTGCATCCAAACTTTTTTGCAATGGCCTGGTGTACGGGGTAGCCTTCGCCCTGGCTGCTTTTAAAACCGTGCAAATAGACAAGACTGTAATCGGTCTTATTTTTTTGCTGTTTATCATACCAGACGATACGGGCCCGGGCCTCCGGCTTGATGGGGGCGAATGTATCTTCGTGTGAAGCGATCAGCGACTCAAGTTCAGAAGCTTGATCAGGTAAGTTATCAGGGAAAGCAGCCATAGCGTTGCTTAAAGAGTGGCAATCCATGCGTTGGCCTGATACTTTTCCTGCAGGGTTTGCAGGAGCTGGCTGGCCGCCTCCCGGCTGTCGAGCCGCCCCAGCCGCACGCGAAACCAGACGTTGCCCGTCTCTTCATTACCGTATTGAACTACCGCAGCGTTGTCAAATCCACGTTCCATCCAGATTTCGGCACGGCTTTGTGCTTTCTGTTGCGATCGCCACGATTCAACCTGCACGGCAAAGCGTCCGTTTTCACTGAATGAAACATTCGCCGGGTTTTTTCTGGTCTGCTCTAAACTGTCGGCTCGTATGTTGGCCAGGCTATCCTGGCGCTGCTGCTCAAGCTGCTGTTGGCGAACCTGTTCGAGGGAATCTTGCCGGGCCTGCTCTTGCCGTTGCTGTTCTTCTTCACTGGGTCCGCAGGCGGTAATCAGCATTACCCCGGTGATCACAATAACAATATAAACAGATAGGTATTTCATTGATATACGGTTTAAAAAAAGTTAAAAGATACTATCCAAATCATACAAGAAAGCTACTAATTGATATTGGAAATTTACATCTCTGGTTCCTGATGCGAATGAGTGATCAATTTAATCAATAAAAATTGAGATTCTAATTCTTTACCCGCAGGAACAAGGGAAAATAAATTTTGTTCATACAAAAAGTAGCAGTTACTTTATTAGAGGTTTTATAGTGCGGAGCATATAATTCTTAACTAAATCAATATTATCATGAGTTTATTAGGACTGTTATTGTTACTGTTGATCGCGGCAATCTGTGGCGGGATCGGTCAGGCTATAGCGGGATATTCGCTGGGCGGTTGCTTTGTTTCAATTGTTGTAGGCTTTATTGGGGCGTTGATCGGCAGCTGGCTGGCTTCGGAACTCGGGCTTGCCGCTATCTTTCCGGTTACGATTGAAGGGCATACGATACCTGTGATCTGGGCGGCGATCGGCTCGGCGATATTTGCGGTAATTATCGGGCTGGTAACACGCGGCCGCTCTCGTTATTAGCAGTTATGTCAAAAAATTCGAGCATAAAAAAATCCCCTCATATAGGTTGAGGGGATTTTTGTTTAAGCATTAATTATTTGCCTGCGATAAGCCCGGCAGGTTTTCCGGATCATCCTGATGGAACCAGAGCGGACCCGTTTTACGCTCGCGCGGCCACACTTCATTAAGTGTTTCATCATCATAAAGGCGGCCGTTTTTCATGACATATTCAATAGCTTTTGAATTGCGCAGATTATCCAGTGGATTTTCATTGAGAATTACCAGATCGGCCAGCTTACCTTCTTCTATTGAACCGATGTCGCCATCGAGGCCAAGGGCCTCGGCGCCCGAAATGGTGGCAAACTTTAGCGCTTTGTGTGGATTTACATCATCCCAGGCCATAGCCCACAGCTCCCAATGGTAACCAAGCCCCTGCAACTGGCCGTGGCTGCCAACACCGACAATGCCGCCGGCATCAAAGATTTGCTTAACTATCTTGGATTGTTCTTCCATTACGTACTCTTCTTCATGGAACCATCCGGCACCGCGTCGGCGTGCTTTGCCCATCAGGTCTTGCCGCGGCGTAAAGTACTGCAGCTTTTTATTATTGGACGGATCTTCATGGGCATAGAAATAGTTTTCAGCCCACGGTCCGCCGTAAGTAACGAGCAATGTTGGTGTATAGGCCATTTTAGACTTCGCCGTTGTTTTGATGACATCCTCGTAAATTGGGGTGATCGGATAGTTGTGCTCCTGTCCGGGATAGCCATCAATAAGCATGGTCATATTCAGCTTCATGTTCAGTGAACCTTCGGTAGTCGGCATAATGTTCTGCTCTTTGGCTGCCTGAAGAATCCACTGCCGCTGCTCGCGATTCCCCGCCACATACATTTTTATCGTTTTGGTATCGTAATATTTGCTGTACCGGGTGAGCACATCACGGGCATGATCGAGGTCTTCAATCTGTTCTGACCAAAAAACGCCCGGCCCCGTTTGATAAATGCGCGGTCCGATGATTTCACCCGTTTTAACCATGTCTTCGTACGTTAAAAGGTCGGTTGTACCGGTCTGCGGATCCCGGATCGTCGTTACCCCGTACGCCAGGTTGGCCATGAACGACCATACCTGCGGCTGATGCAGATTGCGGAAAGGGCGCACATGCGCATGGGTATCTACAAAACCCGGAATGATGGTTTTGCCGCTCATGTCACGTTCTTCGGCTCCGGATGGGATATCCACTTCGCCGCTTGCTCCCACAGCTTTAATGCGATTATTTTCAATGACGATATCCGCGTTTTCTATCACCTGGTCGCCCTTCATGGTAATCACGCGTGCTCCACGCAATACCAGCGTGCCTTCCGGAATATCCCGCCTGGCAGCAATCTCGATGCGCACCTCTTTGGGTTCGTAGTCATCCGGGCGATTCGGGTCTTTTTTATCCGACTTCTTTTTTTTGTCATCGTCACCGTTCTCTTCGTCTTTTTTTCGGTCGTATTGATCCTGCTTTCGTTTCTGGGCTATGGCGGCTGATAAATCATACCTGAAGTGGCCATTACCGATCGACCAGTGTACAGTTTCGCCATTCCAGCTCCACGCCGGGAACTGCCCCCCGATGTCGGTCAGTTTTAAGGCCGGGAATGATGCTTTATCCGGGTTGCCTACGCTGATCTTTTTTGCTTCTCCGGCCATGGGTACGGTTACGGTATACAAATCATTGTTGACCTGAGCCAACGCCTGATCGCCTTCGGGCGCCATTAAAATGACATCCGCTTCTTCGGGTTCGTCTTCACCGGGAACGGTAGCACCGGTAATGGTAACGTGTGTTTTCTCGTCTGTGCCGTCATACCGGATGGATACGAGCTGGCCGTCATTATTGGTTAGGTAAATGCGATCACTGCCTTTAATAAAATGCGGATACTCGCGTCCTTCGGTACTGGTAATAAAACTTGCTTTGCCGCCACCGGATGGAATCCAGACCAAGTCGCTGGTCGAAAATGGAATATATGGTCCGGGTGAAGTATAGTAGGTGCGATCTTCACCGCGAACCGCTACGATACGATCCTGCGTTTTGGACCAGGCCAGTTGTTGGTAGACAGCTGATTGGTCGGTTAGACGTTCCGGTGAGCCGCCGTTGGATCGAACGCGGTAAATATGGCCGCCCTCCTTTGGGTTCCAGGTAGCAAAAGCAAGCCAGTTGCCGTCGGGCGACCAAGTCGGATAAGCTTCAGTAAAATCAAAATCGGTGATACGCTGCGGGTCGCCGTTAGGAAGATCCATCATATAAAGGTTACCCAATACCGTAAATGCCAGCTTGCTTCCATCGGGTGAAGGAACGGCATCACGAATTTGGCGTGCAGTAAACGTTTCGGTGTCTTCTATCGGATACTGAAAATCGAGCCGCGGACCAAGGTCGAGTTCCGTTTCAACATTAAATGTGATGGATTCAGCTTCGCCGTCTTCAGCGACGGGAATGCGCCAGATCTTTCCGCCATAAGAGGCTACAACCGCTTTGTTGTCGGGGGTGAAGTCGATGCGGGGCAGCACACCTCGGGTGGCCCGCGATTCCATATCATCGCGCTGCACGGGATAGGCCAGCCAGCGTTCGTCACCGTTTTCAAGGTTGCGGATACGCAATCCCGTTTCAGTATCATAGCGTGTGCCGTATACCAGCCATTTACCGTCGCTCGATAACGTTGGACGAAAAGCTGAGCCGAGGCGGGCCGTTTGTGTATGGGTTTGGCCGGTCTCACGATCAAACTTTACAATCTGGTATTGCGGAAATTTGGCATTGTATTGCCAGTCACCTTCACGTTGGGAGAACCAGATATATTTCTTATTTCCTCCCAAAGTCGGTTCAATGGTTTTTTCACGCTCATCTGTTTCCATGAGTTCGGTGCCGCTGCCGCCATCTACGTGGTAGAGCCACAACTTGTGCACCCCTTCCCGCAAACCGGCGCGGGCTGCAATAATATAGTCCCCGTCGGACGTCCATATGGGATCCTGCATGCGATAATTTTTGCCTTCAGTTCGCTGCGTTGCTTCCATCGTTTCGAGGTCGAGAATCCAGATATTTTCGCCGCCGTTTCGGTCCGAAATAAAGACAACTTTGCTGCCATCGGGGCTGTACACCGGCTGCGAATCAAAGCCCATGCCATGCGTTAACTGGGTTGCATCGCCGCCATCCATCGGTACTTCAAACAGGTTGCCCATGTAGTCAAAAATTACTTTATCTCCATCGGGATGCACATCAAGCGAAAGCCAGGTACCTTCACTGGTATTCAGGTTAATGGTTCGCTCGTTATCAAGCGGCAGATCCTGGTGGCTGGGCTCGCCTTGCATCTGCTGGGCTGCAGCAGGTAGCTGAATTCCAAGCAAGAAAACTGCAAGGGCAGTTGTTGCGATTGCAAAAATACGTTTCATGGCAGGCTGATTTAATTGAAGTTATCCATTCATTTTATTGAAATAGATAGTAACATAAATAAATGAACGTAACGGATTTGTAAATATCTATTAAGGGGAGTGTTATAATACGCATGCCATCTGTAATAATTCTTTATATTGATAACAGGTTTATTTAATTGCCATATGACGGTGTTCCGGATGAAATATTTTCCTTTCATATTATGCTGTTCCTTTGTTTTTATTACGGCCGGATTTATACCAGATTTTACTGCAAAATTACCTCAGCAAGCTTCAATCGAATCAACCCGCCGTTGCCCACAACCGCTCACCTGGAAAATTGGAGCGATAGATCCCCGATTTGATATCAACCGGGAAACCCTAAAAAATATGATGGCTGATATAGGAGACCTCTGGTCAAATGCTGCAGGAATGAATTTGATTGTATACAGCGATAGCGGCCGGGTAACGATAAACTTCATTTATGGCAGGGAGCAGAAAATTACCAATAGTGAACGCCAATTGTCACAGCGTATTGATCAGCTAAAGTTGCAGCATCGTTCGTTGGAGCACCGTTATGAGAGCGTTTTTTACAGCCACGAAGACCAACTTGACGAATACGACCGCAAGCTCGAAGCGTATAAAAACCAAGTAGAAGAATATAATTGGCTGATACTGAGAAGGAGTGATGCCAGCGTGGTTGAGGATTTGGAAAATGAACGCTTAATCAAATTCAAAAAAAGAATAAAATCATTAAAGGATGAGCTGAAGATACTCGAGAAAACGCTAAATGATGAGGCGAAAAAGCTGGCGCAGTTATCAGGGCAGTTAGATGATGCAGCTAATCGGGTGAATAAACTTATTTTTTCTTATAACGATCGCTTTGGTTCAGCCCGCACGTTTTATCAGGGAGTCTATATTGATGATCTAAACCATCAAAAGATTAATATTCACGAATATGAAAATACCGACAAATTAAGGTTGGTGCTGGCGCATGAAGCAGGCCATGCCTTAGGGCTGAGCCATGTTAGTAATCCAACCTCGATCATGTATTTTAAGATGGAGTATCAAAATGAACAGACGCTGCAACTTTCCAAAGAGGATATTCGGGCGATACGCGATTTATGTAATTCTCAAGGCGGAAGATAAGCCTGGTGGAAGTATGTTGTAGCCGAATGCGGTTTCACAGCAATGCCTGTCGGATCGTGAAAGATTACCAACAATAATAGTTAGCTTTTTTCTAACTGTTGCGTCCCCATTTGATTACTGTAGTACCACAGTCCTGCAATTATGCTAATCACCGCCACTTGGGCAAGAATAGTTGGCCAGGTAGTATAAAGGCCCAGGGTAGGAAGGCTCCACTGAATGGGCAGGGGGGCGATATTGAGATAGCCGGCCTCTTGCAGGCTGCGCACGCCCTTACCAATCAGAATAACCGCCAGCACAGCCAGCATGAGTGAGGAATAACGGAAAAGCTGTCGGACCGGAATGCGTTGAGTTACACGGTTAAAGGCAAACCCGATGCCACCAATAATAAGCGCTACGGCAACAAGGGCCGAGAAAATTCCGGCGTTGGCCCCGCCCGATTTCAGGCTGATGGACGACAGGAAAATAATAGACTCAAACGCCTCGCGGAAAACAACAACAAACGACAGCAGGGCCAGGCCCCATATGCTTTCCTTATTAAGCAGGCCATGTACTTTTTCTTTAATGAACCGTGTCCACTGCGCCGCGTGAGTTTTGCTATGCATCCAAAAGCCGATGTATAATAACATAATTACGGCAATACCTGCTCCAATCGCTTCCATAAGTTCACGCTGGAGGGAACTGAAGCCGATCAGCGACTGGACAATAAACCAGCCCACCGTACCCGCCAAAAGGGCAGCGATCCACCCGCCGTGTACATATTTTGCCGTATGGCCGGCCCCGACAGATCGCAACACGCCCAGAATCACCATGATAATCAGAAAAGCTTCCAACCCTTCACGCAGCAGGATAGATGCGGCCAGCAGAAAATTCACCCAGAATGAATATTCCTGGCTGTCGAGCAGATTTTGGGCTTTCTTGACCGTCAGTGAGGCTGACTGGATTTGCGTTGTCAATTCCTGCTCGTCCACCCGGTTTTGAATTGCTGAACGTACGGCCAGCATTTCGGTTTCTACTTGTTTGACCAGCTCTGGTTTGGAGGCGCGGATTTGACTTTCTACCGGTTCAATCCCATCAAGGTAGGCATCAAGCGCGAACCGGCGGGCTTGTGCATAGTTCTTATTCAGATACGCTTCCTGAGATTTTTCAAGGAGGGCCAAGGCTTTAGCCAGAGTGCTGTTAGATGATGTTGATGAGGGATTGCCCGTTAACCCGCGTACTACCGCCATGCCCTGTGTTGGATCAATATCGTGTGATCTAAAAAACTCTTTCCATTGCTGGTTGGTATAAAGTGTAATGGAACGCAGTGAGGCTGTGTCGGCCAGCGTTGCTTTTATTTTGGCTTGAACCGAATCCGGAACCTGTCTTTTATAATTTAGTGAGTTAATATAAAACGCAACATTCCAAACTTCTTGATCACTCAGCTCCGAAAATGCCCGCATGGATGTTCCTTCCAGTCCGAGGCGGATCGTGTTATAGGCCTGCAATGGGGAAATATTATCGGCGTTGGCTGAGTCCTGAAAACTTGTCGGCGGTGGATTGAGATTTGCCGCCAACGGGCCGTCACCGAATCCTTTGGCCCCGTGACAGCTTTGGCAGCGTTGCTCAAATATCTGTTTGCCTTTGGCTAAATTGGGCCATCGCTGTGGCGTTACCTTTATCAACCCGAGTTTTAGTATCTGGTCCCGAATGCTGCTTGTGATTTCATTAACTTTTTCAGCAGAAGCTTTTTCAGCGATTACGTTCCGTAGTTTCGAAATATCATCAGCCAAATTCGCGAACTTCCGATGGTCAATTTCTTTACCGAGCTGGACATAAAGATCGGACACCTGCCGACTGAAATTCACCATCTCATCATATTCAAACTCGTTTATGACTTCCCCATTCTGCACCGCACGGGGATAATCCTTGCCGATATAGTCCAGCAGGTTGATAAATGTGCGAACTTTCTCTTTAGGAAGGGCTTCATTCGGATTGGAAAAACTGGTTGATACACTTAAAATAAAAAAAATACTCAGCAGGGATATTAATTTCT
>JAFGWN010000051.1 GCA_016937115.1 Balneolaceae bacterium | reverse complement strand
GAGGCTGGGGTTTGTTGTTACCCCGTCTAAAACACCAAGATCGTGGGCTTCGCGAATTTCATCAAGGTCGGCTGTGTCAATAAAGAATTTCATAAAATATGGAGTTGGATTGGCTGTTTGTTTTGTGTGAAGATAATAAAAAAATACCGCAATTTTTGTCGTGATTTATCGGCGTTTTATCTATTTCACTGCTAAAGTCATCGTATAGAATTGGCATCTTATCTTCTTGTTACAATTGTTTGCAGACTTTCTTACAGATTATAAGCTAATTTGCGTTTCTTCCTACATCATCTGATAAATCCATTGCAATATTCAAATGCTAATTACAAACTAAATGAAACGACTTTTAATCAGTGTTCTATTATTGTCTCTTCCATTAATCGTATGGGGACAGAATGAAGAGACTTCAGAAGCAATAATAACCGGCAAAATTGTTGATGAAACCTCTACAGCTTTAGCCGGAGCATCCGTATCGGTGTATAACCCCTCTATGTCTGAGGTGATTACGGGCGCCTCAACCCGGCAAGACGGAAGTTTTGAAATCCGTGTAGCGCCCGGCCGGTATGTTGTGCAGGTGACATTTGTTTCATACAGATCCCACAAAGAAGAGGTAGATCTGCAGGCAGACGAAGCATACTCGATGGGGACTATTGCTATGGAACAAACTACGCAGGCCATGGATGAACTGGTAGTGCGTGGTGAAAAGTCCCAGATGCAGCTAAATTTCGACAAGCGTGTTTTCCAAGTGGGGAGAGATCTTACGAGCCTGGGTGGGTCAGCTATAAATGTATTGGATAATGTGCCATCCATCAGTACCGATATTGATGGTAATATCAGTTTACGGGGCAATGAATCGGTTCGTATTCTCATCAATGGAAAAGAATCAAATATGGTAAGCAACGGGGTTGATGCGCTTCGAAGTATTCCGGCCAATATGATCCAGGAAGTAGAAATCATTACCAACCCCTCTTCCAAGTACGCGGCCGAAGGCTCGGCGGGGATCATCAACATTATTCTTAAAAAAGATCGCGAACTTGGCTTTAACGGAAGCGTGGGTATTGGTTCGGGCTGGCCGCAGGATCATGAAGCATCGGCCAACGTTAACTATCGGACAACCAATATTAACTGGTTTTTCGGCGGGAGTATAGACTATCGGTCTGATCCTGAATCGGGCAGTTCATTCCAGCGGTTTGCCGGGCCCGATACCAGCTACATGTACCGCGAACAGACAGATGCGGACGAATCCGAAGTAGATGGCAACATCCGGTTTGGAGCTGATTTTTACCTGTCGGATACCGAGATTCTCACAGCCAGCACCTATTTAAACCTCGAGAGCCAGATGAATGAAGAGGATGTAACTTACACCGATCTGCGCTATTCAGAAGGAGCATTCGACGGTGAAGTATTGGAACGTATCAACCGCGATAATGATGAAGAAGGCACCGAGCGCGATTTTGATTTTAATCTTGAGTATGAGAATAAGATTAACGGAGACGACCATAAATTAACGGCCGAGGCCAGCTTCGATATCAGCCGGGAGAACTCAAATACCGATATCAAAGAAACTGTACAAATGGGAGCCGCAGATCCGCTGTTTCAACGCACAGAAGACAGCGAAGAAGAGATGGATTTTCGCATAGATGTAGAGTATGTCCGTCCCCTTGGAGAGAACGGGAAACTGGAAGCCGGGTTCCGAACAGATACCGAATGGATGGACAATTCTTACTTCGTTGAAGAGCGCCAAAATGGAGTTTGGACCCCTTTGCCATCGTTCAACGATAACTTCCTCTACCGGGAAAACGTCAATGCAGCTTATGTAATTCTGGGAACAGAGATAGGAAAGTTTTCCGGCCAGCTTGGGCTGCGAGCTGAAAACACGCGTATCCGAACGGAGATAAAAAGTACCGGAGATGTCAACGACCAGGACTACTATAACCTGTTCCCCAGCCTGTTTTTGAATTACTCTATTACTGAAACAAATTCCGTACAGCTCAGCTACAGCCGGCGGCTATCCCGCCCCTGGTCGCGCGCCCTGCTGCCCTTTTCCGATTTTTCTGATTCGCGCAGCCAGTTTACCGGCAATCCCAACCTTACCCCGGAATTCAGCAACTCATATGAAGTTGGCTACCTGAAAAACTGGGGTACCGGCTCACTGCTCACAAGCCTTTACTACCGATACCGAACTGATGTCATCGAACGCATCACCCAGCAAGAAGACGGTATTTTGCGGCGGTTCCCCATTAATTTGGCAACAGAAAAAGCTTGGGGCGTCGAATTTTCGCTTGATCAGGAGCTTTTCAACATGTTTACGTTAACCGGAAATGCCAACTTCTTCCGGTCCGATTCC
Source organism: Balneolaceae bacterium (assembly GCA_016937115.1). GTDB lineage: Bacteria > Bacteroidota > Rhodothermia > Balneolales > Balneolaceae > SMO-BIN1. Next base: position 7,609 of record JAFGWN010000051.1, on the reverse strand, counting down.
GACGGCCAATATCAACAACAGGTGTTTACCAGCGAATCGCAAGCATTTCAGTCCCGCCTGCAACTGCGATGGGATATAAGCGATTCCTGGAAATATCAGGCCTCTCTGCGATACCGCGGGCCGCGTGAAACAACCCAGGGACGCCGCGACGGCAACACAATGATGGATACCGGGTTATCACGTGAACTTTGGGACGGGAAAGCGCTTTTATCGCTCAGTGTACGTGATGTTTTCAATTCTCAGAACTTTGACAATACTGTTACAACCGACGGCAACCCTAATACAGATTTCTATTCTCAACGGCAGTTCAGTTGGTCATCCCGGTCATTTTCACTTAACTTCCGTTACTTTTTCGGGCGCGAATCCAATCGTGGACGAGGTGGTGGATATGACCGCTAAGCCCCATCAATTTATAAATATTAAACCGGCAGCAATCTGTTATGATACAGCTACCGGTTTTTTCAGACTGTTCAGTAACGTTTCGCATTATCTTCCTTGTTAAATATTTTAAAATTATCGGGTGGCGGAAATTAAACGCATTTTTAATGAATCTTCTGCGTTAATTTCACGTACCATCCTTCCTTAAAACCAACTATCATTATTTTCTCGTGAAAAATTATTCTTTAGGACTTTCACTTATTGCTTTAATCATACTACAGGCCTGCGGCGGAAATTCCGGCCGGCAGCAAAATTTTCCCGGTGCTCGCGGACAACAAGGAACAAGTGTTGAAATACGTACCGTTGCACAGCAGGACATCTCCCGCCAAATCCGATCTTTTGGCACCGTTCGTGCTCAAGACATTGTTCAGGTTACACCGCAGGTTAGTAATCGCATTACGCGTATTTATGCCGACTTGGGTGATACGGTTCGCCAAGGTCAGGCACTCGCAAAAATTTACGATGCCACAGTACAGGATCAGGTTCAACAGGCACAGGCTCAACTGGAACAAAGCCGGGCAAATTTTGAACGGGACAGCCTGCAGTTTGCACGTCAGCAGAAATTGCTTGAACGCGACCTTATCAGCCAGGCGGAGTTTGAAAACGTTCGTGCCACCTACCAAAATAGTAAAGCGCAGCTTCAATCATCCCGCGCAAACTTAACCCAAAGCCGCGAAAATCTTGAAAACACTGTAATTCGATCGCCTGTTTACGGTGTGGTGATTGCCCGAAACGTAACACAGGGCGATCTGGCTTCGTCGGGACAGGTCGCTTTTGAGATTGGTAATTTAACCGGCCTGGAAACAAGCGTCTATCTACCACTGGAAGAATGGAAACGCGTAGAAGTTGGCCAACCCGTGAGTTTTAGCCTTTCGAACGAGGAGGAATCTCCTGCAAGGGGGCGTGTAACCCATATAAGTCCGCGGCTGGACCCTACCACCGGGCTGGGTGAAGTGATAATCACATTTACCGAAAAAGGACCCTCAATTTTTCAGGGCGTTTTGGTAGAGACTATAATTAATGTCGAAACCCATCAAAATACCGTTGTGATTCCGCGTTCCGCACTTGTCGAAAATGTACAAACGCTGATTGAACCGGAATCAAATACGATTCAAATTGAACGAACCTATTCTGCATTTGTGGTGCAGGGCGATAGTGTAGCCATTAAAAGGGACTTAACGCTCGGTATTGAGCAGGGTGACCAAATCGAAGTTTTAAATGGACTCCAGGCCGGAGAACAAATTGTCATTACCGGACAAACCAGTCTCGAAGACAGCTCAAAAGTACGTGTCGCACAAGGAAGTAATTTTCAGGATCGCTCCGTACCAATTGATGACGACAGTGAACAAACATTCCAAAGGAACGACAGCAGCTCAGCCAATTCCAACAATAACTAACCTTTTACATGAAAGTTTTAGCAAAAAAGGCGGTTGAGCGCCCCGTAACATTTTTTATGGCCAGCCTTATTGTCATTGGGTTCGGGCTGTTCGGGCTTTCCAAGCTGCGGCTTAACCTCTACCCAGATGTCTCCTTCCCAACCATCACAGTTTATACCACATACGAGGGCGTGGCTCCGGAAGACATGGAAACGCTCATCACGCGTCCCATTGAAGAAGCCGTGGGGAGCATCAGCGGGGTGCGGCGCGTACGTTCGCTTTCAAGTCAGGGCGCATCGGTGGTGAAACTTAATTTTAACTGGGGGACGGATCTCTATATTGCCGAATCTGATGTGCGCAAAGAACTCGATTTTGTTCGGCGGCGCGTACCGGAGGATGCTGAGCAGCCTATCGTCTTTTCTTACGATCCCAACCAGGAACCAATTATTGTTCTAACACTGACCTCCAATGTGCGAAGTCCGCGAGAGTTGCGAACACTAGCCAAACAGCAGCTTGAACAACGCCTTGAGCGTATTCAGGGGATTGCATCGAGCGAAACGTCAGGCGGTTACGAGCGGCAAATCAATATTGAAATCAGCAATGAGCAGATGCGGGCGTATGGGATAAGTATATCTACGATTGCCCAAAAGCTTGAACAGGAGAATATCCAGGTGCCGGCCGGACAGCTCATTGAGGGGCGAACTATTTATTCGTTACGTACTATCGGGGAATTTAAAAATGTGGATCAGATCCGTAATACCATCATTGCCGTACGTGAGGGGCAATCTATCCTACTCAACGATATTGCCAACGTTGAGGACGGTGTGGCACGCCCTATCGGCAATGTCCATATTGATGGTAAAGACGGTGTTATTGTTAATGTTTATAAACAGAGCGACGCCAATGTTGTTACAGCCGCCGGCGAAGTGGAAAACAGTCTTACTGATTTGCGCAATATTCTTCCTGCCGATGTAAACATTGACGTACTCACCAACAAAGCTGATTTCATCGAAATGTCGATTGATAATCTCCTCTGGACTGGTTTGCAGGCTGTTATTTTGGTGATTCTTATTCTGTTGGTTTTTTTGCGCAGCGGGCGATCGGCGCTTATTATTGCGATCTCAATTCCTATATCGATCATTGCCACCTTCAGTATCATGGACTGGGCCGAGCTTAGCCTGAACATCATTTCGCTCTCGGGCCTTACCCTGGCGGTTGGGCTGGTGGTTGATGATGCCGTGGTAGTACTGGAAAATATTTTCCGCTTCCGGGAGGAAGGCAAAGACCGCGACACCGCAGCCATTTTTGGTGCGCAGGAAGTTGCTGTACCGGTTGTTATATCAACCTTGACGACCCTTGTTGTATTTATTCCCATTTTATTCGTACCCGGTATTGCCGGTTTCCTGTTTCGCGATTTAGCACTGACAATCTCTTTTGCCCTTGCAATCTCTTCACTGGTTGCACTTTCCCTGATCCCGATGATGAGCTCGCTTTTATTAAAAGAGCAAAAAGAGGCTGAGCAAGAAGCAGAGAAATCATACTTACAAAAAATGCTTGAATGGAGCCGCGACAACATCTGGAAACGCATTCTGGTTTCTCCCGTACTGCTTTTAGCCATCATCGTATATCCTATTGTCTGGGTTTTCAAAAAGGGCAGCAAAAAGACGGGCACATATTTTCAGGATAAAGTTGCTCCAACACTTAGCCGCGGTCTCGATCGTATGGAAAAGTCCTACAACGATACCCTGGATCGGCTGGTTAACCAAAGTGGAACCGTCGTTATTGCAGCATTCATCCTGTTTTTGATAACCCTTCCTATCTTTTTTGTGCTGGGCGGTGAATTCTTCCCGCAGGTTGATGAAAATGCGTTTGTGCTGGATGTACAGCGCGACCCGGGGGTGAGCTTGTTGGAACTGGAACGCACCATCAGTCAGGTAGAAAAAATTGTAGATAAACAGGTACCCGAGGCACGGCTTGTTGTTTCTGACTTTGGTGATAAAGAAGGGATCGAAGGAGCCGACAACCCGGGTGGTTATCAGGGAACCGTTCGGGTTGAGTTAGTTCCACAGGGCGAACGCAGCCGGGGTCAGCAAGAAATTGTATCGTCCCTGCTTGATACACTTGAAGTCGTTCCCGGCGCAGAAATAAAACAGGTAACCGAAGACCCGCTAAGTCCGGAAGGTGAAAACGGATTAATCGTACAAATTTACGGTTTTGAGCAACAGACGAAAGAAAACCTGGCCAATGCCGTAAAGCAACAACTCCAGGATATTGATGGGATTATTAATGTATTCAGTTCTGCCGATCAGGGGCGCCCCGAATTGACAGTACGGATGGATCGTGAGCGTATTTCCCGTATGGGTATGAATACATCACAGGTTGCCACAGCACTAAGTAATGCTGTAAAAGGAAATCTTGCAACAACGTATGTTGACCAAGGAATTGAGTTTGAAATACTTGTACAGCTTGCGCCACAGGACAAAACCCAAACTACCGATCTCAAAAACCTGCAGATTGAAACGCCCGATGGAAATTTTGTACCGTTAGGCAACCTGGCTACTATAGAACGCTACACCGGGCCAACAAATATTCTGCGCATCAACCAGGAACGAGTGACTGAAGTTAGCGCTGATCTCTCTGATATCGACTTGGCTACGGCAGCATCACGCACCCGCAGCCATCTGGATCAAATAGACTGGCCGGAAGGATATCGCTATGAAATTGCGGGCTCAGCCGAAGATCAGCAGGCATCATTCAACTATCTGTTAATTGCATTTATGATTGCCGGCATCCTTACCTATATGGTAATGGCATCACAATTTGAAAGCCTCATCGAGCCTTTTATTATCATTCTTACCATTCCGCTGGCATTAACAGGCGTACTGTTAATGCTTTGGATTACCGGAACATCGATAAGTGTAACCTCAATGGTCGGGTTGATTTTGCTTTCTGGTATTGTCGTAAATAATGGAATTGTGATGATCGACTATATTAAAATTTTACAGGCCCGCAACGTATCGCGTCATGAAGCAATTGTTACCGGAGCTACACGCCGTCTCCGCCCTATTTTGATGACGGCATTTACCACGATTCTTTCCATGGTACCGCTGGCGCTTGAGATCGGTTCCGGCTCGGAAACATGGAGCCCAATGGCACGGACGGTCATCGGCGGGCTCACGATGTCAACCCTGTTGATGTTGTTTGTTGTACCCTGCATGTATAATTTGATTAATACCATGGTTGAAGAAATGGGCTTCGATTCGGTTCACAAAGAAGATCCCATTCACCAGCAAGGTGAAATCCAAACCAACCATTAGCAATGAAAAAGTTTAGCGTTGCCGGCCAGGTTTTAAAGCGTCCGATAAGTGTGATTATGGTCACGCTTATCGTGATCGGCTTTGGTATATTTTCGCTTTCTAATCTGAAAATAACGCTCTATCCATCGTTCAATATACCGATCCTTGCCATTTCTACGAGCTATAACAATGTAGCACCCGAAGATATGGGCCGGTTGATTGTTGACCCGATTGAAGGGGCAGTCTCATCCATTGAAGGCATTGAAACGCTTGACTCCAACATAAGCAAAGGCAGCGCTTTTATTATCCTTCGGCTGGAGAATGGGGTTAATATCCGCAGTACGGAACTGAAAGTGCGCGAAGCACTGGGCCGCATCCGCAATGAACTACCAACCGAAGCTGCCGAACCCGTTATTTTTCAGTTTGATCCGGAGAACTTTCCCATCATGCGGCTTAGTCTTGAAGCCTCGAACCGGGGACTGGATGAACTGCGTCAACTGGGTATTGAATTTATTGAACCGCGTATCGAACGATTGCCCGGTGTTGCCTCAGCTGATACCCGGGGCGGCCTGGAACGCAAGTTTTTTGTTGATATTGATCCCCGTTCCCTGGCACAATTCAACTTGGTACCGTCGGATATAGAATCAGCACTACGCAGCAACAATACGGAAGTGCCGATTGGGAATATTGTCACCCAGAAAAACAACTACAGCGTGCGGGCACAGTCGATGTTTAACAGTATTGAAGACATCAGACAGACAATTATACGAACGACCGAAGATGGTATTCCTGTACGTATTAAGGATGTTGCCACAGTAGAAGACGGCTTTGCTGAAATCACCACGCTGGTTGAAATCAATGGAAAAAACAGTGTTTCCCTTGATATTCAAAAAAAGTCGGATGCCAACACCCTCGATGTGACCACTGCGGTGCAAGCTGAGCTGGCCTCCATCAATGAAAATCTGCCGCCCGGAGCCTCATTAGAGGTATTAACCAACAGTGGAGAAAATATTGAAGCCTCTATTTCCAACTTAACACAATCTGCCTTTGCGGCGCTTGTGGTTGTAATTATCATCCTTCTGCTTTTTATGGGGGGCTGGCGTATCGCTTTTGTGGTGGCTGCTGCCATACCGGTTTCCGTTACGGCCAGCTTTGCCGCTATGTATGGTTTAGGGCTCACCCTTAATATTCTAACGATTACAGCCCTTGCCCTGGCTATCGGACTGCTTGTAGACAATGCAATTGTAGTGTCGGAAAGCATTGCCCGGAAACTCGAAGAAGGTCAGTCCCGCTTCGAAGCTGCACTTGAAGGCACCAATGAAGTGATCGGTGCGCTCCTCGGTGCAACCCTTACAACGCTTGGCGTGTTTGTACCCATTATCGGGTTAACAGGTATTCAGGCTCAATTCTTTGTAGAGTTTGCACTGGTTATCAGTATTGCTATCAGCATTTCGTTTATTGCTTCTATCATTTTAGTTCCCGTTTTATCGGTATTACTTCTCGATAAAAGGGAATTCAAGGAAGACCGTTTTTCATCGAGAACCATCAAAAAAGTTGAAAAATGGTATGCCTCTTCGCTGCGGTGGCTAATGTATCGAAAATGGATGGTTGTTATCTTCGTCATTGCTTTGATAGGCAGCACGTACTGGCTCAGCCAAAACCTGAGCTCCGAGTTTTTTGCTCAATCAGATTCGGGCTCGGTTCGTGTAAATATTGAATTGCCCACGGGTACTAAACTGGTGCGGACGGCCAACGTGATGCGCGATTTCAGCAAACAGATACAAGCCATGCCCGAGGTTGAAACAGTAGTTACACAAATTGGTCAAAGTGGATTTCGCTCCCAGACCAATGAAGGCGATATCACTGTCAATTTGGTTGATCAAAGTGAGCGTGAAGCGAGCACTTCAGAATTTTCATTGCGACTGCGCCGCCAACTACAGGCACCCGGGGTTGAAGTGAATATACGTGGAGGGGGAGGTGGCTTCGGGGGATTTGGCGACGGCATCAGGTTAAGCCTCATTGGTCCTGATATCGAAGTTCTGCAAGCAATATCCGATCAAATATCAATGGTGGTGCTGGCTGACTCCAACGTGATTTCTGTTGATAATGGCCGGACGGATCCTGTTCCCGAGCTTCAATATAATGTAGATCGAGAGCGTATCAACCGTATGCAAAGCTCGCTCAACCAAGTTGCCATGTCGCTTAAAACACAGGTACAAGGTACGCGTGTTGGTTTTTTCCGGGAAGATGGTCGGGAAATCCCTATTGAAGTCCGTGTTTCTAAAAATCAACTGACCAGCCGTGAAGATCTTTTCGACCTTCAGCTTATCCAGGTTGACGGCCAGCGTGTTCCCGTTTCAGCGCTGGGACGGTTTGAAAGTGTAGAAGGTGTCGATCGTATCAGCCGACGCGACCGTGAAACCGTGTTGGACGTGAATATCGAAGTTGACGGTAATCCCAATGAATTTCGACAAAAAATTATAGAAACAATTCAGAAGG
>JAFGWN010000007.1 GCA_016937115.1 Balneolaceae bacterium | reverse complement strand
GAAACAGTTATTGTGTTATAACTAATCAATTAAAATTTGAAATACAGAGAACGAAAAGGTTAAACTGATTGATAAAAATATGTGATTCTCTGCTTGCTCTTCGGTTACAATAATTTTAATAAGTTATACATAAAGAATTGTATGGGGAAATGGTAGAAGAGCCGGTCGGCCCGGCATTTATGGTTCCACCGGAATGCGTTTTATAAGGTTTTTGGTAAATATTTTTTACCATATCTATTTCTAACCCCGACTTCTGATAATCATACCATATGCAAGGGATAAACAGCAAGCGTGTTTTCAGGCGAAACGAAAATGGTCCTAATCCTGATGGCGATTTCGTCGTCTATTGGATGCAGGCTCATCACCGGTACAAGTATAATTACGCACTGGAATATGCGGTCGGCTGGGCCAATAAACTTGATAAACCCTTGCTTATTTTTGAGGAATTAAAGTGCGATTACCCCTGGGCATCCGATCGTATTCACACCTTTTACCTGCAAGGTATGGCTGAAAATGCGGATATTGCAGAAAAAAAGGGCCTGAATTATTTTCCGGTAGTTGAGTTGAATTCCGGACAGAGCAAGAAAATATGGCAAGAGCTTTTCAAAAACACTTGCTGTCTTATTACGGATGAATATCCGGTGTTTTTTATTCGGGATCGCAATGATAGACTTGGCAAACAGTTTAATTTTATGGTGCGTACGGTTGATTCCAATGGACTCATTCCACTGGGGATGACAGAAAAAGCACCGTACAATGCCTATTTCTTTCGGAAGATAATGCAGAAAAATTTTATTGAAGGTTACACCGCTCCGCCCAGCGAGGATCCGATCAGTCGGCTTAAGAATAAATCATACGTATCACTGACCAAGCGGCAGAAAGAGATTAGGGAGACAAGTCTGAAGCGCATGCACAATCTGGCTGATTTTATTGGTAAGCTGGATATTCGTCACAATATAGGACCCATTGCATTAGCAGGAACCCGGCCGGCGGCTTTAGAAAAACTTGACTGTTTTATTCAGCATGGGCTTAAAAAATATGATGAAAAACGAAACGACCCCGATGAAAATGCCACCAGCGGGATGAGTCCGTGGCTGCATTTCGGGAAAATATCGGAATATGAAATAGTGAAGAAAGCGCTGGAACATCAGCCCCAAAACTGGGATTTGGATAATATCACTTACAACGGGGGTTCCACGGGCGGTTTTTTTAACGGTGATGAAAATGTGGATAGCTTTCTCGATGAAGTAATTACCTGGCGTGAAGTCGGGTTCCATTTTGCGCATCATACGCCCGATTATGATAAATTTGAGACCTTGCCCGACTGGGCGCGCGATACGCTGGAGGATCATGCTGACGATCCGCGAAAGTGGACATACAGCTTTGAAGAACTGGAGCAGTCGAAAACACATGATGAAATTTGGAATGCAGCCCAGGCTCAACTTCGGGAGGCAGGGGTCATGCACAACTACCTGCGCATGCTGTGGGGCAAAAAAGTGATAGAGTGGACACCTAATCCTAAGACCGCATTGGAGTACTTGATTGAATTAAACAATCTTTATGCCATCGATGGACGTGATCCCAACAGCTATTCGGGAATTTTCTGGTGTTTTGGACGATTTGATCGCGCCTGGCAGGAACGCCCTGTTTTTGGTAAAATACGCTACATGACCAGCGACAGCACCCGAAAAAAAGTGAAGCTGAAACAATACTTGGCCAAATACGGCAACCAGCAAAAGCTGGATATGTAGAATATTGATCTATAATTCTGAGATCAACTTTTTAACAAGCCGGGCAAAATCTTTTTTCCTTAGTTCTGCTGCTTTCTTTACTTCGTTGTGATCAAGTTTAGCTTTCGTAACACCAGATGCCATGTTGCTGATTAAGGATATAGCTACCGTCTTAAGGTTAAGGCGTGCAGCTTCAAAAAGTTCGGGAGCAGTACTCATGCCTACGGCATCGGCTCCAAGGGTGCGAAAGGCACGTATTTCGGCTTTAGTTTCATAATTGGGACCGGTAACATAAAGATATGTGCCGCGCTGCACGGAAAGGGACAAATTTGCAGCGATCTTCCGGGCTTTATCAGCCCAGGGATAATGATTGTAACGATAGGGCGTACGGCCTTTCGGTGTAATCGCCAAATTTTGGCGAATAATGGCATCGATGACCATCAGATCGCCGATGTGGAAGTCGGTATTGATGGCACCTGCAGCATTTGAAATAATCAACTTTTGTGCATCGAGGGCTTTGGTTAGGTATACGGGAATAGCAGTCTGTTCAAAACTAAACCCTTCATAATAATGAAAGCGGCCGGAGAATGCGATGATATTTTTGTCATCTATTTTACCGAAAATAAGTTTCCCGTCATGTCCTTTAACCGAAGGTGCCGGAAGATGAGGAATAGCGGAATATGGGATAGATGTGCTGTCTTCAAGCTGTTTCCCAAAACTGCCCAGGCCTGAGCCCAAAATGACAGCGGCCTCAATTTGGTCCGGAATATTCTGTGCTCTTAGGTATTCTACGGATGTTTCTATAAAATCAGGAAGCGGCATTGGTTTCTATCTGGGTTATAGTATACCCCTGTTTTTCGTCGTACGCGGTTAGCTTAAAGAGCGGATGGTGGCTGTCGTGATAGCCCATGACTGTAAATTCCTCTTCAAAAGCTTTTTTTGTGAGTTCTTTGCGCATTTTCATGCTTGTTTTGGCATCAAAATCGTATTTGGCGGCAAACTTGCGGTTGACTTCCCCGCGTGTGGCCAGTACATCACCGGCCATCAGGTATTTTTGGTTACCATCATCGTAGAGTAAGACCTGAGAAAATTCAGTATGGCCACCAATTTTCTTTACTTGTATTTCGGGGTAGGGTTGATCTTCCTCTTTTAGAAAGTGAAGATCAGCATTGTCATCTAAAAACCGGATGAACTGTGACTTTTCTTCATCATAGTACTCATCAAGATTCATTACTTTATTCCAGGCCTTCTCTGACACCCAAACTTTTGCATCGGGAAAAGTAAGTTCCCAACTGTCACCATTACGGCCGGCAAGTCCGCCTATATGATCGTAATGCAGATGGCTGGCAAAAATATCGGTGATGTCATCACCCGAAAGGTCGTAAGTTGCGATACTTTCTTTGAGTGCGCGGGCCCTGGTGTCTTCCCCAAAATCGCCGATGCCTATATCAAACAGGTAGTTCCGGTCTGCAGATTTAATCAAAAATGGATTGAGTGAAATTTTTAGTGCTCCTTTGGCCGGAGGATCATCCCGGTTGATGCGATTAAATTTTTTGTCGAGTCCTACCGAAAATGTTCCCTGGTACAGGGGGCAGGCTGTTGTTTTAATTTTTGAGTCTGTAGACATGGAAATTACTTCTTTCTATTTTCGTGGCGATCATACGCTTCAATAATATCGCGTACCAGGCGGTGGCGTACAACGTCGTTTTCATCGAGGTAAACAAAGTCGATGCCATTAATGTCTTTCAAAATATGCTGGATAGAGATAAGCCCTGATTCCTGCTTGCGCGGCAGGTCGGTTTGGGTGATATCTCCGGTGATAATTGCCCGGCTGTTAAACCCGATGCGGGTTAAAAACATTTTCATCTGCATATTCGTTGCATTTTGGGCTTCATCAAGAATCACAAATGCATTGTTAAGGGTTCGCCCGCGCATGTACGCAAGCGGAGCTATTTCAATAGTGCCCTTTGCCAGATGAAGTTCCAGCCGGTCGTACTCAATCATCTCTTCAAGAGCATCGTAAAGCGGACGCAGATATGGATCGATCTTCTCACGTAAATCACCCGGTAAAAAGCCAAGCGTTTCACCGGCTTCAACTGCAGGACGTGCCAGAATGATCTTGTTCACTTTTCGTTCTTTTAAGGCTTTTACAGCCAATGCTACCGATGTAAACGTTTTTCCTGTTCCTGCCGGACCAATAGTAAAAACGATATCATTAATGGCTGAGCTTTCGACGATATTTTTTTGCCCCAGTGTTTTGGCTGTTATAGCATCACCGGTATGTGTATGCAAAATAAAGTCGCCCGACGTGTTGACATCACGCAAAGGATTGGGCTGCGGAGCTGTCTCATCATTGGATTGTAACGCCAATACGGTATCTACATCGCGGTTGGTAAGGTTACCGTTTTTGATTGCCATGCCAACAAGCTCGTTGATGACAGCCTTGAGTTGATCGCGATCTTTTTGTGGGCCTTTAATTTTGATATCACTTCCCCGGGCCGTCAGTGTAGAATTGGGATAAGCACTCTCAAGTTTTTCTAAATATTCATCCTGAAATCCAAGAATTATAACGGGTTCAATCCCTTCAATTTGGATTGTATCTTTTCCTATGTTCTCTTCAGCGATATGCGGACCTCTCTACCTTTTTAAAGAATTATTACTCCATAAAGATAAGGAATTTTGTTTATAGTGTTAATTGCAGAACCTGGAATAAAATATTTGGGGTAACTTTTTAGGCCATCATCCCTTTCCCTTTTTTTGCGCTGTCTATGAGCTTATTAATGCGTTTTGAAATATCATCTGCTTTAAATACAGCGCTTCCTGCTACAAAAACGTCAGCCCCTGCTCGTGCTACTTTTTGAATATTATCGGGTCCTACACCGCCGTCTACTTCAATCAGAAAGTTTAATTGCTTGCGACTGCGCTCGGCAACAACTTCTTCTAACTTTTGATAGGTAGACTCAATAAATGACTGTCCGCCAAACCCGGGATTTACACTCATAATTAACACAAGGTCTACATATTCAAGAATCGGAATAATTTGTTGAACCGGTGTGGCAGGATTAATGGCGACTCCGGCTCCGATATCATGTTGTTTTATTTGCTGAATGGTACGGTGAAGGTGCGGACAGGTTTCTTGATGAACGGTGATGAGATTGGCGCCGGCATCAACAAATGGTTGTATATAGTGACCGGGGTTTTCAATCATTAAATGGACATCCAGGAAAGCATCTCCTGAGCGGCTGGCTGCTTTTACAATAGTGGGGCCATAACTGATGTTTGGTACAAAATGGCCGTCCATAATATCGCAGTGAATCCATTCGATACCGGAATTGAGGCAGGTGGTAATTTCTTCACCAAGCCTGGTGTAATCAGCGGCTAAAATAGAAGGAGCTAAAATGGGGATGTCAAAACGCATATTAGTTTTGATTATTTTGGCGGGTAGAATCTGTTTCGCTGTCCATTACGGCACCTGCTTCATCCTGTTCTTTTGTATCAAACCGCTCGGAGACGATAAGCATTAACGTTTTGCCTTCAATTACACGGTTTTGCTTGGGTGAATAATCAAGTATAACATTTGGTGCTACATCCCGGCTGGGTTGAAATCGGATTTCACCGATTCGAAGTCCGGCATCACGAAGCTTTTGTTGCGCTTCGGCCAGGCGAAGCCCCACTATTTCAGGTATCATTACCATATCTTCGCCCAAGCCGTCGCTAACAGCCAAATCAATGGAAATTCCTTTTTTGACAACTTTATTGGGTTCAACAGATTGCCGCAAAACGGTATTCTTAAATCGGGATGATTCATAACTAATGGTACCTACTTGAAGACCAGCGTTTTCTAACTGAATTGTGGCATTTCGCAGTGAAAGATCTGTTACTTTAGGTACTTCAACAGTAGGGTTTGTTACAATATTAACCGTTAAATAGATTTTTCTGTTTGGTTTCACAATTTCGGCCGGAGCGGGATCTTGATCGATCACATAGTTAGCCGGGAAAGCTTCATTAGATCTTCGCTCGGCGACCTCATAACGTAGATTAGCAGAAGTAAGTGTTTTTTCGGCATCTTCCAGCGAAAGGCGTGTAATATTGGGTACAGTGACCCCTTCATCATAATTGGTGTAGGCCGGCATGATTACATGATCAAGTAGGAGTAAAAAAAGGATGCCCCCTACAATTACGCCGCCCAATCCGATGTAAAAATTTCTGTTATAATAAAACTTGTCAGTTTTTTGGGGCATAAGAGATTGTTGGCTTTTGGTATTTTCAATCACCTTGAAATTACAAGGTTAATAATAAAAAAGCACGCTTAAAGATAGTATACTTTAAAAATGGAGGAGAGGTTAAAAATCAAGCAACAGCCCGAACCGGGTTGTGTTTGCGAGCGGATGGTCTTCTTCGAGCGTATAAATATAGCTAAAATCAATGCCAACAAAGTCATAGCGAATGCCGGCTCCCAGCGTTATAAACCGCCGATTTCCATTGTTGGGATCTTCAAAATAGTATCCGCCACGCACGGCAAAAAGATTGTTATACCAATACTCTAGACCCGTTGCTACCATAAATTGCTCAAAAGTGGAAAGCTCTACACTTCCCTGGCTGGTTTGCCGTTCAAAACTTCCCCAGGAACTGAATAACGCTTGAAAGGGCCCGTCTGCTCCTGTAGAATCACTACGCGCCATTACTTTAGAGATATCGTTTGCGAGCGTAAGACTATGGATTCCATCTTTATCTAAATCGGTGGTGAAGGCCCATCCAAACCGGAGTACTGTAGGCAGGGGATCTTTACGGCCTTCTTCGGTATAGTTAATACCGGGTCCAATATTTGAAAGGTTTATTCCGGCATTAAAATTGGCTTCATTTCCGCTGAATAAGAAGGGATTGGTTTTATACATAGCGGCTAAATCTATTCCAAAACTGGAACCGGGACTGACGGAACGGCCTCCGCCTGGTAATGTCCCTTCGAACAAACTACTGCGGATATATCGTACGCCGGTTCCCAGTCCCCAGTTTTCATTGAGTTGATATCCATAAGAAACGCCAATGCTAAATTCATAACTGTTAAAGCGTCCCTGTTCAATCCCTTCCTCGTTTGTCCGAAGTTGTTCTCCAAGGTTAAGATAGGTGATGTGGGCACCAAAAGTACCGACATCTTGTACTTGATATTTGCCAACTAAATAGTCATAAAATAAATCGGCATTGAACTGAGGCAGCCATTGCGAATGGGTAATACTTACCTGGTTGCCGCGTTGAAAAGCCAGCCCGGCCGGGTTCCAAAAAACAGCAGATGCATTGTCGGCAATGGCAACGCCTGTATTACCCATACCTGCTGCCCGTGAGTCGGGCTCAATTTGTAAAAAGGGGACAGAAGTAATACCAACCTGAGCTTGCAAGGCAGGAGTGAGCATCAAAAAAAGAAGTGCAAAAGCAGGGAGTTTTATTTTCATAGAACCAATGTTACTTCGGATATTATGTATACGATACGGAAAGCCACCTCTTATTCTTAAAAAATGTCTTTAATTTTGGCAATTATTGCAAATTAATAATTTATCATACACAAAACTCCGTTCTGGAAAAGCCGCTATGGAAAGATAGAAAATCGTCTCACTTAATAAAGTGGGACGACTATGCCCTCCAAATTATATGTTAGATGAGTCGTTCGAGGACCATTGCAGAAGCACCACCCCCGCCATTGCATATGCCGGCGCAACCAAATGTACCGCCTGTGCGGCGCAGGGCATGCAGTAATGTTACGATGATACGCGCTCCGGAACAACCAATTGGATGACCAATGCTAACAGCGCCGCCATGAATATTTACTTTCTCCGGATCCAGTTCCATTATTTGATTATTGGCAAGAGATACAACCGAGAACGCTTCATTTACTTCGAAAAGATCAACATCATTTTTGTCAATTCCAGCTCGTTTCAACGCTTTGGGCATAGCATCAGCCGGTGCAGTGGTAAACCACTCAGGAGCTTTTGCCGCACTGGCTTGACTTAAAACCCTGGCAATTGGTTTCAGGTTCAATTCTTTTGCTTTCTCTTCGCTCATAATTAGTACCGCTGCAGCTCCGTCATTAATGCTACTGGCATTTGCAGCCGTTACAGTTCCTTCTTTGTCAAAGACGGGACGAAGAGATGGAATTTTATCATAATTAACTTTCTTGAGCTCTTCATCCTTCCTTATTTCTGTAACGTTACCCTTTCGATCTTTCACCTTTACAGTGATAATTTCATCGTCAAAATAGCCTTTTTCATGGGCTTTAATAGCTCGTTTATATGATTCAATGGCAAACTCATCTTGTTGCTCCCGGCTGATGTTACACTCTTTGGCACAGATTTCAGCGGCATTGCCCATGTGGAAATCATTATAGACATCCCAAAGCCCATCTTTAATGATACCATCTTCTACTTTACTATGGCCGAGTTTCGAACCAAATCGATGTTTTTGCAGGTAATAAGGAACGTTACTCATGCTTTCCATCCCACCGGCAACAATAATGTCTGCTTCTTGCAACTGAATTTGATTAGCGGCAATCATAATCGCTTTCATGCCCGAAGCACAAACTTTATTAACCGTCGTACTTGGGGTCAGTTCTGATAGTCCGGCTTTAAGCGCGGCTTGGCGTGCCGGTGCCTGGCCAATGCCTGCCGATAATACATTTCCGAACACCACTTCCTGGACATCATCGGGCTTGATGCCGGCACTTTTAACGACCTCAACAATAGCCATTGAGCCCAGTTCAGGGGCACTGAAAGAGGACAGGTCGCCGCCAAAAGCACCGAGCGGAGTTCGTTTGGCTTCAACAATAACAACATTACGCATAACTAACTAAAAATTTGGTTGTAATTTTTGATTCTAAAAAGCTTCTTTCAAGTCATTAACAAGATCTTCGGCATCTTCGATTCCTACCGAAAGCCGAATTAAGGAGTCTTTTAATCCTGCTTTATAGCGAACTTCGCGGGGGATAGACCCGTGAGTCATTGACGCCGGGTGATTGATAAGTGATTCTACACCGCCGAGGCTTTCGGCCAGCGCGAACAGCCGGGTGTTGCTCATAAATTCTTTTGCTGTTTCAGTGGCATCATCTTTAAGGGTAAACGAAACCATGGCGCCGAAATCTTCCATCTGCTTTTCAGCTATTTTATGCTGGGGATGGGAGGGAAGACCGGGATAAATTACTTCGCCAACTTCTTCGTGTTTATCCAAATATTCGGCAATAATTTTTGCATTTTCTACCGCTCGCTGCATGCGAATATGCAACGTTTTAATACCACGGAGCGTTAAATAACAGTCCATGGGCCCGGGTACGGCACCGGTTGTTTTTACCTGGAATCGCAGGTGCTCCATTAGTTCGGTGTTGGAAGTTGCTACTGCTCCGCCGATGATATCGGAATGACCGCCCAGATATTTAGTAGTGGAATGTAAAACGGCGTCGGCTCCTATCGTCAGGGGTTTTTGCAGATAGGGCGAAGCAAAAGTGTTATCAACTACCGTTAAAATGTCGTGTTCTTTGGCAAATGTTGTGAGTTGTTTTATATCAGCTACTTTTAACAGTGGGTTTGTAGGTGTTTCAATCCAGAGCAACTTGGTATTTTGGGTGCGCGCTGTTTCTACAGCATCCATATCGGTCATATCAATGAAAGAAAATGCGATGCCGTACGGTTCGAATACTTCCCGAAACAGCCGATATGAGCCGCCATAAAGGTCGTTTGAGGCAATGACATGATCTCCCGGCCGAAACTTTTTAAGTACAGCATCCATGGCAGCACATCCACTGGCAAAGCAGGCACATTGGTCAGCTTCTTCAAGTCCTGCAATCAGCTTTTCTAACGCTGTACGTGTTGGATTAGCCACCCGGGCGTAATCATACCCTTTATTTACATTGGGGGCTTCCTGGACATAGGTTGATGTTTGAAAAATAGGAGGCATTACCGCACCGGAAGTTTCTTCCGGTTTTTGCCCGGCATGAATGGCTTTGGTATTAAATTTCATGGGTAATAAATAATCTTAAGTTTGAAAGAACTGAATGGCTCTCAAAAGTGAAAGTCCTTTTCGGTGAAACAAAAAGAAGATAATAAATTTTGCATACAATACAGAGCCGATAAGGATATGTTATTATGTGGATAAGGCATAGTAAAAAAGCCCGAAGGTGATTGCTTTCACCTTCGGGCTTTGTAAAAAATAAGGCTGAGTTATTGCTTATTGCATTCCTGCTTTTTTCTCAGCTTCTGCAGCTTTTTCATCCATGCCAAGTGCGGTATACACCTGGAACAGACTTCGCCAGTACTGTTGATTATCGGGATCAAGTTCAGCCGCTTTTTCGTAATTCGTCATTGCCTTTTTGAGCAGGGCTTTAGCCTGTTTGTCAAGCTCTGCAGCTTTTTGATTATCGGTGGTCATATTACGCTGATCAAAAATAACAGCTGCTTTGTTTTGATAAATAATACCCAACGTATTGTAGGCTACTGGTTCATCCGGCCGATTTTCTACAGTAGCATTAAGCTCAACAATAGCCCGATCGGTTAATTCATCAATTTCGGCACGCAGCTTGGCATTTTTTTCTTGCAGTGCATCAATTTTCGACTGCATTTCCTTAGCCTCAGCACCTTGTGCATTTCGCATTTCTTGTTGAAGGTTGAAAATCTGATCAAGATTTTCATCATACGAACTTTGAATTTCTAAGGCTGCCTGATAAAGCCTGGTTCCCAACGATAATCGATATTGTGGGTTCGATGGATTCTTTTCTACCAGTTCTTCGACAATTGCAATAGCTTTTTCAGCCTCTCCCATTTGAGAATAGGCATCGGCAAGAGCTTCTACAATTTTAATATTATCAGGATATTGTTCGCGTGCATTTTCTAATACTTCGGCTGCTTTTTCAGGCTCTTCGTTTAAACGATAGAACTGTGAAAGCAGTAAGTATGATTGAGCTTCAGGATTAGCTTTTACTTCAATAAATTTTTGCTGGGCTTCAGCCGCTTTTTCGTAATCTTCCCGCATATTATGTATTTGTGCCAATACTTCCCAGGAAAGGGCGCTGTCGGGCTGAATTGTGGTTGCATTATTTAGATGAGCAACGGCAAGATCAAGCGGTTCATTAACCGTTTTCTTCAGGCTATCCTCAGTAGCATAGGCAACGGCCTGATTGTGTTCTTCCTGCCAGAAGCCGTTTCGCACAACGTCGATACGCTCGATTTCGTCTGGGGCTTCTGGTTGAGCAGAAGCTTTTTCTTTGGCCTGTGCAAAAGCATCATCCATTTGAACATATAATTGGGTTGCTTGCTCGGGGTTTTCCTGGTCTGCAGCTTTTTGTCCTAATGCAACACCTTTGTAATAATATCCCAGTGGATTTTGGGGATTTTGCTGAATGGACTTTTCTGCAGCTGCCAGTGCTGCGTCATAATTTTCATTCTTAATATTTGTTTCTGCTTCAGAAATTAAAGGATCAGACGTGCTACAACTTGCGAGAAATACAGTTGTAATACCGACAATCAGTAAAAGTATTATTTTTTTCATCATGATATTATATACTTGTTAAATTCTATATGAAGTTCTTAACTAAAGATACCAAAAAGTAACTATATAAAGGCCTTTCTGCAATAAAACCGCTCAAAAATTATTATATTACTCTACATATTAGCATTTACATTAATTTTGCCTCAGCTTTTACTACATGTTTGGATCAAGTAAGTACGAATTAAATCATCAAAATGGATATACATTTCTTAAAATATCAGAGAATGAAGGCAGTTTAGGAAATCTTGTTTTGATACATGGTATGTTTGGCGGATTAAGTAATTTCGATCCGTTGATAGATTGTTTAGAGGGATATTCTATTTATGTTCCGGATATCCCTCTTTATGAGTTGAAAAAAAGAGAATTAACGATTCCTGGCTTAGCTGACTGGCTCCACAACTTTCTTGAGGCACAACAGATTAAAAATCCGATCCTCTTGGGAAATTCGATGGGAGGGCATGTAGCCTTGGAGTTTGCGCACAAGTATCCTACAGAAACCCGTGCATTGGTCCTCACAGGCAGCTCAGGACTGCTTGAGTATGATTTTGGATCATCTTTTCCCAAGCGTAAGAGTCGTGAGTATTTGAAAGAGCGTGCGAACATGACTTTTTATGATGATTTGGCCGATGATGTAATTGTTGATGAAATTCTGGAGGTGGTCAACTCCCGAAAAAAACTACTCAGCCTTTTAAAGTTGACGCGTTCAACGCATTCACACAACATGGAAAGCATGCTGCCGGATATTTATCAACCCGCACTGCTGGTTTGGGGTAAGCAGGATGTGGTTACACCGCCTAAAGTGGCGTTAAAGTTTGAATCTTTGTTACCCAATGCCCAGCTCAAATGGATTGACCAATGTGGCCACGCACCCATGATGGAACGGCCAGAGGAGTTTTCAGCTCACATGAATAATTTTTTATCAGAACTCGAACATCAAAACAGATCAAAAAAAGAAATTTTATGAAACGAATAATTCATACCCCGGATGCACCCGAAGCTATTGGACCATACAGCCAGGCAACCGTTCACGACGGTGTCATTTACTGTTCAGGACAGATAGGGTTGGTTCCCGGAACGGGAGAATTTGTCGGAGATGGAGTAGAAAAGCAGGCCGAACAAGTGATGAAGAATCTGAAAGCTGTGCTCGAAGAGGCCGGCTCGGGATTCGATAAAGTATTAAAATGCAGCATTTTCCTGGCTGATATGAGTGATTTCGCAGCGGTAAATGAAATTTATGGGAAGCGTTTCCCGGAAAACCCACCGGCGCGGGAAACTGTTGCCGTAAAAACCTTGCCTAAAAACTGTAAGGTAGAAGTAAGTTGTATCGCGTACATCTGATAGGGAATTAACGCCGTATCGTTGATTTTTTAACGGCCTTATTTCCTATGACATCGTAGGCAACTACTTTTACTGTGTTTGATGGTTCGGGCAAAAAATTAGGATGATAGTAAACCAACCGGCCGCTTTCGGGTTCATACTCGGTAATCCCTCGAACCCCGTTTACGTAGATTTCTGTTTTTTCATAATCAATTCCCGAGCGGCGGTCCCACGCCGATATGTACACAAGCCATTTATCATCCGGACTTTTAACAATACGCATGGAGCCCAGGCGCGGCGGTTTTTTATCTGACAGTATGAGATACGTTCCAAAATTAGAAGGAGAGGCCGTTAAGTAATTTCCTCGCTTTTGGGTAGTAAGTTTGCGCAGGTAGCGACTGCCGGGATACGTTTTATAAAATGAGAGTGTCGTATCGGCCAACTGGGCTGAATCTAGACGAACCGATAGGTCAAATGATTCCCTGATCGGGATATTATCTGGAAAAAAGCTTACCCGAATGGAGTCCGAAGCAAATCGTTCGGTTTGCATAGCCACGGAGGCTGTATCATAAAAACTAATGGATGGGAATGAAGCGTAGGCCTGTTCATCAGGATTGTTTAGATAGGCAGGGCTGAATGGATGTACGCGACGCACTACAAAATGATCTGTTTCAGACGTACGGAAATAAAACTGTGGACTGCTGTTTAAGTCTACAGAGACTGTACCCCCGTTATCGATATATATCTGTTTTGCAGGAGAACTTAACAGCGGAGCAAGCGTAAGTTGCCGGAAATCTTCAACAGGAATATTCACCCAGTTATTGAACCATGTCCATTCCTCAGGATTAATATCTCTATTGTTTGATTGATAAAAACGATTGTCCACTTGTGCCGGTTGCGAAGTGGGCGGCTGCACAATAATGGTGGCGCGGGCCCGGCGCCTATTTCCGTAGTAATCGGTTGCTTCGATACTGATTTGGTGTACACCCGGCGACAGATCCAGCCGGCCCGCATTTCCATATGTTTTATAGAACGAGAGGGTGTTACCGTCGGCTACATAAAGGCGCTGATAGGCTCTTCCGGTGCTTTCGAGCAGGGTATAAATTCGGTCGATATGCATCTGGTCGGTTTTACTATACGAGAACTGGTCTGTCTTTGACTCAAAAACTGTTTTCCCATCAACCTTCATCTGAAGAGAATAAACAGCATAAACATTGCTCACATTATTAGCCTGATCAAAAACATCTACGGCCAGTCCGAACGGTCCTTGTACGCTTATTGTCCCAAAGTCAGCGAACTCGGTGCCGCGCCTTGCACGTTTGGTGTAGATACGATTGCGATCTTCTATTTTTGTTTCTATTGAAAGTGGCTCAACAGCGAGTCCTGAAAATGTCGGGGCAATGTTATCGCGAATTTTCAAATTTGTAAGCAGGGGATTGAAGGGCTCTTTATTTGGCGTTCGGAGCTCAAAATGGAGGTGGGGAGGGCCAATACCCGAAGCGCCGCTTAGCGCGATCTGTTCACCCTGCTCAATTTGGATGTTCATACTGTCGGTAATAACATCAAACGAAGAAGAGTAGTTACTCAATCGGATAGAATCAGCTATTTGCTGCAGAGAATCATTGAATCGCAGCAGGTGTGCATAAAGGGAGTAAGAGCCGTCATCGTGTTTTAAATATAGAATTTTGCCGTAGCCGGTTGGCCCAATGGCCATCCGATGAAGAATACCATCACGGGTAGCATACACAGGATAGCCACGGCGCCCCCACGTTTTTATATCCAGCGCAGCGTGAAAATGACGGGAACGAGTTTCCGCAAACGTTCCACTTAATGCATTGCTGGCATTGGTCGGCCATAGGTAGGTGGCATTTTTAGGGTTGAAGGAAGCAGAATCCTGAGCAAAAGATAATTGAAAGCTTAGGGTGAAGAGAACGGTAATTAGAGTCGTGAAAATAAGCTTGAATTTCTGAGACGTCATGCTACTTTACGAGAATAGTTAAAGTAATTTCACCATTGTTTAGGGTAGCGCAAATAGAATCCCCAGATTTAATGGGAGAAACGCCTTCCGGTGTTCCGGTAAAAATGAGATCACCCGGATTTAGTGTGAATATTGTTGACAAATATGAAATTAATGTTGTTACGGGAAAAATCATATTTACTGTATTCCCTTGCTGCCGTATTGTGCCATTGACGGCCAGGGAAATGTCCATTGAGCTAAAATCAGTATTAGGTTGAATGGGCATAAATGTGCTGATTGGTGCAAAGGTGTCAAACCCTTTGGCCATGCTCCAGGGGTGACGTCTATCTTTTGCTTTTTGCTGAATGTCACGCGCTGTTACGTCAATGCCGAGCCCATATCCGGCAATGTAGTCACGAGCGTCTTGCTCGGGAATATTTTTTCCTTTTTTACCAATGGCAATAACCAGTTCAACCTCGTGATGAACCTCGTTGCTTTGCGCTGGCAGTTGAATTGATTCTCCATCACCGATAAGACTGCTGGCCGGTTTTAAAAATACCATAGGCTCATCGGGCACGCTGTTTCCCAGTTCCCGGGCGTGCTTTTGGTAATTGCGGCCAATGCAAAAAATTGAACCGATGGTAAGCTTAGGTAAGCCGGATAGATTCTTCATAGAAAAGAGTGTAATAAAAAAAGCCTTAATCCCACAATTGGAATTAAGGCTTTTAAAATTTTTAACGGCTCTTATTTAGGCCGTTTCAATACTTACATGTTTGCGGCCGCCACGACGGTGGAAAATAACCTGCCCGTCTGCTTTGGCAAAAAGCGTGTCATCTTTACCGCGACCTACATTTTCGCCGGGATGAAATTTTGTGCCCCGTTGACGTACGATAATATTTCCGGCTTTTACAACTTCACCGCCGTACTTTTTTACACCCAGTCGTTTGGATATCGAATCGCGACCGTTTTGCGTAGAACCTTGTCCTTTCTTATGTGCCATAATAAATTAGTACTTAAAAATTATTCTTCCTGCTTGCTTTCCCACGCACGCTGAACCGTCACACGGTCTTCGCTGTCGGGGACAAAACCTTTCAGTTGATCCAGAGGTGTATCTTTAATGTGCGCAATCGCTTCTTTGGCGGTCATATCAGTAGAAACTTTACCCTGGCTGCTTTTTTTAGAAGTTTTTTCTTCCTTTTTATCAGCCTTCTTCTTTTTCTTCTTTGTGCCGCCGGAAATAGAAATAGACTCGATCTTAATCTGCGACATAGGCTGACGATGCCCGTTTTTCTTGCGATAGCCTTTACGTCGTTTTTTCTTAAAAACGATTACCTTGTCGGCTTTAACGTGATCTACGATCGTCGCTTCAACAGAAGCACCATCAATAGCCGGTGCACCAAAATCAACACCGCCATCACCGTCATTGGTGAGAAGCACGCGATCAAACGTAATGTTATCTCCGGATTCTTCACTTTGTCTGTCAACATACAGTACATCGCCTTCGGCAACCCGGTACTGATGTCCTCCAATTTCAACTATTGCGTACATGAATAAACTGATATTAAGTTTTAAAACTAAATTTCTTACAGATTCCAAATATAAGCTTTATGCAGTTCAAAGAAAAGTAAAAAATGGATGTTTCTGAACTACAAAAATAGTATGTTTGATTAAAGTCGAAATTGAGATAAAATGTATTATGGCAAGGAAAAATCTACCGGATTTGCACAAGCAGGCGTTCATGTTCAAGAATAGCAAACGCTTTCAGCATGATGGCGGCCGTGCATGGATCAAAGATTCTCAACTACATGAGGCTCGTAAAGATGCAAACGGAAAATTAAATACGATTCATTCCCAAAAAGACGCTTCGCTGGTTGAAGAGGCCGAAGATCACAATCCTTCACTTTAAATATTGATTAGTGGCCAACCGTTTTAATTACGTGCTTATAAGCATTGGGTTGCTATTGCTAATAGTAGTCGCCCGATGCGGAGAGGTTGATTCAAATGGTAGTAGTGCAACGGCCATTACTGACAGTGCACTAACGGCAACCTATCCTGATTTATATCAAGCTATTTTTAGTCGCAACGCTGCTCATGTTCTGTCTTTCACGGATCATCAAAATGAGCAAATCAGCCGCCAGGCTTGGCGGGGATTGGCTCAGACGCCTGTCGATTCCCTTTCTTCAATCATTGAACAAGTAAAACAAGACCGTTCGCAAGAGGCGTGGTTTGCATTGAGCATGCACGATCTATCTAAGGAACAGCTTCGGCACCTGGAGGATTATTGGTTAGATCATCCCGGACAACGTGCAGGCATTAGTCTGGTACTGGGCCGGCAAGGTGACGAGCAGACTGTTGAGTTTCTGACTAATCAAATTACGAAAGCTACCGGCAGCGACTATGAGCAATCGGTTGCGCTGGCTTTAAGCCGCTTAATGAATCAGTTTGAATCAACCGAAGCCCAACAAGCTGAAGTCTTAAATCATGCTTTTGTATCATCCGACCCGCAGAGAATCCGCGCCTGGCTTTATGGATTTTATCGGGGTGATGAGCAACGACTTTTACCTGCGATACAAGATTTATTATACAATAAATGGAAGTCCTATGGTATAGCTTCAAGCACGGAAGTGGATCAG
>JAFGWN010000050.1 GCA_016937115.1 Balneolaceae bacterium | reverse complement strand
GATGGTGCTTTTTAATGAGGTTATTCTCAAGAATCAACGCTTCAGCCTCGGAATCGGTGATAATCACCTCCAGATCATCAATTTTGCCAATCATCACTTTAATACGTCCATCGTGCCCACGTGAATCCTGGAAATACGACCGCACCCGGTTGCGAAGCCGCTTGGCCTTGCCGATATAGAGCAACCGGTCGCCGCTGTCCTTAAACATATAAACGCCCGGCGACTGCGGCAGATGCTCAACCTTTTTTTCTACCTCAATGTCTGGTGAATCTATGCTCATTTTCAAATATTTTAATACTTTATTCCGATGCTAATGATAACAACATTTCAACAAAATATTTCAATCGAAACCAACCATGTCACTCTCTCCCGACAGAAGTCGGGAGAGGGATCTTAAATGTATTACAAGCAATCATTTCTTATCTGCTTTACAGTTTTATTAATGTTTGAGGGTCCTCGTTGCCTTGCGGCTCGGAACGACCAATAATCTCTAAGGCTGACTGTGAATTTTATTTTTGCATTCAAAAACGTATCATCATTAAAATTCATTTTCGATTTTTGCTATGACCAAACGAAAAATTATTTTTTTGGTAATCTTTATCATTCTTCAGCTTGGATTAATCTGGCCAATTTATCCGTTATTTTCTGATATTAAACCGATGATTTTTGGTCTCCCTCTTTCCTTTGCATGGATCATCTTTGTGCTTATTTGCTGCTTTTTTTTGCTTCTCTGGTATTACCTTAGCGATCCAAAACTTGAATCACATCAAACCGGAAATACCTAATCACTATGGAAAGCTGGGTAATAATTTTAGGTATTTGCGGACTTTACCTTGCAATTACGCTTGCCATGGGTATCATTCCCGGGCGCAATGTTTCGAACAGTGTAAGCGGTTACGTGGCGGGCGACCGCAGTATGAACCTGCTGCTGCTCTACTTTGTGATGGGCGCTTCCATCTTTTCCTCTTTTGCTTTTCTGGGTGGTCCGGGCTGGGCCTATTCGCGCGGTGCCGCGGCCTTTTATATCATTGCCTACGGAGCCACCGGCATGATTCCGCTCTATTTCTTCGGCCCAAAGGTACGCCGCCTGGGCAAAAAACACGGGTTCGTAACACAGGCTGAAATCCTTGAAGACCGTTTTAACAGCCAAACCCTATCCGTGGTACTGGCTCTGCTCAGCATCATTGTCTTCATCCCTTACCTCACCCTGCAGATGAAAGGCGCAGGCTATGTTTTAACAACCATCAGCGAAGGTGTTATTCCGCAGTGGGCAGGTGCGGGCATTGCTTATTTGGTTGTGCTTATTTATGTGTTCTACAGCGGGGTGATGGGCGTTGGATGGACCAACACGTTTCAGGGTATTTTTATGATGATTATTGCGTGGTTTCTGGGACTCTATTTGCCCGAGAAACTATTCGGCGGCGTGGGCGAAATGTTTACCCAAATTGCTGAGAGTGATATGAGTGCCATGCTAACCGCTCCCGGACTGACGGCAGGCGGCGCCCCCTGGGATTGGTGGGGGTTTAGTTCGGCAGTGCTGGTATCAGCCATTGGGTTTTCTGTCTGGCCCCACTTTTTTATGCGTTCATTCGCCGCCAAGAGCGATAAAACAATGAAGCTGACCGTTGTTCTCTATCCTACATTTCAGCTTTTCTTAGTTCCCATTTTAATCATCGGTTTTTCAGCCGTACTGGCCTACCCCGGCATTGAACCCGCCGATACCATTCTCCCTTATATCCTTACCCAGCTCGACCTGCCCGTCATCATCATCGGATTGGTTTGCGCAGGTACACTGGCCGCGTCAATGTCGTCGGGCGATGCAATCCTGCATTCCGCCGCTTCGGTAGGTGTACGCGACGGGCTTGCCAAGTTTCTGCCCGACCGCTGGAATACCGATCACAAGCAGCGCTACCTCATTCGCATTTTAGTTATCGTTATCAGTCTGATTGCGTACTATTTTGCCATATTTTCTGACGCACCTATTGTCAATTTACTGCTGGGTTCCTATGGAGGTGTCGCCCAAATATTCCCGTTAGTAGTCGGCATGTTCTACTGGCCCCGGGCGAATGGCGCAGGCGCCCTGGCCGGACTTTGCGGCGGCGTGCTGGTTACCGTACTATTTCTGCTCCACCCCGAATGGCGGCCGGTGCCATTACACGAAGGCATTTACGGTTTGATTGTCAATGTTATTCTTTTTGTGAGTATAAGCCTTGCCACACAACCGGAATCAGAATCACGCATTAATCGCTATTTAAACGCCTGATGAAATCAACCAACACACACCCAGACATTCCCATTGTCTTTGAAGACCAACACCTGCTTATTATAGTTAAACCCCACGATGTACTTTCACAGGAAGACCATACAGGCGATCCCGATGTGTTTTCTCTTTGCAAGGAATATCTTAACAAGAATTCCCGCAGCAGTTATCTGGGTTTACTGCACCGTCTCGACCGGCCGGTCGGAGGCCTCATGATGCTGGCCAAAACACCCCGGGCCGCATCCAAAATATCACAGCAAATGCGCGACCGTCTCGTACAGAAAACGTATTACGCTATCGTAGAGGGCAAACCGCCGGCCAATGGCGTGCTTACCCATCACCTGTTGAAAAATAAACAGACCAATATTGTAGAGATTGTCCCTGAAAATAATAAAAAAGGAAAACGAGCCATGCTCTCTTTTGCCAAACAGAAAGAGGCGAATGGGCTTGCTCTGCTTTCTATCCATCTGCAGACGGGGCGGCCGCATCAAATTCGCGTGCAGCTTGCTACCGAAGGCTACCCTGTTTGGGGTGATTACAAATATGGACAGAATCAACCCGATGGGCGAACCATGGCCCTGCGGGCGGTGGAACTGGTTTTCAATCATCCTGCCACAAAAAAGGAGATGCGGTTTGAGCTTGATTTGCCGCCATACGAACCCTGGAAAACGTTTATTGAATTATAAAATGACAGTTTCTTTTAAAAGAAATTAAAACCCTAAATTATTGCCGCTTGATTAAAGCAGCTCAAAAACTTTGTTTATGATACTCTCCCTGCTTTTTTGGACGCTGGTTGCCGTAATAGCAACAGCAATTCTTTGGAAAGGAAGTGATTGGCTGGAACACGCCAGCGAGGGGTTATCAACCTATTATGAGCTGCCTGATATTGTGCAGGGAGCGTTGATCGTAGCCATCGGATCCAGTTTTCCCGAACTGGCCACCGTGGTCATCTCTACACTGATACATGGTGAATTTGAACTCGGTGTCGCAGCTATTGTAGGCTCCGCTATTTTCAATATTTTGATTATTCCTGCTGCTGCGGGTCTGGTATCTAAAAATCCGCTTCAATCCAATCGTGATCTCGTTTATAAAGAAGCGCAATTCTATATCATCTCTGTTGCTGTTCTGATTATCACCTTCGCTTTTGCAGCCATTTTTAATCCTGTTTCATCAGAAGAAGGCATTATTCTCGGTGAAATGAATCGCCTGCTGGCACTGATGCCGATCGTACTTTACGGATTCTATATTTTTATCCAGTACCAGGATACCATGGACTACGAATCGGATATCGATCCCGGCGATATTAACCCGCTTAAAGAATGGGGACGACTCGGGTTGAGTTTAGCAGTGATTTTGATTGGCGTTGAGCTGCTGGTGCGTTCAGCAATCAAGTTTGGCGACCTGCTCGGCACGCCCTCTTTTCTCTGGGGAATTTCGGTTGTTGCGGCCGGCACAAGTATCCCTGACGCTTTTGTAAGTATTAAAAAAGCGCGCAAAGGTGATGCCGTCACATCCCTTGCCAACGTGTTGGGAAGCAATATTTTTGACCTGCTGATCTGTATTCCACTCGGCGTGCTTATCGCGGGAGCTACCGTTATCAACTTTACCGTGGCCGCCCCTCTCATGGGTATGCTAACATTCGCTACTCTGCTGCTGTTCAGCTTTATGCGCACCGATATGATCCTCAGCCAAAGCGAGTCGGTCGGGCTGATTATCATTTATCTCCTGTTCCTAACCTGGATGACCCTCGAAAACTTCGGAGTCATTAATTCTATCCCATCCCTGCCAGCCTGACAATGAAACCCGACCAACTAAGCAATACCGCTGCTTTTATCGCCATAAAATTTTATGGACTTACCCGTAATGAGCCCTTTCGGTCGCTGTTCGATGAGTCTGTCATTACGTTTTATGAGCGGCTGGTCTATAACATGCCCGCCCCGCTTCGATACTATCACACCGGTTTAAAAAGCAAAACATTGCGCCTATTTTTTACATTCTGGGAAGAACTTCTGCTGCCCGGCGACCTTATGCACATCATTTTGCGAAAATATTACCTGAGCCGCTGGGTTGATAAATTACAGCAGCAGGGTTATCAACAAATGCTGGTTTTGGGTGCCGGATTTGATCATCTGGCAGCAATGAGTGCAGCAAGCGGTGTTCGATCGGTAGAACTGGATACACCTAAAATGGTCAACTTGAAACGAAAGTTTATCACCGCTTCCGGTTACGACCAGAAAAATCTGCTTCTTTGTGAAGCTTTTTTTACACGCGACTCTCTTCAACAAATTTTAGAGACAACCCCGTTAGATTCTTCAGTTAAAACTATAATTGTTGCGGAAGGATTCTTTGATTACTTCAACCGGTCAGATTGCTCCCGGTTCCTAAATGATTTACACTCTTTTTTTCGTGGGGAAATTACTTTACTAAGCACCATTTTTTCGCTACAGGAGCTTTCCGGATTTCGATCCGCCGTTTACAAAAACAGCATTAAGCTGGCGGGAGAGCAACTCAAACTGCATTTAAGTCAGCCAAAGTACCTGCAATTTCTGGCAGATCATGGACTTAAAATGAAGCGCTGTGTCAGCTACAAAGAGATGGAACACAAGATACTGACACCCCGGGAGATCAACCTCCCGGTTCTGCCGGGATTCTATCTGGTTGAAACTGAATCCCCCTCTTGACATCTCGACGAACAGAATGAAGAAATTGAAAGCATAAAAAAGCGCTCAATTTCGCAAAGGATATACTTGGTGGGCATTTGAGATTCCTCGTCTCCCGACCCTGCCAGGATCCTCAGAATGACATGGCTAAAAACGAACTGAGGCCGTAATCATGGGAAACACCTTTCCTTTCCTAATCCCCGGTACCATACCAATCACATACCCCTGTTTCTCGTTATAGCGGTTTACCGAAGCCTTTGCAGAAATAATATTATACACCGCACTCCCCAGAATAAGTCCGCTGCCGATGAGGATTTTTGTATCCGTAAGCGAAACGGATTCATCATCCCAGCCAACAGCATCGGCTACATCATCACCTGCCAGTTCCCGCGTGGCATCAAGTATGAGAAAACCGCCGCCCACCCGTGCGGCAACACCCAACATACCCCGCAGATAATCTTTCGCGTAAAAATTACCGGCGGAAGGCCCCATCATTAGTCCGTAAATAGCAAGCATAGATCCGGTGGTCTCCACTGTTTTACTCTCGATGAATGTTGCCGCTCCAATACCTACTGCTACCGGCAGTAATGTACCGGCAACAGCCTTGCGGCGGGCATCATCTACATTTTTCAGATGCTGACTTTGAAACCGGCTTTGCGCCTGCAAGGGTGAGGTAATTGAAAGTAAAGTGAGAGTTAGCCCAATAAAGACAGATTGTAATAATTTCATAGGAATGAATATCTAAATGAAACTGGTAAAAAGAAAATGGTATCGATATGCAATCCTAAGCACAGCCAAGAATCTCCAAGTAAACAGAGAAACTCCTAAGTATGGAGAATTTCGATTCAACAGCGCCCCATTCAGAATGACAAGTTGCTATTTGTGTAAGGAATTCAATTTTAGAATGTCTTATTAGTATGAACCAGAAACTATATTATGTCTACATCTTAACCAATAAACATTTCACTGTGTATAAGAAGTTGCCATTTTTATGGAGATTCTTCCTAATTTTCCAATTCTTCATCTTTCATTTCATCCTCTTCTCCGTCATCAAGCTGCGGGCGATCCGTTAACTCACCTGGCATATTTTTCGTTGTCTTGGAGCCCAGTTCACGAAGCATCTCAACCTGGCGAATAACATTCCCGCGACCATCAGAAAGGCGGCCCATCGCCTCGTCGTAGCTATCTTGGGTCTGCCGTATTCGGTTGCCGATATCCTGCATACTTTCCACGAACAGTACAAACTTGTCATACAACGCCCCGCCCCGTTCAGCAATTTCCTGCGCATTTTTGCTCTGGTACTCCTGTTTCCAGACGCTGTCGATAGTTGCCAGTGTCGCCAGCAGTGTAGACGGACTCACAATCACTATATTCTTATCAAATGCCTCATAATAAAGACTGCTATCATACTGCAGCGCCACGCCAAATGCCGACTCAATCGGCACAAAAAGGAGCACAAAATCGGGACTACTACCGCTATAAAGCTGCTGATAATTTTTGCCACTTAAATTCTTCACGTGGCTCCGCAATGAACTTACATGCTGCCGCAATGCCGCCTGCTGCTCATCCTCTTCGGTAGCCGATGCATAGCGCTCGTACGCCGTGAGCGATACTTTGGAATCAATAATGAGCCGTTTTTCATCGGGAAGGTTAACCACAACATCGGGACGCAGCCGGCTGCCATCGTCCAGGGTATGATGTTCTTCAATTTCATATTCGCGTCCTTTGGTAAGGCCCGACTTCTCAAGGATCCGTTGCAAAATAACTTCACCCCAGCTTCCCTGCGTCTTTGATTCACCCTTCAGCGCTTTTGTAAGATCGTTGGCCTCCTTCGTCATCTGTTTATTGAGCTCCGCCATCTGCTTGATCTGCTCCTTCAGCGACGTCTGTTCGCGCATCTCCTTCTCGTACGTCTCTTCCACCTTCTTTTTGAAGGCTTCCATCTTTTCGCCGAGGGGTTTCAGCAGCTGGTCGAGCTTCTCTTTGTTCTGTTCGGTAAACTTCTTGCTCTTCTCCTCCAAGATGCGATTCGCCAGGTTCTCGAACTCATCCTTAAACCGCTCCTGCAGCTTCTCCATCTCCTGCTTCTGCTCGTCGAGCTTCTCCTTCAGCGTTTCATTAATGGAGTTGAGCCGCACATTCTCTTTCTCGGCGCTGTTGGCCTGCCGCTCGGCTTCTTTCTGCTCTTTCTCGACTTCCCGCAGCTGCTTAGCCAAATTCTGGCTGCGTTCTTCCATCCGGCTGATGGTCTGCAGCGCTTCTTCCCGTTCGCGCTCCAGTGTATCGGCTTCTTCGCGGCTTAAAACCTGCGAACTTTTTTGTTTGAAATAGGCAATGAGATAACCAAGAATTAACCCGGCTATGAGCAGAACGAGTGGAATTAATTCCATTTTTTTTCGTAGAAGTTAGAGATTAGATACTGAATGCCGAATACCAGACTATAGATGCCGGACATGAAAATCCGGTCTCCGGTATCTTGCATCCGGGTTTACAATCCAAAGATAAGAATAAAGAGTGACAGTATTTGTCACCCTATTTTTTGAAATTAAACTCTGGTGCGGCTATCGGAATCAACAGCGAATTTACCAGGACCGAGAAGGAAAATTACCACAAAAGAAACTAAATACATAAGTGCCATTTCCATCCCCCCAAATGGATCGTTTCCCAGGTGAACAAACAGGAATGCGCCAGCCATATTCACAATAATAAACAAGGCTGCAAGACGCGTATAGAATCCGAGAAATACCAAAATAGTACAGATGCCTTCGGCAAAGGCTGCGAAGATAAGGGTAATAGTTGGCCCCAGTCCAACAGGATCAAGAAATTGAAAATTACCGTTAAATACCATCTCAAGCTTGCCCCATCCGTGCCCGAAGAAAAGGAAAAATGACATAAAGACCCGTAAAATCATTGCCGAAACGCCGGCGTTAACAAATGCACCGATACTTGAAGAGTTTAGCTTAGACATAACCATCCCATGTTTTAATTAAGAGTTATTATAATAAAAGGGTTTTATAGGGAAAGATTCCAGTAAAGATAGAAGGCTTTTTATGGTTTAGTGCCTAGAAATTCTTTCTAAAACTTCGACTGAAGACTTTGGGACGAAACTAAAAGAAACGGCCTATTCTTTACAAGAGCATTGTTCTGACCGCCGACCCACGCCTTAAAAGGGTGTTCTGTTGCCCTTAGCATTGAAAAGAAGTCAAGATGGAGTCCACCTTGGAGGTGGGCCCCATCTTGATCTCACCCCATTTAATCTCATCATAAATTTGTAAGGATTTCATCTTTGAATTGTCTTATGGGGAAACAGAAAGACAAATTCTCAGATAATGCAATTCCACGAACTCAATTTTTATCACTTATACAACCGAACCAATAACAATGAATTACTTTTCAAAGAAATAGAAAACTACCGGTATTTTCTTCAGAATTTCCGCACCCGCTTTAAAAATAGCTTTTCTGTCCATGCCTATTGTCTCATGCCAACACACTTCCATTTCATTATTCAGGTTAAAACAGAAAAGACCAAGTCACTTCCCCATCAAGTTGGTATTCACTTGAGTTCATATACTAAAGCCATAAACAAAAGATATGATCGTCACGGAAGCCTATTTCAGTCACACACAAAATCTAAAATAATCGATAAACCGGAATACCTTATACAGTTAATAACTTATATCCATCAAATCCAATACGAGCAAAGTTGGTAGAAAAGCTGGAAGACTGGCCATTTTCAAGCTATCCTTATTTAGCAGGTTTTAGAAATGATAACTTTGTTAATAAAACGATTATAGAAACTCACTTCAGTACCAAAGAGAAATTTATTAGATTTTCAGAAGAGACAATAACAAGATTGTAATAAAAAATGGGCTCCATCTTGATGATAATTCAACCCCTAAGCACCGGGTGTTTCCACGTAGCCGCAAAGCCCAACACTCCTGCTACCAACAGAATACCGGGCGCCAACAATGGATAGGAACCTTTCATGGCGGGCCAGATCGACTCGGAAAGTGTAAATGATGGATTTATTTCGCGTGTAAACGCCAGGTTGCCGCTAAAGTGCTGCCACATACCCAGCAGGCTGGCCAGCATCGTTATCACCATCACCCAGCGGAGCACAAGTAACATCGTGCGACCGGGTGCAAACCATACGCCGGCAATGGTTACGAGACCAATGGCCGAAACCAGGAAAGGCGTCCACTGCAGGGTTTCCTCGTAGTGCCCAATCAGAATCAACTCGAAAACAGAGCCCATAAAAATAGCAGCGGTCACCGCCAGCAAAAACCGGCGGAGCCGCTGTTCAAAAGAAGTAGATTGCATCTTATCCTTCAGTCTTCAAGTAGCCTTTGGCTATTTCAAGCTCTTCACCGCTGACCATCGGCTGCATCGCTCCGATAAAAGAAGGGTTGGGATTATTATCAAACGGCCGCATGCTGATAAGTTCATTCGCTTCATCTTCATCAAGGCCCGGAATCTGCATGATCGTTTCTATATCACTGTTATTAGGATCGATTGGTACGTAGATGTAATTTTCATATTCAGCTACCTGGTCTTCATCTACATACTTGCCGATTTCCTTACGGAATTGTTGGATACTCACATAGGGACGATATTCTTCAAATTCATGAACCATCTTATCTCCCACATTTGGTATAGTACGAAAAGCTTCACCGGAAGCCGTATTAATGTTCAGCTTACCGTCTACGGTTTTGTTAGCGGTTTCTGATTGCGCAGTAATTTGCTGGGTATTAGCTGACTGCGTATTGGTAGTTGCTTCCGTTTCATCCATTTTAGAAGTGTCGGATGCATTCTCTTTATTAGTATTTCCGCTGCAGGCTGCTACTGCCATCACCGAAAACACCAAAAAAACGACCGAAATATATTTAGTAAATAAATTTTTCATTGCGACTGAGTTACATTTGAGGTTGATTATAATTTTTAAACTGATGAGAATATAAGGTTTATGGATAAACCATCAATCTTTTACTGAAACTGGATTGACAGAAATTTGTTTCTTCCTCATCGAATTCCTCAATGCCCCTCATAGAAAAACTCACTCAGAATTAACACTTAAATAATTTAGGCTGGCTGAAATACTCCGTATCTTTAGCATTCAATTTTGAACGTAAATTCCTAATCAAAAAGAGGAGGAAAAACACCATATATATTATGAAGCACTATTTGCAGTTTGTGCTTAAAGAACGGCGCCTGTTGTCGTTCGGTCTCACATTCACTTTCTTTTCAAGTTTCGGGCAAACATTTCTGATATCTCTGTTTGTGCCTTTTTTTCTCACCAACTTTAATCTTTCAAATGCGGCTTTTGGTTCGCTCTATTCACTGGCTACGCTCAGCAGCGCGGTTGTCCTGCCCTTTCTGGGCAAATGGATTGACCGGTTGCCGTTAAAACGCTTTAGCCTGATGGTAGCCATGGCGCTGATGCTCGCCGCCTTTACGGTTTCCATTGCCTGGCATGTAGCTATTCTTTTTATTGGCTTGTTGATTCTGCGTGTGGCCGGGCAAGGTCTCAGTGTACATACCGCACAAACGGCGATGGCTAAATTCTATCACTACCAGCGCGGCAAAGCACTGAGCATTGCCAGCCTGGGTTATCCCTTTGGTGAAGCGATTCTGCCCCTTGTCATTGCCGGGTTGATTCCCCTGCTGGGTTGGCGCGGGGCCTGGGGCAGTATTTCCATTGCTATCGGCATTCTGCTCATTCCGTTCGTATTCAAAATTCTGGGCGGTAAAATGGATGCCCACACAACACCTGATCCTGAAATCGCCAAAGCCCGGGACGATTCGGGCAACTATCGAAAAGTGCTCACCGATAAGCGTTTTT
>JAFGWN010000049.1 GCA_016937115.1 Balneolaceae bacterium | reverse complement strand
CTTATGTGCATCAGATTTTTCTTACTCTTTGTCTTGGTTTCTTTTGTGGTAGCCTGTGGAGGCAAAAATGATGCTTCTAACACCCCCCAAAATGATACCCCGGAAGCGTATGTACAGCAGGCTTCTTTTCAAACCTTAGATGGAGACAGTGTAAGCGTCTCGGACTACAAGGGAAAAGTGGTTTTAATCGATTTTTGGGAGACTTGGTGCAAACCCTGTATTGCCAGTTTTTCAACGCTGGAAAAATTGCAAGAAGAGTATCCCAATGATTTTGTGGTTTTAGCGGTAACGCCGGGATTTACCGATACCCGGGAAGAGGCAAAGACATTTGCAGAAAACCATGATTACTCTTTTCAGTACCTGATGGATTCCAATGGGTTACACAAAAAACTGCAGGTGCAAAGTATTCCTTATAAGGTTTTTGTTGATGCGAATGGGTCATTTATAAAATCATCCATGGGAAGCTATGGACCGGATCAGGATTACAAGAAAATCAAAAAGATCATTGAAGAGCATAAAAGTACGAGTGAAGGCCCGACAGGAACAACGGCGGGATCCGAATGATTTTATTTAAAAAAAGTGAGAACATGAAGCTTGAATCTCGTAAAATATCCGCTTTATTTTCGATTTTAAGTATTGCAATTCTGGCTGCAGGTTGTGCTTCAACCGAGCAAACCAGTCGCCCGGCGGAGAGAAGCCTCAACCTTTTGCAGTTTACAAATGCAATTGAGCAGGCCAGATTTACGACCCTTAAAGGAGATACCGTCCGCGTTTCAGATTTTCGTGGAAAAGTTATTATGATTGATTTTTGGGAAACCTGGTGCAAACCGTGCACAAACAGCTTCCCCGGGTTACAAAAGCTGACAGAAGAGTATCCTGATAATTTTGCGGTTTTAGCGGTAACACCGGGCTGGGAAGACGATGCTGATGATGCTAAAGATTTTGCTGAAAATCACGATTACGCCTTTAATTACCTGCTGGATACAACTAAGCTGTATGCAACGATCGGTGTTCGCAGCATTCCATATAAAATATTTCTGGATACAAATGGAAATTTTATAAAAATATCACTGGGCAGCCAGGGCCCAAGGCAAGATTATGAAAAAGCAAAGAAAATTGTTGAAAAGTATAGAAAATAGCGCTCTGTAACCCGCTAAATTGGAACGAACTGATCCGCTGAAATATTGAATAAATAAGTATAAAGCCTTATATTTAGGGTCTGTAAAAATTTAAATCAATTGAAGAATTTCATGGCACAAGAAGTAAAAGAAAAGTTACCGTATAAAGTTAAAGATATCGGACTGGCTGATTTCGGCCGCAAAGAGATTCGCCTGGCTGAAGCAGAAATGCCCGGCTTGATGGCAATTCGTGAAGAATATAATGAAGAACAGCCATTGGAAGGTGCGCGTATTGCCGGTTGCCTGCATATGACGGTTCAAACTGCTGTATTGATTGAAACGCTTGTTGAACTGGGCGCCGAAGTGCAGTGGTCATCATGCAATATTTTTTCTACACAGGATCACGCTGCAGCTGCTATTGCCGATTCCGGCGTGCCGGTTTATGCCTGGAAAGGCGAAACAGAAGAAGAGTATACGTGGTGTATTGAGCAGACCCTGTTTTTTGAAGATGGCAAGCCACTGAACATGATTTTGGACGATGGCGGCGACCTTACAGCCCTTGTACACGATGAATATCCTGAACTGCTAAAAGGTATTCGCGGTATTTCCGAAGAAACCACAACGGGCGTCAATCGACTGTACCGCATGGCAAAAGAAGGTACGCTTGGTGCCCCGGCGATGAACGTGAACGACTCCGTAACCAAGTCTAAGTTTGATAATAAGTACGGCTGTCGTGAATCGTGTGTTGATGCTGTAAAGCGTGCCACCGATGTAATGCTGGCTGGAAAAGTTGCTGTTGTTGCCGGATACGGCGATGTAGGTAAAGGTTCTGCAGCTTCGCTGCGTGGCGCTGGAGCCCGTGTGATTGTTACAGAGATTGATCCCATCTGTGCACTTCAGGCGGCTATGGATGGCTATGAAGTAAAGAAGATGGATGATGCTGTAAAACGTGCTGATATTGTAGTTACAGCCACGGGTAACAAAGACATTTTGACTGATCGCCATTTCAAATCAATGAAGGACAAAACGATTGTTGGAAATATTGGTCACTTTGATAATGAAATTGATGTTGCCTGGCTGAAAGCGAATGCAGAACGCGATACTATTAAGCCACAGGTTGATCTGTTCAAGTTGGAAGACGGTAAAGAGATTATCCTCCTGGCTGAAGGTCGCCTGATGAATCTTGGTAATGCAACAGGGCATCCATCATTTGTGATGTCAAACAGCTTTACAAACCAGACATTGGCACAAATTGCTCTCTGGAATCGTGCGGATGATTTTGAGCTGGGCGTGCACGTGCTGCCAAAATATCTGGATGAGAAAGTAGCGCGGTTGCATCTTGAAAAAATCGGTGTCGAGCTTGAAGAGCTCACTGATGAGCAGGCCGACTATATCGATGTGCCGAAAGAAGGGCCGTACAAGCCTGAGCACTACCGCTACTAAGATTAACTTCCTTATTCAAAAAAAGCCTCAATTCATCAACGAATTGAGGCTTTTTGTTTAAATAGTTGTTTAGATGTACTCAATAACTGTTGAGCATGGTAGAAGCCCCCTTCGTTTTAAAGTCTATGAGTTCGTTGCGGTATACTAACTCACTATCGCCTTGTATCTCATATTTCAGAACGCCGCCCGGTACAGCCGAATTTTTGGCTTTCCATATCTTTAAGTTTGTATTGGGTGCTATACCAAATACAAGCAGGTCGGCTTTGAAGCTTCCTTTCATCGTATCAAGGGGGATATTTTCCTCTTTAACAGCTCCCTGCTCAGATTCTTCGGTAAGTGAAACCGGCTGCGTGTACCATCCTTCCGATACGGGTTTTTCCTGCACTTCGCTTTCTCCGATCTTTTCCCGATAACGCAATATTTTGCTGCGATCTTCAGAAAAAAGGATTTCGGCAACGTACTTGGAATCATCCTCTCCCATTTTCGACAGCTCAATACCCCACCATTCTTTGCCATCATCCATCTCTTTTAAAAACGCTTTGCTCATGGTTAATACATCTCCATCACTTTCGCCGGATGAAATACTCCAGGCCGTGCTTTGTCCCTCTTTATACGGTTCCAGTTGGGGGCTGTATCCGTAGCTGCTGAACATGTAATTGAAAACAAGCGGATACATGTTCATGGCACCAAAATTTAAGCCTGCAAAACGTACTTCGCCAGTCAGTCGTCGTGTGACGATTTTACCACGGTCGGCCGGCATTGTAACCACAAAATTCGACGGCATATAATTATCGGCAAATACCGAGATGGTATGAATGCCTACACTCCCAAACCGAACCTTGGCTACTCCCTCGCTGTCGGTCGTTGTCTCCCGTCCGTTCGAAGCCTGGACCTGCGCTCCCTGTACAGGAGTGTCATTTTGGTCCAACACTTTTACTTCTACGGAGTTAACTGGAATTTTGTTTAACAGCCGGGTTCCCTGATTACATCCACTTACCAGCAGGGTAACCCCGATGATCCAAATGATACACATTGATCTTTTCATAATTTATACGATTTATTATAGATAGGTTTACCTATAGTTTGCGTGATTAATTACAGAAAAAGTCCATTATTTATTAAAAACAGCGTCATATCTTTTTAGAAGACGTGAATAATTGGCTAATTTTGGACCCGTTAATATCAACCCAACTCACTGTATGGCCACGCAAAAAAAAGACATTAATATTACTGTAGAACTGGATGAAAATAATATTCCCGAAGGCATCACCTGGAATGCCACAGATTTATCGGGCCAGCAGGAGGCCAACTGCCGTGCCATGCTGCTATCCATGTGGGATCATGAAAAAAATGACACGCTTCGATTGGATCTGTGGACCAAGGAAATGACGATTGACGAGATGAAGATTTTCTTTCACCAAACGATGGTAACCATGGCCGATACGCTGGAAAATGCAACGGAAGAAAAGCAGATGGCGGAAGACCTTCGAGATTTTACAGCCTACTTTGCCGACAAGATGGAAATAAAGGAATAAATAGTAACCTTGTCATGCTGAATTTATTTCAGCATCTGCGATCTTAGATCCTGAACGGAGTTCAGGATGACAAGAAAGGATTTCACTGATAAAGAATCGATCCAAACGTGACGGCACTTTCGCGCTCGGTTTCATCCCAGCGATCATAACTGATTACCTGGCCTTTCAGATCGGGAAATGCTTTTAAAAAGGTATAAAGGGGCGGGAATCCACAAATGCGGTATGGGTCATAATTTTGTTTTATCAGGCTGAGCATCTGTTCGGTTGAACCGTTTTCTGCTGCCTCTAAAAACTGCCCGTCAAATTGCGCGACTTCATCTTCCATAGCAGCAGCGGGCTGATCATCACCGAACTTTTTACCCACATGCGCTAAATCTCCGCTAATTAAAAAGAACGTCTCCTCCTCATTTCTAAACTGTTCGCGCAGTTGTCTGGCAAAAGTATCCAGCTGGAAACTGAGGTGACTCTCCTTCATGTAGAATAGCTCATCAAAACCACCCACAACAATTGGCACAATCGAATATTCGTGATTCCATATATACTGCAGAAACAGCATATGGAGTTCGATACTGTGCTCAATTCGGTGTGCCCGATCTTGATTGGTTAAACCTGCTGATTTTGCATTTTGCAACAGGTTACTAATTGCTTCTCTATCAGCCCGAACGGTACCCAGTGGCATCGCAAAATCTTTACTGCTTACAATAAACGGCTCGTTTTTATACAGATTGGCATGCAGACTGGCATAGTGCGATGTGGCCAGCAGAACCACACGCTTGGGTTTCAAGTTCTTCAAAGCCTGAAAAGACTCTACGTATGTTTGCATCCCCACCCGCGGGTCGATGTGCGGGGCGTACATCGCTTTAATTGGTTGGTTTGAGCTATCCTTTTCATTTCCGCCATATGTTGTGAAAGCATCATCCAAATGAGATCGCAGTTCCTTCGGATCAGCGGGATACGAGTTGCCGGCTGTAACGGAGTGATGTACATCAGCTTGTTCATATTCGCGCTCGAATTGCTCGGCATACGTCTGATAGTGGGAGGAGAAGAGCACCCGGTTTTTATCTAAAAAACGGATATACTCTAATAACTGATCATCATTTACCTTTTTACCCAGGTAGGGTTTTAAATCGTTGATGCTTTTTCGGCCATCCAGCAATGCAAGTAAATTTCGGGCACCGTAGTCGAGTGCAAAATCATCAGTTGTATATCCGCGAATATCGTGGAAATAGAGATAAGAGTCGCCGTTATTTTGTACGGGGATAACATCCAAATCCGGGCGGATTTGTGGGATAGGTTCAGTTTTTGAGTTGAACAGGTCACTCATTAGCTTCGCGCATAGTTCGGCATTCACATTTTCTACCATACTTCACACAAACCGGATGGTCCGGCGGTTCAGAAATCCGCGCTTTGCAGGCATTTCTTCCGTGATGAATCATCAGGTGGGAAAGATTCGTCCAGTGCTCGCGCGGGAACAGCGCCATCAGATCTTTCTCAATTTTCTTTACGTTTTTTTCGTGATTGGTCAGCCCAAATCGATTTGAAAGACGCCGCACATGCGTATCCACCACTACACCCACGTTTGTATTAAATGCATTACCCAGCACGACATTGGCTGTTTTGCGGGCTACTCCGTACAGCTCCAGCAGATCGTCCATTTCCTGTGGCACTTTCCCGTCGTGTTTTTCAACAATTGTCTGTGACGATTGCTTTAGGGCCTTGGCCTTGTTACGATAGAATCCTGTAGATCGTACCAGTTCTTCCAGTTCGTGAATGGGGGCTTCGGCCATCGTTTCGGGTGTCGGATAGGCCTCGAAAAGGTCAGGCGTAACTTTGTTTACCCGAACATCGGTACACTGGGCACTTAAGATAGTGGCACACAACAGTTCAAAGGGGTTCCGGTGATCCAAGGCACAGAATGGATTGGGATAATGCTCGTAAAGGGCAGCTAAAATTTCTCGGGCATAGGCTTTTTCTCCATCTGACTTTTCCGGCAGTTTTGGCAGATCGGGATATTGCTTTTTGGGCATCGAGTCATATTAATTTGAGATTTTACGCCGTGTTGAAAATGGCAAAGTCAATGCATTAAAACAATGGTTGATTGGATGATTATCAATAAATGCTTTCGTAGTTTCAGCCATCATTAAATTTCTTCTATGAATACCTCGCAAAAATCAGTGATTCGTAAAATAAGTGCAAATTATGCCTGGTTTGCACTGGTGCTTCTTACACTGATCTATATCTGCAGTTTTGTTGACCGGCAGATCATTGCTGTATTGGGTACAAATATCCGCCAGGCATTAGGGCTTAGCAACACGCAAATCGGTGTGCTGTACGGCCCGGCATTTTCGCTCGTTTATGCGGCCTGCGGATTGTTTATGGGACGCATGGCTGATCAGTTTTCGCGCAAGCGAATTATTTTGGTTGGGTTAACCGTCTGGAGTTTAATGACCCTCATCAGCGGCGTTGCCTATTCATTCATTTTTTTGGTTACGGCGCGTTTCTTTGTTGGGGTGAGCCAGTCGGCGCTTAGCCCGGCTGTCTATTCTTTGCTGGCCGATTATTTTAAACCGAATCAGCGGGCAACGGTATTTTCCATCTACGCTTCAGGAATTTTTGTGGGTATTGGCCTGTCATTCCTGATTGGCGGATCGGTGGCCCAGGCCTATGATTGGCGGACTGCGCTCTATGCGGTAGCCATTCCGGGATTTATACTTGCGGCAGTGGGAGTGGTTGCTTTGCGGGAACCCACCCGCAGATTTAGCAAAGACCGGGATGAATCAGGCCGAACATTAGCCGAAGTTGTGCATTTCATGGCCGCGAAAAAAACTATTTGGCTACACCTGGCTGGCTTCTCATTTTTAGCCATGCTGGGTTACACATTGCTGGCGTTTATTGGCACGGTATTTACCGATGTCTATAACGCGCCATCCTACATTGCAAGTTACGGCTGGTTCAT
The DNA here is from genome assembly GCA_016937115.1 of Balneolaceae bacterium. Lineage (GTDB taxonomy): Bacteria > Bacteroidota > Rhodothermia > Balneolales > Balneolaceae > SMO-BIN1. The sequence continues at coordinate 39,027 of JAFGWN010000049.1, read as the reverse complement.
GTTTTTGACAGGCATCAGCGTGAACTGCTCGGGCTGGCTGGCCGACCGCATGGCCGAGCGATGGGGATCTGCAAGACGCTTCTGGATGGCTGTAGTTGCCGCACTGGGCGGGCTCCCCTTTTACTACTTCGGACTTTTTGCTGAATCTGTTTTTACGGCCTTTATATTGATCGGCATCGGCAACGTAATCTCCTCATCCTATAACGGACTTGCTGCGGCGCTTATCCAATATTTTGTAAAGGATGATATGCGGGGCTTTGCCGGTTCGGTCTATCTTTTTATGATCAGCATTGTGGGATTTGGCATTGGGCCGCCATTTGCGGGCTGGCTGATCGATCATGTGTTTACCGGTCCATATGGCGTTTCCAAAGCACTGCTAAGCGTGTTCTTTTTCTGCGGACTGGCAGCGACAATCTGTTTTCTCTGGGCTATCAAAACTTATGAGCAGGATGCAGAAGTGGAGTGAGCCACAGATTTAGCACAAATTAATGAATAATTTTCTCCTACAGTCGCTCTGCAGCTGTGGCTGGCAGATACACGCTCTGCGTATATTTATGACGCGGAGCGTCTGAGAATATGTCCCACCGCGGAGCGATGGTACGAGAAAGATGCTTAGCATGAGCAGACGCTCAGGCTATTTTAAGATTATTCCGTTTAGATCCGTGCAAACCTGTGACTAAACATCATTCAATGCCTGTGAAAGTTTCTGCAGCGAATCCTTTGCATCACCAAAGAACATTTGGTTTGATTCCCGATAAAATAGCTCATTATCAATGCCGGCAAAACCGGGACTAAGGCTCCGTTTAAAAATAATCGTCCGGTCGGCTTCGTCCACGTTCAGGATCGGCATGCCATAAATAGGGCTGCCAGTTTCCGTTTTGGCCGCCGGGTTCACGACATCATTCGCACCGATAATAAGCACCACATCCGTTGATTTAAATTCCGGATTGATCTGCTCCATATCGTAAAGCTGATCGTAGGGCACGTCGGCTTCGGCCAGCAACACGTTCATGTGCCCGGGCATTCGTCCGGCTACGGGGTGGATGCCGTACTTTACCTCAACTCCACGGGCTTCTAACTTGTCAGCCACCTCTTTGAGCACGTGTTGAGCTTGCGCTACTGCCAGACCGTATCCCGGTGTGATGATTACTTTATCGGCATAAGCACACTGCAGGGCTACATCTTCGGGCGTGGTTTCACGAACGGTTCGGTCGGTATCGGCAGCCGGGCTACCAGTGGTTGAATTACTTCCTCCAAATGCGCCGAACAGTACGTTGGTGAGTGTGCGGTTCATCGCTTTGCACATGATGTTGGTGAGGATAAGTCCCGCTGCGCCTACCAGCGCACCACTGATGATGAGCAGATTATTATTGATCACAAAGCCCGCCATGGCTGCCGCCAGACCGGAGTATGAGTTCAGCAGCGAGATAACAACCGGCATATCGGCACCACCAATGGGCATAACGGTGAGTACCCCAAGCAGCAGCGCAATACCAAAGATAAGCCAGAATGCAATTTGTGCGTTTGGATCAACGGCAAACCACCCAACCAAGCCAAATGTACAAAGTGTAAGAAGCAGATTGAAGATATTCTGCCCGGGAAAGGTTACCGGGTTTCCGCTGATAAATCCTTTCAGTTTGCCAAAAGCAATAAAGCTTCCCGTAAATGTAATTGAACCGATAAGAATACTGAGCCCAATGGTCACCAGGTCCTGGATGCCGAATGCTGCAGGTGCTGCACGAGAAAATTCGCCCCACGCAACCAGTGCCGAGGCACCACCTCCAAACCCGTTAAAGATCGCCACCATTTCGGGCATGGCGGTCATCTCTACTTTTTTGGCGGCAAAAGCACCAATGGCAGAGCCAATAACGATACCGGCAATGATAAATTCAAATGAGAGAATCTGCTGGTCAAAAAGGGTAACAATCACCCCGATCAACATACCAAGTGCTGCAAGCTGATTGCCCGAACGGGCCGTAGCAGGAGATCCCAGACGCTTAATTCCAACAATAAAAACCCCGGTTGCCAAGAGATAAAAAAGCTGAATAATTTCTGGAATCCAGACCTGTACAGAAGGAGGTAAAAAGTTACTCATCGGTGTCCTCCTTTTTGTCTTTCTTCTTGAACATTTCCAGCATGCGGTCCGTCACCATAAATCCGCCTACCACATTAATTGTAGCAAAAATGATTGCCACCAACCCAATCCATTGGGCATAAATGCTGCCGGTTTGACCTGCTACTACCAGCGCCCCGATGATGGTGATTCCCGAAATGGCATTCGCTCCGGACATCAACGGCGTGTGCAGCGTGGGCGGTACTTTTGAGATGAGTTCAAAACCAACAAAAGAAGCCAGTACAAATATAAATAAGTTGAAAATCAGGGCTGACATAATGTGTTAAATTTCAAATAACTGCGAATTGAAATGCGATTATTTAGGTTTTGGAATTTACTTGTCCTTAAGTAAAGGGCTAATAATTTCACCTTGGTGTGTTATGGTTGTCTTCAGTGTAATTTCATCTTCAAAATCGAAAACTGGTTTGGCCTCTTCATCCAGCAGGTGATTCAACAGCGCCATCATATTCTTTGAATAGAGCTGGCTGGCATGATGCGCAAGGCTGCTGGGCAGATTCACAGGACCAACAATTTTTACTTCATTAACCTGGATCGTCTTGCCGGCTTCGGTAAGCGCACAATTGCCCCCTTGTTCAGCCGCCAGGTCCACAATTACTGCCCCGGGATGCATATCATGCACCATCGCCTCCGTTACTAACAGTGGTGCCGGCTTGCCCGGAATGAGCGCAGTTGTTATCACAATATCAGATTTTTTAGCGTGCTCATGAATTACTGACCGCTGGCGCTCCTGCTTGTCTTCGGTTTGTTCTTTGGCGTATCCGCCCTCTGTTTCGGTGTCCTCGTTCACTTCACCGATTTCTACGAAGGTAGCGCCCAGGCTTTCAACCTGCTCTTTTACGGCTGGACGAATATCAAAGGCTTCAACTACCGCTCCCAACCGTTTTGCGGTTGCAATGGCCTGTAAACCGGCAACACCCGCACCGAGCACAAGCACTTTAGCCGGTGCAATAGTCCCCGCGGCCGTCATCATCATAGGCAGATAGCGATCGAGCTCATTTGCTCCAATCAAAGCAGACTTATAACCGGCGATTGAACTCATCGAGGAAAGCGCATCCATATTTTGTGCGCGTGAAATACGGGGGATGGCGTCCATCCCCAGCGCCGTAATATTCTTGTTCTTTAATTGATTAACCGTTTCTTCATTCTGCAACGCCCAAAGAAAACAGATGAGAATAGCTCCGTCCTTGAGTTTGTCAAGATCTTCGGTTGACGGTGTTTGGATGCTTATTAAAATATCGGCGTTGGCAAATAGATCACGGTGATTGGCTGCGATAGATGCTCCAGCTTCACGGTAGGTTTCATCCAGATAGTTTGATGCCAGGCCGGCATCGGTTTCGATATGTACATCCAATCCCTTTTCAACTAATTTGTCAACAGTACCAGGCACAAGCGCTACCCGCTTTTCGTGTTTGGCTGTTTCTTTTGGTATAGCTATGATCACATTTACCTCCGCTGAATTTCTGAAGAAATTAAATTATAGAAAAGTTGTTGGATTGCAAATTAAAACAATAAGATAACCGCATCAGATCCTCCAATGCTTTTTGAAACACAAATTATATTTGCACACTCTATCATCCTAATAGAAAAAATCGACTCTATCCTTACTATTAATTTTTGTACCTTTGAATGGAATTTTAATAGAATCAATAGTTGAAGAAATGGAAGATATTGCAGGAAAAACATTTGATGTTGTCATTGTTGGCAGTGGCCCGGCGGGCTTAACCGCAGCTCTCTATGCAGCACGGGCTGATTTGAATCCGCTTGTATTTGAAGGACCCGAGCCTGGCGGGCAACTCATGCAAACCACGGATGTAGAAAACTATCCCGGCTACCCCGAAGGAGTAATGGGGCCGCAGATGATGCAGGATTTTCGCGAGCAGGCACAGCGTTTTGGTGCCGACTGTCGCTACGGAATGGTTACAAATATTGATTTTAGTAAGCGTCCCTATCAGCTTGAAGTAGATGAAGAAACGGAGCTTTTTGCCAAATCCATCATCGTTTCTACCGGGGCTTCCGCAAAATGGTTGGGGCTGGAAAGTGAGCAACGTTTGCGTGGCAAAGGGGTTTCGGCCTGTGCAACCTGCGATGGCGCGTTCTTTCGCGACCAGCACGTTATTGTTGTAGGTGGTGGTGATACAGCCATGGAAGAAGCCACATTCTTAACCAAGTTTGCCAGCAAGGTAACGGTGCTACACCGCCGGCAGGAACTTCGTGCTTCCAAAGCCATGCAGACGCGGGCATTCAATGATGAAAAGATTGAGTTCCTGTGGGATACCGAACTGCATGAAGTACTGGGCGATAAAGTGGTGGAAGGCGCGAATGTCATCAACAATGAAACACAGGAAATCACTACGCTTGATGACGTAACCGGCGTATTTATTGCCATCGGGCATAAACCTAACACTGATCTGTTCAAGGATGTTTTAACAATGGATGATGTTGGCTATATCCAAACAAAAGGGCAGTCAACGAAAACGGATCTGGAGGGCATTTTTGCCTGCGGAGATGCGATGGATCCCATTTACCGACAGGCTGTAACGGCAGCGGGAACGGGGTGTCGCGCGGCATTAGATGCCGAAAAATTCCTGGCTGAAGTTGAAATTAGTGACGAGGCCATAGCAGAAGAACACTGGAAGTGATTCAGTTCACAGTTTCCAGGCCTTGTTAACTGTTTACAGGTCACCGTTTTTTATCTTTCCCGACGGTCTTATCGGGTTTCTCATCTTTTTGTGAGTCTTCGGTTGTCTCTTCTTCCTCATCTTCAACTTCGATAATCACTTCAGCTTCTACTTCATACTCATCCTCATCAAGCTGGTCGTCGGGATATTTTTCAACAACCACTTTTACATCATTCATCACCAAAGCGAACATACCTAAAGCCGAAATGATAGGCGCCATAAAGGTGAGCAGGGTAGAGCCGGCCAATCCTGCAGTGAGTTGCGTCTGAAACAGAATTTTACCCTTCTTGTTGATAATCATTAATTGCCGGGCATTTCCTTTTTTGATTAATCGTTTGATTTGATTGATTATTTCGTCGGTTGTCCCTTTCAGTTCTTCAAAGAAAGTCTTTCGTTTTTCGGAGGTTTTCATAATGTCTTCCTGCTTCATTTTTAAGAAATTATCCAATTAAATAAAAAACATGTGTAAGGATTTGTCTTCTCGATAGTCTTATTACGTAAAGAAACGTATAAAGATTCATGAGGAAATTATGCTATCGCGTGTTTATTGTGCCTCTACCATAGGTGTTGATGCCCGGCTGATTGAAGTCGAAACAAATATGTCGCACGGTATACCCAAGTATTTTTTAGTTGGGTTGCCCGACCGGGCGGTAAGCGAATCGAGTGATCGTATTGAGGCGGCACTCAAAAATTCAGGAGCTGATTTTCCAAAGGGACGTATTACCGTGAATCTGGCTCCGGCCGATTTACCCAAAGAAGGCAGCGCGTTTGATTTACCGATCGCTGTAAGTTTGCTTACCGTATCCCTCCAGATTGAAACTGATAAATTGGATCACACGCTGATTTTGGGAGAATTGGCACTGGATGGGAAGCTGCGCCCGGTAAAGGGAGTACTGCCGATGGCGGTGGAAGCCCGAAATAAAGGTCTCAGAAATATGGTCGTTCCAGCTGATAATGGTCCCGAAGCAGCAGTCGTTGAAGATATAGAAGTATTTGCATTTGAAACTTTGCAGGAAGTGATGGAATGGTTGCAGGATGAGGGTAACCATTCACTCGTTGATGTTGACCTGGAAACAATGTTCAGCCAAAACGGGCAAGCAGAGATCTTGGATTTTAGTGATGTGCGCGGACAGGAAAACGTAAAACGTGCACTTGAGGTGGCAGCTGCAGGAGGGCATAATGTGATCATGGTTGGGCCGCCCGGCTCGGGAAAAACGATGATGGCACGCCGTCTGCCGGCTATCTTACCGCCCTTTACGCTTGATGAAGCCCTGGAGACAACCAAGATCCATTCGGTGTCGGGAATTTTGCCATCCGGGAAAGCACTGGTAACCCACCGACCGTTTCGGTCGCCGCATCATACCGTTTCGGACGTCGCACTGGTCGGGGGCGGCAGCATCCCCATGCCGGGCGAAATTTCGATGGCGCATAACGGTGTCCTTTTTCTGGATGAACTGCCGGAATTTAAACGCAGCGCGCTCGAAGTAATGCGTCAGCCGCTGGAAGATGGTTCGGTAAGTATTTCCCGGGCACGTATGAGTGTAAGTTACCCCAGCCGAATTATGCTTGTTGCATCAATGAATCCATCGCCCACAGGCGACTGGTATGATGCAACCAACCCGTCGAGCGCATCGCCGGCACAGATGCAGCGCTACTTGAGTAAAATAAGCGGACCGCTGCTCGACCGCATCGACCTGCATATTGAAGTGCAGAAAGTGAGTTATGAAGAACTTTCAAGTAAAGCCAAGGGAGAGGGTTCGGATGCAATCCGCGCCCGGGTTGTAGAGGCCCGGAAAGTACAGACGCAGCGGTTTATGGGAATTAAAAATGTGTATTGCAATGCGCAGATGAATACAAAATTGGCTCGCAAAATATGTCCGCTTGATGATTCCGGCTCTCAGTTACTTAAAAAGGCAATTACATCGCTTGGATTATCGGCGCGGGCGTATGACCGGATTCTAAAGGTGTCCCGCACGATTGCTGATTTAGAAAAATCAAAAAATATCCGGTCAAATCACATCGCCGAAGCAATCCAGTACCGAAGCCTGGACCGGGATGGCTGGCTGGGGTGACCGGAACTTGCAAATACAGAAATTCGTAGAAATTAGAAATCGATTTTATGTATATGGAAAAAACCAACTACCATAGCGCCAATCTTATTTTTCTGGTTCCTTTACTGCTTCTATTGCTCTATCTGTTATTGGTTTGATGACTGAGATGATCTGTTGATTGCAGTAGAAAATTTAGGTAACCTTTGGCACAACTAACTGTGCACAAATTCTGATTTTCTTTGCAAACCTACGCTGATATTGTATTCTCTACTGCTGTACGGCAGACATTCACGTATGCAATTCCCACCCATTTAAAAGAACAAACTCAGCCGGGAAAGCGGGTTTGGGTTCCTTTTCAACGGCGTAAAACCATTGGGATGGTGGTTAATATTCATAACAATACACCTGAATTTAAAACGCGTAAAGTTGAACGCGTGATGGATCAACAGCCCATTATCTCTCCTGGAATGCTAAAGCTGACACGATGGATGCATCAGTTTTACTATTGCAGCTGGGGTGAGGTAATTCAGGCTGCCCTTCCAGCGGGGCTCAATTTTTATGCCGAGCAGTATATTCGGGTGATCTCTTCTGCAAACCAATCTCATTTGGATGAGCAAAAAAACGAGATCGTTGCTGAAATAGAAAGCCAGGAAAAATACTTGCTCAAGGAGGCCCGGAACCGATGGTCCGCTGGTGTAATTAAATCATTGATTGGTCAAAAGGTGATTGAGATCTGGGAAGAGCCGGAGCTCAAGATATCACCCAAGACCGAAAAATTATGGGATTGGAAAGAAGGGGCGCATCAGGATGAAGTGAACGCGCTAATCGATCAGCATAAACAGGAAGACAAACTTTATAAGTGGGTGCGTGCCCTGCAGGTTTTACAGCAGATGGGTCTGCCTAAATTTAACCGCGAGTTGACGTCCCATGAATTATTGGAATCATACACCTTAAATCGTATTGCGGATGAAGGGTTGATTTATGCCCGGGAAGTGGAAGCTAATGATTTAAGCTATACCTATGCGCATGAACCGGAAAAGCTGAATACGCTAAATAAGGAGCAAGAAGCGGCTTACGGTGAGATATCCAAAGCGATTGATAAAGAGCGGTTTGCAAGCTTTCTGCTTTACGGCGTTACGGGCAGTGGCAAAACCGAAGTTTATATTCATGCGCTGAAAAAAGTACTGGAAAAAGGGGAGGGTGGCTTGGTCCTGGTGCCCGAAATTGGGTTGACGCCCCAGATTGTCCGACGCTTTTATCAGATTTTTGGCGATAATATTGCGGTACTGCACAGCCGGCTTACGCAACGCGAGCGGTTTGATGCCTGGCAAGCACTGCAGCAGGGTAAAAAGCGTATTGCTATTGGTGCGCGATCAGCGGTATTTGCCCCGGTACAGAATCTTGGAATTATTATTGTAGATGAAGAGCACGATGCATCATACAAACAGGAAGATCCGGCTCCCCGTTATCACGGCCGTGATGTAGCCATTATGCGTGCCAATATGAATGATATCCCAATTGTGATGGGATCAGCGACCCCCAGCATGGTTTCGTTATATGGTGTCCGCAAGGGAAAAAGCACATTCCTGAGGCTGAATGAGCGCCCGTTTCAAGCCCAAATGCCGGTGGTTAAAGTACTGGACTTAAAACAGTATCAATCGGCGATGAAAGGTCCGCTGGCGATTCCGCTTTATAATCACATGCAGGAAGCACTGGATCGTGACGAGCAGATTATTCTTCTTCAAAATCGACGCGGTTTTTCGAGTTATGTGCAGTGTACAAGTTGCGGACATTTACCGGAGTGTCCGAACTGTTCGGTTAGCCTGACTTATCACAAAGCAAAACGGCAGCTTCGTTGCCATTATTGCGGGTACAGCCAGCACCAATCGCGGGCGTGTAACCACTGCGGAGAAAAAAGTCTGGAAACAAAAGGAAGCGGTACTCAGCAGCTGGAAGAAGACATCGCTGAACTTTTCCCGGATACCCGCTTGTTGCGTATGGATTTCGATACTACTTCCGGGAAAGATGCGCATGAAACGATACTCTCTAAATTCGGCCGTGGAGAAGCGGATATCCTGGTGGGTACCCAAATTGTAGGAAAGGGGTTAGACTTCCCGAATGTAACAGTTGTGGGGGTAATCAATGCTGATACTGAACTGGCATTTCCTTCCTTTCGGGCAAGCGAACGCATGTATCAACTGTTGAGCCAGGTTGCAGGCCGATCGGGACGAGCCAAAAAGGAAGGGCACGTCTTTTTCCAAACCTGGCAGCCCGATCATCCGGCCCTGCAGACGGCCAAAACCCACGATTACAAGGCGTTTGCCCAGCGCGAGCTTTCGTATCGAAAATCGCTGGGCTATCCGCCGTATAACCGCATAATACGATTTATTTTTAAAGGGAAGAATGAACGACTTGTACAGCAAGTGGCCCAAGCTTTTACCCAATGTTTGGTTGAGGTCATTGATGATTTTGGTCCCGTTTTGGGTCCATCGCCTGCGGCTATTGCTCGTATGCAGCAATACTACCGTTGGGAGACGATGCTAAAGATAAATCCTTCGAATGGGGCCGGCGCGATTGAGCAGTTGCTGGACCAGACCTTTAACCGGTACGATGGCCAGAAGCCGGACAGATCAAGTGGTGTGCGAATCAACGTAAATGTTGATGCATTGGAGTAGTGGTTTTGGTGTCGAATTCAAGATATCAGAGAGACGGAACCAAACTTTGTATCCCAAAAATAATACAAATTTCCAGCATTTAGGCAACGAAAACTGAACAACTATAACCTTTGGGAGTTTAACTCCTTCAGAACTATTTCATAGTATTTTACTATTTGCATTCCGCTACAGAAATGCGATTATTAACAGTACAAATTTTTGACACTTATAAGTTAAGAGGTCGACTATGGGTGAAGAACGCGTAAAACTTGCCGACAGCCAAGAGGAGGTACAGCGCTTTATGAAGTACGTGCTAAAGGATATCCGTGCTTTGGATAAAATGTTGCAAGGCGACTGGTTTGAGACAGATCCCATCCGCATTGGAGCCGAGCAGGAGTTGTGTTTGGTTGACCGCCACTCCAAGGCTTTTCCCATGGCGATGGAAGTGTTGGCGAAGCTTGATGATGAAGAGCGCTTCACCACCGAGCTTGCTAAGTTTAACCTGGAGATCAATCTGGAACCACTTGAGTTTAAAGGCAATTGCCTGTCGAAGATGGAGGAAGACCTGCAAGAAAACGTGGACAAAGTCCGTAAAGAAACCGAGGCGCTTGGCGGTGAAATTGTGCTGACGGGAATTTTGCCAACCATTCGAAAAGTAGACGTTGATTTAAAAAATCTTACTCCATTACAGCGCTACCGGGCGCTTTGCAAAGCCATTAACAAGCTGCGCGGCGAAGAGTTTGATTTACGCATCCAGGGAATGGATGAACTGCTCATGAAATTTGATTCTCCACTGCTGGAGGCCTGTAATACCGGGTTCCAGGTGCATCTGCAGATTAAGCCCGAAGAATTTGTTCGCAAATATAATATTGCACAGGCGATTACCGGACCGGTACTGGCCGGCGCGGTAGGCTCACCATTTTTATTTGGTAAACGGTTATGGAGTGAAACGCGCATTGCTCTGTTTCAGCAGTCGGTTGATACGCGAACAGTGGGCGACCATCTGCGCGAAAGCAGCCCCCGGGTAACATTCGGTAATGAGTGGGTTGATGAAAGTATTCTCGAGATTTTCCAGGAAGATGCGGCGCGTTACCGCGTGATGCTCAGTTCGGAAGTGAACGAAGATGTAGAGCAACTAATGAAAAACGGCACGCCGCCACAGCTCAAAGCGCTTCAGGTACATAATGGTACGATTTATCGCTGGAATCGTCCCTGCTACGGAGTAACGAACGGTAAAGCACATTTGCGTATCGAGAACCGGGTATTCCCGTCGGGCCCAACCGTTACGGATGAGATAGCGAATACGGCCTTTTGGCTCGGACTGTTGAATAAATTAGATGATTACTATCCCGATATACGTCAGGTAATGGATTTTGATAACGCCCGGCTAAATTTTGTAGCGGCATCAAAGCTGGGACTGGATACCACCTTTCGGTGGATTGACAATGAGCGTGTGAATGCCAGTGATCTTATTTTAGAAGAGCTGTTGCCCATTGCCCGTGAAGGTCTTGACAAAGTTTCGATTTCCGGATCAGATATTGATAGTTATTTAGGCATTATTGAAGAGCGCGTGCAATCGGGGCAAACGGCCTCCACATGGATGATTAACAATTATGCTTCGCTGATGAAGGAGAATAATTCCAAAGAGCAGACGCTGGCCGCCATCACTACAGCAATGATAAAAAACCAGAAAAAAGGAGAGCCGGTTCACAAATGGGGGCGCGCTCGCATGGAAGACCTGAAGCACTGGCAGCCGTCCAACTTGTTGGTCGAAGAATTCATGACGACCGATCTCTTTACCGTTCAGAAGAACGATATTGTGGAGTTTATTGCCAATTTAATTGAGTGGCGAAAAATCCGTTATGTGCCGGTCGAAGACGATAAAAAACAACTGGTTGGATTGGTAACAATGCGTATGTTGTTTAGAGAATACAGCAAAACCATCAACCATGATGATGCGCTGCCTGAAACGGTAGAAGATATTATGATTGAAAATCCAATCACGATTCATCCCGAGGCGTCCATCATTGAGGCGATGGATATTATGGACAGCCAGAAAATCGGATGCCTGCCGGTGGTAAAAAATAATCGGTTGGTGGGCGTTATAACGGAGCAAAATTACATGCGCATTGCAGCACGATTGATACGGGTATTACATTTAAATAAAGACGAAGAGAAGCAAGATTCTGATGATGAATAGCAGTACCGTTGCAAAAGAGGTGAACCGGGTTATTGGTTTGATTGAAGGACAATACGATGGACCAACTGTAGTTGCCTTCGGAGGCATACATGGCAATGAGCCTTCCGGCGTTGCGGCGTTGCAGAATGTGATTGAAAACCTTCAGGAGAAAAGCCACCTGTTTAGAGGGCACTTTTTAGCCCTTCGCGGGAATATTGCAGCGCTTAAACAGAGCGTGCGTTATATCGATGAAGATATGAACCGCATATGGTTCCCGTCTATCATTGATAAAATACGCCGGACGCCCAGCAATGAGCTGAAGTCGAATGAACGCCGCCAGATAAAATCGATATTACATATTCTGGATGAATATCTACCTGAAGAAGGGACATCATCGCATCCGGTAATATTTGCTGACTTGCACTCCTTTTCGGCCGAAGGAGGAATGTTTGCAATAACGGCTCGTAAAGAAGATCACATTAATTTGTTTTCGAAATTGCATGTGCCACTCATTTTTGGGATTGAGAAAACATTGCGGGGAACGGCATTTCGCTATTATCAGGATAGAGGCTGTGTAACGTTTGCGCTGGAAGGCGGTCAGCACGAAAACAAAGTCACAATAAAAAACAATACCGCAGCTATGCTGGCTATGCTGGATGAGGTCGGCTGTATTAACACTACCAACTTACCGGCATTTGAACAGCATGAAGCATATCTGGCCGAGGAGAATAGGCAGCTTCCCGCCCGGGTGGAGCTGGTCTATCAGCACATGATAGAGCCCGGTGATGAGTTTAGGATGCGGGCCGGATTCAATAATTTTCAGACGGTAAAAAAAGGGGAATGGCTCGCAACCGACAAGGAGGGAAAGATAACGGCGCAGTGTAATGGCTATCTGCTGATGCCGTTATATCAACAGCAGGGCAATGATGGCTTTTTTATTGCACAGGAATATCAGGACGGTTAAATTTTTGTATCTTTAACCCGAATATTGTTCAGCGAATTGTTTTCCAAAATGTTGTTGATGCTAAATTATGAATGATTATCAATTTATTGACGGTACCCGGCTTTCATCCGTGATTGAAGCATTTATTTTTACCAGTCCCGAGCCGATTGATGCCGCAAAAATATGTGATCTCATCAGCCAGGGGGATGAAAACCTGGAGCTCGAGCCCGAGGCTATTGCTCCTTTTGTGGAAAAACTAAACCAGCGGTACGAAGAAAACGGTCTGGCGTTCACAATCACCAAAGTTGCCGGTGGATATACTTTTGCCACACACAAACGGTTTGAACCGTGGCTCAGCATTTTTCAGCATGAAGATGCCTATCGCAAACTTTCCCAGTCGGCAATTGAAACGCTGGCGATTGTGGCCTACAAGCAGCCCGTCACCAAGCCCGAAGTGGATGACATTCGCGGTGTAGATTCCGGTTATATGCTGCGACAGTTGCTGGAAAAAGTGCTTATTGAAGTATCTGGTCGGCTCGATGCCCCGGGCAAACCGCTCCTTTATAAAACATCGAAGCACTTTCTTAAACACTTTGGCCTTAACTCGATTGACGAGCTGCCCAAGCCGCGCGAAATTGAAGAGATTTTAAAAGATGACGACATGGCCGAACACCGCCAGTTTCTGTTTGATCGTCAGCTTGAGTTAGAAGATATGGAAGCCGGTGAAGATAGCGATGAAAGTGATATTTCTCTTTTGGACGCTGTAGAAAAGCTGGAAGATGAAGGATTGACAGAAGAAGTGGAGCAAATGGATGATACAGAGGGAATTTTAAATGAAGCAGACGAAGGAGAGACGGAGCAGCAATAATCGAATCATCACCCGCAATTTTAAAAAGATTTTTAATGAGCAGATCTCGAAGAGGCAAGCAGCAAAAATCATCATCCCAGGCAAAACAAGGATATGATAAAGACGAAAAGATACGTCTCAATAAATATATCGCCCACTGCGGGTTTTGCTCCCGCCGCGATGCCGACACCTATATTTCCGAAGGAAAAGTGAAGGTGAACGGCGAAATTGTTACGGCGATGGGGGTAAAGGTACAGCGTACCGATCGCGTGGAAGTAGAAGGACAAACGCTGAGCCTGGAAAAGTTTGAATATATCCTGCTCAATAAGCCGAAAGATACCATCACTACTACCGACGATCCCAGAGGGCGTGATACGGTGATGGATAAAATTGAAGATGCCACCGGCAAGCGCGTATATCCGGTAGGCCGGCTCGACCGCCACACGATGGGACTGCTTATTTTAACTAACGATGGCGATTTAGCCCACCGATTGATGCACCCCAGCTATGAAGTTCGAAAAACGTACGAAGTGGAAACCAAACGCTCCCTTCGTGATGATGAACTGCAGAAGCTGCTGCAAGGTATTGAGCTTGAAGATGGCAACGCCAGTGTTCACAAACTATCCCGAACACCGGAAGGCTTTATTCTCACAATATTTGAAGGCCGCAACCGTCTGGTGCGCCGCATGGTAGAGTACTTCGGGACGGAGGTTACCAAATTAAAACGTGTTGAATACGCCGGGTTAACGCTCAATAATGTGAAGATGGGACGCTGGCGATATCTGCGTGAAAATGAAGTGAACGCCCTTCGCAAGCTGGTAAAGCTCGATCCACTGGAGTTCGAAAAAAATTAGTAGCGATAATAATGACCAAGACTGTTTCCAAAACAACGAGCGCTATCGAATCATCAGAAGGGCTTCCCATTCGGTTTGATGTGTATCATCCCGAGGATGAGAAGTTATCAGAACTTCCTGCAATTTTATTCTTGCACGGTTTTAAGGGGTTTAAAGACTGGGGTACATTTCCAGCTATTTGTCGGCGGCTGGCAGAGACCGGTTTTGCGGTGTTAGCGATGAACTTTTCGTTGAATGGCATCGGTAAAGATCCGCTTGAATTCGACCGGCTTGACCTGTTTGCACGTGAAACACTCAGCCAGGATTTGGATGATGTGGGCACCGTGCTTCGGGGTATCCACAAAGAAGAAATTACGGCTGACGGTGAACCTTTAAATGCAAATGATGTGGGAATTCTGGGTCATTCGCGGGGCGGACAAACAGCCGTTGCCGCTGCGGCCGAATATCCTGAAATAAAATGCCTGGTTACGTGGTCGGCTGTGGCCGATTACAACGCGCGATGGAGTGATAAAATGAAACGCGATTGGAAAACCAAAGGTGTGACAGAAATAAAGAACGGACGCACCGGGCAAATTATGCAGGTGAAAAAAGTGGTTTGGGATGATGCCCGCGAAAATGCCGGCCGGGTTATTGCGTTAAACCGGGTTGATGAACTGAGAATTCCGGCACTTTTTATTCATTCCAAAGGGGATGAAGCCGTTTCGCATACCAATGCACAGCAGTTATTGGATGCATGCTCATCGAGTGATAAGGAATTGATCTTACTGGAAGATACCGGCCATACCTTTGGCGGAAGCCACCCGTTTGATGATGGCGAATTTCCGGAGCCACTGCAAAAAGCATTTGTAGAAAGCAGAGACTGGTTCACAGCGTATTTAAAATAAAAGAGTGTTCAGGAGAGTTATACAACAAAAAAGATTTTTGTGAAAACGATTCAGTCTGTTTTTTTCTCTTTTCTGGTATTAATGATGGCAGGCACCACTATCGCCCAGGTGCCTGAGCTTATTAAAAATGAGCAATTTCGGCAAGATGCTCAGGCGGCTGTCGATTCGCTTTATAATTTCAATGCCAATGGTGCCGATCAAAAGTTGAACCCATGGAAAGAGAAATATCCTTCGCATCCGCTCTGGCAGCTCATGGAGGGCATGGAGTTTTGGTGGGTTTTGTTATCCGATTTACATGACACATCGCGGGATGACTACTTTTATGAAATGATGAAAAAGGCTGATTACGCCGCTTCAAAATTACTCTATGAGCAGCCCGGCCATGCCGATGCGTTAATTATACGAACGGTGGCTAACGGTTATATTGCCCGGCAGTATTCCAATCGTGATGAATGGACTACCAGCCTGAATGCAGCACGTAAAGCTTATAATGCGTATAGTTATTTAAAAGATAATGTGCCCGACCTGCCCGATTTGAAATTGGCTGAAGGATTAAAATTGTACTATTCTGCATATCTGCCAGAAGAATATCCGGTGGTGAAGACGGTCTCGTGGTTTCTGCCCAATGGCGATAAACCAAGTGGGCTAAAATATATGCGCGATGCATCAGAGACGGCCATCTTTGCCCGGGCTGAAGCGACCTATTTCCTCGGTAATATCAATTACAACTACGAAAAAAATTACCAAAAAGCGGTTGGCTATTTTCAAACGTTGTACGAGCAGTATCCCAACAACAATTACTATGCGCGGCTGCTGGTAAAAAACCTTTTTAAGACAAACCGTTACAACGAAGCGAGGTCGGTCATTGATAAAGCGCTAAAAAGGTGGGAACAGGAAAACCTTGCATTTCGGAAAGTGCTTCGGGAAGAGCTGCTGTTTTGGAAGGGGCGCATTCTGCTACGAAAAGATAAATATGAAGAAGCCCGCTCCCTGTTCGAAGAGTCGTTAGCCTACAGTAAAAACTTACCCCGAACGCGCCATCGTAACTACTATCCCGCTGTGGCCTATTATGCAGGGTTAGCAGCTTCTCGAATGGGAGATAAAGAAAATGCAGCTAAATTTTTTGCAACCACCCTTGATGCCAAGACCGGCGAACCCTATAAGAAATTAGCTAAAGAAAAGATGAAAGGGATGCGTACTAATAGATAAACTTTACATTGTTTATGTGATGTTTATTTATTTTTGGATACAAGTTTGCCCCTCTTTTATTTAATAGTTTGTAAATAATAAAGGATATCGCCGTGATATTTTGCCTTATATATTTATAATTATTTAATTCTAAACTAACATTGTTTTAAAATATTGGGGTCAGGAAAAATAAATTAAATCAGGGCATTTTGTAACTGTCCTTTTCCCTTTCTTTATCCACCTTTATTTTTTTGAAGCAATTAGGAGTCAACATCTAATAAATAGAAGAGGTTCTTATGCTAAGAAAAGCTACAATTTTTGGGATGGTGTGTTTACTGCTGTTTTTTATGAGCTTTCAGGCAAACGCACAAGACCGAACGGTATCGGGCACGGTTACAAGTGCTGCTAATGGTGAACCCTTGGCCGGTGTTTCTGTTGTTGTCCAAGGAACAACAATCGGGATTGCAACGAATCAGGAGGGTGAGTACAGTTTATCTGTGCCGGAAGGTAATAATACGCTTGTTTTTTCTTTTGTAGGATTCGTTACCCAGGAGGTTCCTGTTAACGATCGTACTGAAATTAATGTGGAGCTTCAAACTGATATCCAGCAGCTTTCGGATGTGGTGGTTGTTGGTTACGGTTCTCAAATAAAAAGGGATTTAACAGGTAATATTGCATCGGTTTCGGGAGAAGATATAGCTGAAATACCGGTCAATAGTTTTGAGTCTGCTATTCAGGGTCGGGCTGCCGGCGTATTTATAAATGCCGGAAATGGTAAACTGGGGCAGGGAATTAGTGTACGTATTCGGGGAACTTCTTCTATTTCGGCCAGTGCCGAGCCGCTATATGTTATTGATGGTATACCGGTTACATCAGCCAGTTTGTCATCTTTCGATAATGAAACAAATCCGTTGGCAACCTTAAATACCAGCAATATTGAGTCGATTGATGTTTTAAAAGATGCATCAGCGACCGCCATCTATGGATCACGCGGTTCGAACGGGGTAGTACTCATCACTACTAAAAGAGGAAGGGCCGGTGGAACACAGGTTAATGTTAATTATCAAACCAGCTTTAGCGAGCCGGCGACAAACCGTGATTTCATGCGTTCCTCAGAATATATCAATTACTTTTTAGAAGCAGCCGAAAACCGGGCCGTATATGATTATAACAGAAGAGGGAATCCGGATGGCTATGCCTCTGAGCAGGCTGCTATTAATGATTGGGTAAGCTATACGGAAAGTGTTTTTGATTTCTATGGACAGGGCGTTGACTGGAGGAACAACCCCATCGATTTTGACTGGCAAAATCAGGCTTACCAAGATGCTTATGGACAAGAAGTAGACGCCAGTGTGAGCGCTGGAAATGAACAGACCCGGTTCTTTGTCTCTGGGGCCTACAGCAATCAAAATGGTATTCTTATTGATAATGAATACACCCGCATAAACGGGCGCATTAACGTTGATCATGATGCTTCGGAAAAATTTAAGGTGGGGCTGAATCTGAGTGTCAACCGTACAATCAATAACCGTTTGGGGAATGACAACTTGTTTGAGACCCCCATGCAAATGGTTGCCCAGATTCCCTTCTCACCAATTTTTGAAGATGATCCGGATGCAAGCGGTTACCAGGCGACAAATGAGTACAATATCAATACGTACTACTATAACGCGTTGGATATTACCAATAATTCGACATTCAAGACCAAGCTGAACCGAACATTTGGGAATGTATATGCGGAGTATGCGTTTAATCCCAATTTATTCGTTCGCAGTGAATTTGGCACCGATATCCTGAATCAAAACGAAGCCTACCATTACGATAATGAACTTTCGTACTATACCGGATCGGAAGGTACGGCATACAGCGCTTTTACTGAAGCATTGAACTATACAACTAATAGTTACCTGAACTATCGCAATATATTTGCACAGGATCATAATATTGAAGCGATAGCCGGTATAAGTGCTAATGTTTATAAGCAAGACTACACAGAAGTTCAGGGTGATAACTTTCCAAACAGTAGCTTTACGCAGATTCAAAATGCGGCAGACATTGTGCTGGGAAGTGGCTCTGAAACGGAATACAGTTTCTTGTCGTATTTTACACGGGCGAATTATAAATACAAAGACCGATACTTATTGGGATTAAGTGCAAGAATGGACGGCTCATCCCGGTTTGGTGAAAATAACCGGTATGGTTTTTTCCCTTCTGTTTCGGCGGGATGGATTATTTCGGATGAAGAGTTCATGTCGGATGCAAGCACGGTCAGTTTCCTGAAGCTTCGTGCAAGCTATGGAAAAACGGGAAATGCCAATATTGGGAATTTCCCCGGGTTGGGATTATATGCCGGTGTTTCGTATGCCGGGGCTTCGGCACTGCAACCATCGCAAACACCGAACCCTGATCTAAAATGGGAAACAACCACCCAGCTTGATGTGGGATTAGATTTTGGACTGTTTGATGATCGCATTACAGGAGAATTAGATTACTACATCAAAAATACGGAAGACCTTCTGCTGGGAGTTAATGTGCCCGGAACGACTGGGTTTACTACACAGACAAGAAATGTGGGGAAACTAACAAATCAAGGTGTGGAATTTGTTTTAAACACACGAAATATTTCTGCCGGGGATTTCCTTTGGACCTCCAGCTTTAATATTGCAGCCAACCGCAATGAAGTTGGCGACATCAACGGCCAGGTTATTGAAGGCGGGTATATTAACAGAGCGGTTGAAGGCGAACCCATTGGGGTATTCTATAGTTATGAATATGCCGGTGTTGACCCTGAAACAGGAGATGCGCTGTTCTATGTGAATGATGTAGGAGAAGATGGCTTCGGTGTTGTAGATCATAGTACAGGAACCACAAATGATCCCTCCCAGGCTAATCAGGTTGTTATCGGGAATCCCAATCCGGATTTCATCGGCGGGTTAAATAACTCGTTCTCTTACAAAGGTTTTGATCTGAGTGTGCTTTTCCAGTTTGTAGTTGGAAATGACATCTATAATGGTGGTGGAGTTTATATGTCATCCGGAGCATCGTACTTTGATAATCAAACAGCTGATCAACTGGATCGCTGGCAGAATTCCGGTGATGAAACCGATGTGCCAGAACCCCGCCTTGGGTTGGGTAACGGCAACGTTAATTCTTCCCGGTACCTTTCAGACGGCAGCTATCTGCGGTTAAAAACATTAACCTTCGCCTACAACCTGCCGGCAGAACTGCTTAGTAAGGCAAATATTCGTAGCGCACGGTTATTTGTGACGGGATCAAACTTGTTGACGTTTACCAATTATGAAGGCTGGGATCCCGAAGTAACGGCTGATTATCTGGATGGCAACCTGGCGCTGGGCAACGATTTTTATTCGGCCCCGCAGCCCAGAACTTTTGCCATTGGAATTAATCTTGGCCTTTAATAATCAACCGTATTAAAAAACTTTAGTGTTATGAATAAATTTAAAACATATATCATATTAGTTGCAGCTGTTTTTGCAGTGTACTCGTGCGATAGTATTTTGGATACCGAACCACAGCAATCGATCAGCGAAGATCTTGCGCTTAATAATTCCGATAATGTAAAAGCGGTGCTGGTTGGCGCTTATAATGAGTTTAGCGATGCCGACGTCTGGGGCGGGTTGATGCAAATGCAGCCCGATTTACTTGCCGACGAGGGCGACGTAAACTGGACAGGAACCTATGAGCAGCCCCGGCAGATCTTCCTGAAAGAAATTCAGGTTGACAACTCCTTTGTCGCAGATGCATGGGTGGATTCCTATAGTACAATCAATACGGTTAATAATGTACTAAGTGCGATTGATGTTGTTAATGCAGGGGATCAGGATCGCGTTCGCGGTGAAGCGCTGTTTATCAGAGGATCGCTGTATTTTGAGCTTGCCCGTCAGTTTGGGAAAGCCTGGAATGATGGTGATCCTTCCTCTAACTTAGCGGTACCGCTGGTTACAACACCTACAACCTCCATTAACGAAGAAAGCGAAATTCCCCGCAACACGGTTCAGGAAATATATAACCAGGCAATTTCTGATTTGACAGAGGCCAAAAACCTGCTACCGCCTACCAATAGCGTGTATGCAACAACGTATGCTGCCAGCGCCATGCTTGCTCGTATTTATTTACAACAGGGCGACTATGCGAACGCTGCCGCCGAAGCTAACAGAGTTATAGAATCAGGAGAATTTACCCTGGTTCCCAATTACGCAGATGTCTTCAACAATAGTAATGCAAATACATCGGAAGATATTTTTGCGATACAGGTGACTTCGCAGGACGGCGGAAACTCTTTGCATACGTTTTACGCATCACAAGGAAATGGAGGACGTGGAGATATAGAGATACAGCAACAGCATTTAGATAAATATGAATCGGGTGACGACCGGCTGGATCTTTTCTATGCTGACGGCGAAGGAACACGCAGTGGTAAATGGCAAGATCAATACGGAAATGTTCTTGTTATTCGCCTTGCTGAAATGTACCTGATACGTGCTGAAAGTAATTTCCGGACGGGAACACAAGTTGGACCCAATACACCGGGACAGGACCTTACGATCATCCGCGAGCGGGTTAATCTTGGTCCAAATTTGACACCTACGCTTCAGGATATTCTTGATGAAAGATATGTTGAACTGGCTTTTGAAGGCCATTTTCTCCACGATAAAAAGCGTCTTGAGCAAGATGTCGGAAGCCTGTCATGGAATTCTCCTGATCTGGTTTATCCGGTCCCGCTTCGGGAGATCAATGCCAACGATGCCTTAACGCAAAATGATGGTTACGGTGGAAGCAACTAAAGCGTCATTAAATTTATAATTCAAAAAAAGGGCGCTAATTTTTTAGCGCCCTTTTTTATAGGTGAAAAATATGAAGCGTTTCCTGATTTATTTTTTATACACTTTTTTAACAGGTTGTTTGTTAAATTTAATGTGCCTGGAGTTTTCAGAAGCACATCCAACTCCAGTTGAAAATGATTCAACCGTCAACATCGGTAAGCTGTTTATCATTGGCGGAGGGCACCGATCCGATGCTCTGATCGATAGCATGATTGCTTATTCAAATCTTTCTGAAGATAACTTTGCTGTTGTCTTGCCCATGGCAAGTTCTGTACCTGATACGGCAGCTTATTACGGAAAGCTACAGTTTATTGACCGCGGATTTGAGGCGACAGCTTTTAATTTTGAGGATGGTGAAGAAGCTATGTCGTCGCAGATAGATTCATTGCGCAATGCGGTCCTGATCTATATTCCCGGCGGCGTGCAAAGTCGGTTTATGAAGGTTATTGAACAAAACCCGCGGATAGCAAGAGCTATTGAAGACGCGTATAAAAATGGGGCTCTGATCGCAGGAACCAGCGCGGGGGCTGCGGTTATGAGCAAAATTATGATTACCGGAGATCAGAAAAAATATCCTGAATACACTTCTACATTTTATCATCTGGAAAAGGATAATCTGATCACGGATGAAGGCCTTGGTTTAATAAAAGATGTTATCATTGACCAGCATTTTGTAAAGCGGGCCCGCAACAATCGGTTGTTAACAGCGGTGATGGAATATCCAGACAAGGTTGGAATCGGAATTGATGAGTCAACGGCTGTTGTCGTATCCGGCAATAACGCTACAGTGGTTGGTGAATCGCAGGTTTTGGTCTATCGAAATAGATCACAACAAACGCACGTAAAAAACGGAAAGCTTGCCTCATCAAATATTCAGGTATCAATTTATGTGCCGGGAGATCGGTTTTTAGTTTTTGATTAAAACGATATCTCCATGCCGGGTGTTTTAGCTCGTGATTGAGTCAATTAGAATTCCTTTTGATGAATGATTATAAAAATATTTTGGTGATGGGAGCCGGCGCTGTAGGCGGCTATTTTGGCGGACGAATTGCCCAGCGGAGCTCCGCTAATGTTACGTTGATTGCCCGGGGTTCCCATCTCGAAGCTATTCAGAAAAAAGGGCTCCAAATTAAAAGTGAAGATAATACTGCAACGATTGCTGTTGATGCTTTTGAACATCCGCAGGAAGCCCCAAGACCCGATCTGATACTTTTTACGGTCAAAAGTTATGACACTTCTTCTGCTATTAAGCAAATTAGACCGATTGTTGATGACAAAACGCAAATTTTAACCATTCAAAATGGAATAGAAAATTATCCTAAACTGGCGGAGGCTTTCGGAAGAGAAAATGTTATACAGGGGTTTTGCCGGATTGGAGCAGGTATCGCCCAACCGGGCGTGATTCATCATGAAGCCTTCGGTGAAATAACGGCTGGCGAAAAAAGCGGGCGAACAACAGACCGCTTGCAGGCGTTGCAAGCGCTTTGCGGTGATGCGGATATACCGTTGCATATTACCTCGAATATTGACCGTAAAGTGTGGCTCAAATTCGCCTGGAATTGTGTATTTAATATGTCGACGGCGATAGCAAATGTAACGGTAGAGAAGCTCTTTCAGTCGCAGGAGACCGAGGCGCTGTGTTATGATTTGTTTGATGAAATACGTATGGTAGCAAAAACCGAAGGAGTTGAATTACTGAATGAAGATGCAAAAAATATCATTGAGCCGGCCCGGGATTTGAAAGGGTTTGCTACATCAACTTATCAGGATCGCCAAAAGGGCAAAAAGCTGGAATACGAAGCTTTCACAGGAGCGATTGTTCGACTGGCTGAGAAGCATCGTTTAGATATTCCGTACAATAAAACGATGTATGCACTGCTTAAACTGATTGATAATAATAATTAGTTATTGGTTATTAATTAATAGGAATTACAAATAACCTTAACCAATAGGAAACCATGCTGATCGGAATTATTTCTGATACACACGACCATGTGCCGCATATCAAAAAAGCAGTTGAAGTATTTAAAAAGAGCAATCCTGATATAGTGATTCACTGCGGCGATTACTGCAGTCCGTTTACCATTCCACCCTTTGAAGGGGTGCCGTTACAGGGGATATTTGGCAACAACGACGGCGACGGGTATTTACTCATGGAAAAGTTCAGTACCATCGGGGCCGAATTAAAGGGTGAGTTTTTCGAAATGGAAGCCGATGGCAATAAGCTGGCGGTCTATCACGGAACGTATCAACCTATCACCGATGCGCTAATCGAAAGCGGCAGTTACGATGTTGTCATTAGCGGGCATACCCATGAAACAGTAAACAAGCAGGTTGAAAACACCCTGGCCATTAATCCCGGTACAGCCCATGGCTTTGGTGAACGAGCAACAATTGCTCTTCTGGATACGGAAAGCATGAGACCCGAATTCGTGGAGCTATAAGTTTTCACAAACAGTCTGGGTAAACGTTTCTGTGGTTCCTTTCCCGCCGATGTCGGGTGTGCAAACCGATTTATCCGCCAGTGTTTCATGAACAGCCTGACGAATGTTTGCTGCGATAGAAGTTTCGCCAATATGTTCAAGCATCATCAATGATGACAAAAGAAAAGCAATGGGATTCGCTTTGTTTTGTCCTGCAATATCGGGGGCGGAGCCGTGTACCGCTTCGAACATGGCTGCGTCATCGCCAATATTAGCTGCGCCCGTAACGCCTAATCCACCGATAAGGCCCGAAGCTAAATCAGACAGAATATCTCCGAAGAGATTGGTTGTTACAATAACATCGAATTGCTCTGGTCGCATCACCATTTGCATGGCCATATTATCAACAATTAGGTCTTCAAACTCAATATCGGGATAATCGTTAGCTACTTCCTGACCTACTTCAAGAAATAGTCCGCAGGTAAACTTTAGGATATTCGCTTTATGAACCAGCGTAACTTTCTTTCGATTATTGTTTTTGGCATACTCAAATGATGCGCGAATAATTTTTTCACTGGCTCGTTTTGTTACCACGGCAATACTTTCAGCATGGCTGTGCTCCTTAACCCACTGCTCTTTACCAATATAAAGTCCCTCGGTGTTTTCTCTGAACATTACCAGATCAACATTATCAAATCGGCTTTCGATATGGGGCATGGTTTTCGCCGGACGGATATTGCTGTACAGGCTGAGTTTTTTACGCAGGGCTACATTAACGGATCGGAATCCGGCACCGACGGGGGTGGTGAGTGGCCCTTTGAGTGATACCGGGTATTTGTTAAGTGCTTCAAGTGTTGCTTCCGGCAACGGGGTGCCTTCTCCTTGATTCGCCTTCTGGCCTGCAGAGCAGCGGATCCAATTAATATCTGCGCCGGCGGCCTCAAGAATTGTGGTAACCGATTTGGTTATTTCGGGTCCAATGCCATCGCCGGGAATTAAAACAATATCGTGCATAAAAAAACGTCTGGTAATAGATTTAATAAATGATAATTAATTATATAAAAGCAACGAATATACACATAATTCGCCTCTTTATCATTTTATTAAACCATTAAGTATTCAATTTCATACGAGATGGGAGTTCTCACCAACGTCTTTGGCGGGTGCTCAGCCTGTTTTTCAAGCTGTACTTTCCTGGTCCGAGGAATAGCATAGCTATAAACACAATACTAATTTCAATGGGATGTGAAATAATAGAAAAAGGATCGCCACTGGCAATGTGCGTAGATGCTGCTATAGCCATCACAAAAATGAGGAAGCCCAGTGTTGGCCGGTAGAAGATACCGAGTAATAAGAAGATGCCGCCAAAAAATTCTGTAATTCCAGCAAGAAAGCCGAGGGCAACCGGCAGAACATCAACGCCGAGCACACCGGTGGCAGCTCCAACCTGTTCCCAAACTACGGGGCCGCCAAAGAGCTTGGGATATCCGTGCAGAATAAACATGGTACCCAGCCCAATACGAAGGATTAATAATCCGATATTTCGGTATTTCGCAGATTGTGTTCTCATAAAACTATAATTGCATCATTAATTTTTATACGTAAGCCGGTAAATAATTCCGCCATAATCGTCAGAAATTAACAGTGAACCGTCAGGAAGCTGCAGCAAATCTACAGGGCGTCCCCAAACCGATTCTTTGTCTTGCAGCCATCCGTCAACAAGCGGTTCATACGAAACCGCTTTGCCCTCTCTCAGCTTTACCAGTGTAATGCGATAGCCAATTTTTTCACTGCGATTCCAGCTCCCGTGTTCGGCAATGAATATTTGGTTTTTATACTTATCGGGGAACATGGCACCGGTGTAAAAGTGCATACCCAGAGCCGCTACATGTGGGCCTAATTTTTGCGCCGGTTTCTTAAAGTTAATATCCATCGTCTTACCCTGTTTGCCGAATTCAGGATCCAGGATGTCATCGCCATGCAGGTATGGATAACCAAAATGTTGGCCGGTTTCTGTCAGATGATTAAGTTCATCGGGAGGGCGATTATCGCCCAGCATATCGCGCCCGTTTTCAGTAAACCAGAAATCCCCGGTTTGGGGATGCCAGTCGAACCCTACAGAGTTGCGTACGCCGTGAGCAATAATTTCACGGTTTGAACCATCCGGATTCATGCGGGTAATGGATGCAAAAATTTCATCCTCGGATTTGCATATGTTGCAGGGAGCACCCACTGGTACGTAAAGTTTATCATCTGGCCCAAAGGCAATAAATTTCCATCCGTGATGGCCTTCAGCAGGGAAATCATCACGCACAACAACGGGTTCAGGCGGATTATTCAGGTTATTGTCAATATCATCAAACCGTAAAATACGGCTGATCTCAGCTACGTATAAATTGCCATTGCGAAGGGCCACACCGTTGGGGCTTCGCAGTCCTTCAGCAATCGTGATAACGCTGTCCGCTTTGTAGTCGTTATCCTCATCAAGAATGGCATAAACTTTCCCCTCACTGCGGGTGCCTACGTATAAAATACCTTCGGAGCTCCGTGCCATGGAGCGAGCGCCCTCCACATCATTCGCATAAACTTCTACGGTAAAACCTTCGGGCATGCTTAGACCTTCAATGGCTTGCTGGGCATTCCCTGAATATGAGTTGCAGGAGCTAAGCAGAATTACAATAGCAATTATAAGAAATGGCTGTAATCCTTTTCTCATGGCATTAGTTAATTTGTTATCTGCCAGAAATAAACAGAAATAATATTCAGGTAATTCCTCACTATTTCAAGAGTACCCATGTTAATGATCTATAAAGATAAACTTTAAATGAATAATATTGTATCGTTAATGATGAAGTGGTTTAAAACTAAATATGTTTCAAAACATTATTAAGGTGAATTAATCAAAAAAACTATTGGGCAATAAAGAAGGGTGTAGCGTTGTTTTGAAGTATGGTAAATAGCTTGTCATTTAATCAAAAAAAGATGGAACATTCCATCTTGCCAAGGGTATGTAACAGACAAGTTGATAGCATAAAAACAAATTTATACCTCAGTATTAAATAAAGAGCGTTTGAATTATGAAACTTCCTATGAAAATTGTGTGGGCTTTAGTTGGCGTATTTATCATTATCGCCTTAACACAGATCGATTTTTCGGCTGAAGAAAAGAAAGAGAAAGTCGAAAAGCCCAAGGAAAAAATTGTTGAAAAAGCATTCCATACCGATAATTTGTCGACCTTTGTTACGGCGCTGCGAACGGCCAAACTCGACGATGACCTCAATTCGAATGCGAAAATAACAATTTTTGCACCGAGTGATTCGGCCTTTGCTTCGCTCCCGGACGGCAAGTTCGCTGAGTTGATGGAAGCAAGTAATAAAGAAGAGCTCAAGAGAATATTGTCGTATCACGTAGTGGCTGGCAACGTGACAACATCCGATCTGAAAAACGGCCAGGTTTTACAAACGATTGACGGTGAAATGATCCAGGTTTCGCTTGCTGATGAAGGGGCAAAAGTAAATGGCACAAAACTGGTAAAGACAAATATTGAAGCTTCTAATGGTGTTATTCATGTGATTGACAAAGTGATGATGCCGTCTCCAAAAGCAAATAAAGAACAGGCCTCACTAAGGAATTAACTTTCATAGAGAGATAAGAAAATTAAGCCCGGCATGAACACTGCCGGGCTTTTTTATGGAATGAGTTTTTTGGAGAATCAGTTGTGGGATATTTCTGTTCCCAGTACCTCGAGGAAAGCTGCCAGCCATTTCGGATGCCCCGGCCATGCCGGAGATGTTACCAAGTTGCCGTCGGTGACGACTTCGGTTGGTTCCACTTCCCGATAATTTGCACCGGCAATAACCATTTCAGGTCCACATGCGGGGTAGGCTGTCATATCTTTTCCTTTAAGCGCATTGGCGGCTGCAAGGATTTGCAGGCCATGACAAATCGAGGCGATAGGCTTATTGTTTTTCACAAAATGGTTTACCATAATCAAAACCTGTTCATTTGTGCGCAGGTACTCGGGAGCGCGGCCACCGGGTAACACCAGTGCATCGTAATCGGCGGGAGTGATATTTCCAAAGGAAGCGTTCAAAGCAAAATTATGCCCCGGTTTTTCGGTATACGTTTGATCGCCTTCAAAATCGTGGATCGCCGTCTTAATTGTGTCGCCTTCTTTTTTATCCGGGCAGACCGCATGCACGGTATGTCCCACCATCTGCAGCGCCTGAAAAGGCACCATAATTTCATAATCTTCTCCAAAATCGCCGACAATCATCAAAATTTTTTTAGCAGCCATAGTGACCTCTGTTTTTATAATTATTAATTGATATTATGAAAACCGATTGAAGCTTGTCAGCGTTCTTTAGCACTGCACTGATCAATAAGTCGATTTATAAACGTCTGCTGGGCAGGATTGATTTTCTTTTTGGCTTCGAAAACGGCAAAATATTCAATCTGGTCAATTTCAGGAAAAGTTTCGGTTTGTCCTGAGCTGGGCGGCCACTCCATCTCAAAGTATTGAGGAGTGAAGATAAAATCGTCCGGAATTTGGTATTCCACAGCCCAGGCATGTACTGTTTTGCCTCCTTTCTGTTTTATCGAGCCCAACTCCACGTAGTCGCCTTCGGGGATAAATCCCAGCTCTTCCTCGAATTCGCGTTTTGCAGTATCAATCAGTGCTTCATCATTTTTCACTTCACCCTTTGGGATCGACCACGCTCCTTCGTCTTTATTTTGCCAATAGGGCCCACCCGGATGTCCAAGCAGTACCTGCAGGTGAGGTTTTCTGCGAAAAAGTAGAATACCGGCGCTAACATTGGCCATCGTTCTTCATCATATTTTGTTTAAAATCCAGTTTGGGATCAATTTTATGGCCCAGGCTACCAGCCGCCAGCGTTTGGTGATGTATGCATGATTCTTTTCCCGTTTAATGGCATTGGCTATCTGCTGTACCGCTTTCGGGGTATCGGCAACCCAGAACATCCCTTTTTTGCCTTCGGTCATTTCAGATTCTACAAAGCCCGGCTGAATTTCGGTGATTGTAATATTTGCATCGGCGTGATTTGCCCGCTGCCGGTATCCTTGCAAATAATTGCTGACGTACGCTTTAGAGGCATTATACGTGGCGGAAAGTCCGTACCCAAACATACCTGCAATGGATGAGACGCCCACAATATGGCCCTCTTTTTTATTTTCAAAATAGCTAAAAGCGTAGTTGGCCAGGGCCGTAAAACCGCGAACATTAACATCTACAACCCTGCGCTCCGTTTCCCAGTCTACGCTGCCCCTGAAGTTGGATACCCCCGCATTGGGCACGATGACATCCATTCCATCCATATCGTTAATTCACGTATCCAGTTGTTTTAAAGCTTTTTGAGGTTCGGCAACATCCATAAATATAGTATGGATTCGATCGCCCAGCATTTCGGCAAGCTCATCCAGCCGCTCGGTACGGCGGCCGGTAGCGCCAACAGTATATCCCCGCTGGTGCAGTTCAACAGCCAAGGCGCGGCCAATACCGGAAGTGGCGCCAATGATGATTGCTTTTTTTGTCATGAATATTTTATTGTGTCAGTCTTTATTGGTCAAAGAAGTTAATCCACCCGCGGTTTCTGTAGGAAGAAACCGCGGTGGGATGAAGTATCTCGGCAAAGATACGGGCGGAGTCGGTCAGGCGTGGTCCGGGCCGGTTGAAGTAATGATGCCCGTCTGCAATGAATACCTGTTTATCTGCTACGGCCTGCAGGTTAGTCCATCCATTGCGTTGCGTTAGCAGGTGCATTTCATTCAGCGTTTGGTCGATGGAGTAGCCGCAGGGCATAACGCAGATTATCTCGGGATCGAGAGCTTGTATATCATTCCACTCAACCCAGGGTGAGTGGGCGCCTGTTTCAGCCAATTCTGTTTTTAAGTTTGCGATATCGGCCAGTTCGGGTACCCAGTTGCCGGCAGTCATCAGCGGATCGAGCCATTCAATGTTTAGTAGTTGTTTGGCCGGCTGTTTTACCGTCGTTTCTCCGATTGCGCTAAAATCATTCTGCATGGACTGAGTGAGCGCTTGCCCGGCCTTGGCAACATTGAGCGCTTCGGCTATTTGCCGGATGGAATCATATACTTCGGCCAGCGTAGTTGGTGACACTGAAATGATTTCAACCGCATGGTTAAGATATGCCTGTGTGGCCATTTTAACATCATTGACCGAAACTGCACAGACTTCGCAGTGGTCCTGGGTGATAATGAAATCAGGATTGAGTTCAGTAAGTTTTTCGGCATTAACGCGGTACACCGAAAGTCCCTCTTGCAGCAGTGCCTTTACACGCTGATCAATTTGATAACTTTGTCCGTCAGGATTAAATTTAGGTTGCGTACAGGTCGGTAGCGACACCACTCCGGGTGGAAAATCACACGCATGCGACCGCCCAACAAGCTGATCTTTTAATCCCAATGCAGCGACTATTTCAGTTGTGCTGGGCAGCAGCGAGACAATGCGTTTTGATGTTGTTTCCATAACACAGTATATAGCTAAAATTAAATGAAATTATAAAGAGATAAGATGAAATAACAATGACTCAGATTGAATTCAGTGATTTCCAGAAGGTGGATATGCGAACGGGTACAATAGTTGAAGCGGAGCTAAATCCTGAAGCTCGTAAACCCGCTTATGTAATGAAGATTGATTTCGGTGTACTGGGCATTAAAACAAGCTCTGCACAACTCACCGAAAATTATAATTCCGAAGATCTGGTGGGCAAACAGATTGTAGCCGTCGTAAACTTTCCGGTTAAGCATATCGCAGGTGTTAAATCCGAAGTGTTGGTACTGGGGGCAATGTCCGATGAGGAGGGAATTGTTCTTCTGCAAACCGAAAAGGCGGTACCCAATGGCGAAGAGATTGGATAAATAAAAATGGGGACACTTTAAAATGTGCCCCTCATATGAAAAGAGATGGTGAATTATTGCACCGTGTGCTGCATTTCGAGCGCGATATCAAGGTTAACGTCGCCTCCGACTACTGCGGTTTCAGCAAAGTTACCGGTACCCACATTGTAATCATTTCGGTTGATGGTGTGCTCAATTTTTACGCCGGCAATTTTAGTATTCTCTTTTTGCGGGTGATCCTGAATGCCCAGCAGAGTGAAGGGAAGTTTAATATCTTTCGTCACGTCTTTGATAGTTAATTGCCCGTGAGCGACGAAAGAATTTTCACTGCTTTGCGTAATTTTATCACTGCTAAATGTTATTGTGGGATATTTTTCAGCATTAAAGAAGTCGTCGCTTTGCAGGTGGCCGTCGCGCTTTTCATTCCCGGTATTAATGCTGTTTACCATAATCTCAACATTGAGGCTGCTTTCCTCCAGGTTTTCGGGGTTGAAGTGGATTTCGGAGCTGTAATCTTTGAACTGACCGGTAACCGGAGTAAAGAAGTGGCGCACGTCAAATGAAATATTACTGTGAGCGGGATCAATTTTCCATGCCATAGCTTCTGCGGGTTTATCAGTTGTTGTAAAACCGCTGATAGCAAGAAAAGCTATTGCAAAGAGAGTAATCGTAACTGTTTTTATGTTTTTCATAATATACTTGTACCTAATTAGTTAATATTTAAAAAGGGTCTGTTTGTAAATTGCAAAACGGATAAAAGAGGGAAAGCGTTTCCTTCAATGTTGAATTAATTTTGTTGTTATTGTTGATCTGGGTGCCAAATTAGCCATCGGATTGACAATTTTAAATCGGAACAAAAAATCTTTATGTTCCTCTAATTAATTCAAGACTGTGTAACTTTCATTCAAACTAATTTTATACTATGAATTTTATCAAAAAGTTTTCACCATTTGTCATGGGCTTTATCTTGTTGGCTGGCGCAGCTTTTGCGCAAGGGCAACAACAAGTTCAGCCTGCCGAAGATGTAACGGATCAGGAACTTAAAATGTTTGTTTCACTTGCGGCTGAGTCACAGGCAATTCAGCAGAAAGTAAATATGAAGATGCAGAAAGCGATTAACGCTGAGGAAAATATTAATTTCCAGCGGTTTCAGATGATTCAGCAGAGTAAGCAAAATCCCAAGATGGCTGACTCTATAGAAGTGACTGAAGAAGAGCAAAAGGCCATGCAAAATCTCCAGCCCAAGATGGCTAAAATTGGCCAGGATGCACAGAAGGAAATGAAAAAGGTACTGCAGGAAAATGAACTTACACAACAGCGTATTCAGCAGATTCAGTTAGCTCTGCAGACCGACAAAGAACTGCAGCAGCGTTTCCAAAAAGAGATGATGAAGCAGCAGAAAAACAATTCAGAAAATGGTAACGGCTAACGTAGCCGGAACCACCTTCATTTTGAGCTCATCCCGGTTACCGGGATGAGCTTTTTTATTTGCTGATCCATTTACTTTCGCTAATGCAAAATCGCCACGGGCGTTTGGCATGGTCTCCGGCATAATCGATACCAATACGCGGTGAGGAAACTATTTGTTTACTTGAAATGGTTTTGTCCCGGTCTTCAATCCAGATGGTATCCCCGGTCAAATCAATTCCGGTATAATCCGTCGTAATATTCAGCGCCTGGGTCAGCCGCCCGGGTCCGGCGGTTATGGCGGGCTTCAGTTTGGTAGCATTGCGGCGGTCAAGAATGGAGTCAATGCCGTTAACAGGCTCAACAGCTCGCACAAGAACAGCATCAGCTTTGTCTTTCACGTTGGTCACAATATTGAAAAGATGATGAATGCCATAGCAGAGATATACATATGCAACACCGCCGGCACGGTACATAACCTCAGTGCGTTTGGTGCGTAAGCCATCATTGGCGTGGCAGGCCTTATCGTTGCGGCCACAGTAGGCTTCGGTTTCGGTGATGATGCCGGAAGTAAGCGGCTGACCCGGGAATTGGGTGCAAAGCACTTTTCCAAGTAGCTCTCTGCTTATTTGCACCACGTCGGATCGCTGGTAAAAATTGGCATCAAGCTTTTTTGGAGACATAATTGATTATGAAATAGAGGTATAAGGATTCTCTTTAAGGGGTTTTTTCAGGAATGCATCTTGGTATGAACGGGCAATAATCGTTGAAATGACGAAAAGCGCAGCTGTATAAAACGCCCAGAAGCCAATAACGATAAGTATAGCATAGCCTTGATAATAGTACCGATACCCGAAAAAGGAATAATTTAAATACCAGCCCACGAGCGTTTTGGCAATGCCAAATAGTAGTGTAAATGAAAGTGCTCCGACAAAGGCGACGCGCCGTTTCATGCGCCGCTCGCTAATGTAGCGATACAGGATATAAAAAATAAACAAGGTGAACAGCAAGGGGAAGACGGCATTCATGAAAGTGTAAAACCAGTTTAGTTCCAGCACTTTATCGGAAAAGGGCAGTGTAATCGTCTGGATAGAAATCACTGAAAAGATAGAAATACCAATGGCGAAAAATATCATCACGCCACCAATAAGGCCGAACGTAAAGAAGTTGTGTACCCATTCCCACAGGGGGTGCTTGCGATCTTCAATTTCAAAGATTCCGAATACTACGTGCTTGATGGTATGGAAAAGCCCCAATGAAAAGAAAATAAGGACGATGATACCCACGATACCAAACACTTGCCGCGCACTGATTAGCGGCTCGAGCATGGTTTCGATAGTCACCGCACCTTCAAAAACGTCACTTTCTTGCGATTCGTAGGTAAAACTGGGAAATATTTCCTGCCCATAACGAACCACTTCACGAAAGGCATCCTCATAGCTTAACACATAGCCGATAATTGAGATCAGCAACAGGGTAAATGGAATGGCGCAAATCACCAGGTTAAACGTAATGGCTGATGCATGATGAAAAACATCTTTTTCTTTCACCAACGTTACGATGGATTTCCAGAAATTCTTATACTTTTGCACAATAGTGTATTAATTTATCGGTGTAAATTATGTTCCGATATTCTCTACTCCTATATCGTCAATTGAGATTAATCAGTTCCTTTGTATTTTCATAAAATATCAAAGATAAATTAGTACATAAACTATTACTAATATAGCTTTAAGTCCTTTATGCCTTCAAAGACAAAATCATTAACCCCTCTGATGCGTCAATATCATGATATCAAGGAGGAACACCCGGGATCGATTTTACTTTTTCGGGTGGGTGATTTTTATGAAACGTTCTCCGATGATGCCAAGCTGGTAAGTAAAGAACTGGGGATCACGCTTACGAAAAGAAATAACGGGGGTGATCAGACACCGCTTGCAGGTTTTCCGTATCATGCGCTGGATACCTATCTGCCTAAGCTGGTGAAGAAAGGGCATCGCGTGGCTGTATGTGAGCAGGTTGAAGATCCCTCGGATGCCAAAAACTCAGGGCGGAAAATTGTAAAACGGGAAGTGACCGAAATTACAACACCCGGTGTCACACTATCCGAAAAACTGCTCGAACACAAGCGTAATAACTACGCGGCGGCGGTCTATTGGTCGGGCAGTACCGCCGGGGTTTCTTTTGCTGATGTATCAACGGGTGAATTTTCGGTCAGCCAGCTCTCGAAAGAACAGGTAGCCGATTTGCTGCAGGCAGTGAGCCCGGCGGAATTGCTGCTCTCGCAAAAGTTTAAAAACAAGATTCCCGAAGAGCTTGAAGAATATAATGTAACCTTTATAGAAGAGTGGGTTTACGAGGGTGATTACGGCTATAATTTGCTCACCGAGCATTTCGAAACGCATTCGTTGAAGGGTTTTGGTGTGGAAGAGCTTGAAACGGCACATATAGCCGCGGGTGCACTCATGCACTACATTCAGGAAACACAAAAGGCGTCACTCGGACACATTCGCCGGATACAGAAGTTTGAGAACCGGGAGTTTATGGCACTGGACGGGTCTACAAAGCGCAACCTGGAATTAATTACCACCATTCAGGATGGCGGTACGGAAGGCACGCTTATTTCCATTCTTGATCAGGCTAAAACGGCTATGGGTGGGCGCCTGTTGCGCAAGTGGATTATGCGTCCGCTTAAAAAACTAAAGCCCATTCGTGAGCGCCTGAATGCGGTAGAAGCACTGAACGTGAACCATGAAATTCGCGAGAATCTGCGCGAAGAGCTGGACCAGGTGGGCGACCTTGAACGGCTGATATCCCGCATTTGCGTGGGTCGCGGCAATGCCCGCGATTTGATGCAGCTAAAGTTGTCGCTGGCGCAAGTGCCACGCATAAAAATGCAGTTTAACCAGTTGGAAGAACCGCTGCTTAAAGATATTGCTGATCGCCTGAAACTCTTGATTGAAGTACAGGAACGCATCGACCGTGCCATCCACGAAGATCCGCCGGCCAGTCTGCGCGATGGAGGCATTTTTAAAGACGGCTTTAATGAGGAACTGGATGAGCTGCGCGACGTAGCGCGAAACGGCAAGGAATATATTACCAAAATTAAAAACGAGCTGGCGCAGGAAACCGGTATCTCGTCGCTGAAGATCGGTTATAATAAAGTGTTTGGTTACTATATTGAAGTGACAAACACACATAAGGATAAAGTACCGGACCACTTTATCCGGAAGCAGACGCTGGTAAATTCCGAGCGCTATATCACCCCGGAGCTCAAGGAAGTAGAAGAGAAGATTCTCTCTTCTGAGGAGCGCAGCAAAACGCTGGAATATGAGCTTTTTGAGGAGTTGCGGCTGTATGTTGCCGAATTTGCAGAGGAAATCCAACAGGTGGCCCAGGCGATGGCCGAGCTCGATTGCCTGCAGAGTTTTGCCGAAATTGCGTTTCGCAATAATTACTGCAAGCCTTCCATTGCCGACGACCAGGTCATTGATATTACCAAAGGGCGGCATCCGGTGGTGGAGAAGACCCTGCCGCCGGGCGACCCGTTTATCCCGAACGATATTCACCTCGAAAACGAGGATGAGCAGATCCTGATTATTACGGGTCCCAATATGGCCGGGAAAAGTATTATCCTTCGACAGACCGGACTGATTGTACTGCTGGCCCAGGTTGGCTGCTTCGTGCCGGCCGAGAAAGCGCACATTGGATTAGTAGACAAAATTTTTACGCGGGTAGGCGCCTCTGATAACCTGGCGGCCGGGGAAAGTACTTTCCTTGTAGAGATGAACGAAGCTGCAAATATTCTCAACAACGCTACGCGCAATTCACTGATTTTGCTGGATGAAGTAGGCCGCGGAACCAGCACGTTCGATGGCCTCAGCATTGCATGGTCGTTGGCTGAGTATCTGCATAATCAACCTTCAGTTGCTGCTAAAACACTGTTTGCTACCCACTACCATGAGCTGAATGAGCTGGCGAATATGTATGACCATGTGGTTAATTATAACGTACAAGTGAAAGAACATGACGGTAAAGTTATTTTCCTGCGTAAGCTAATTCCGGGAGGTACCGATCATAGCTACGGCATTCAGGTAGCCGATATGGCCGGGTTACCCTCAATTGTTATTGAGCGGGCAAAAGAGATCCTGAAGAATCTGGAGAATCACAGCCTTGACATTACCGACAGCAATGGCACGCTCGAAGAAGGGGCGAAAAAGAAGCAGGCAGCGGTAAAGAAAGCGGCCAAAGAGATGAAAAAGCAGGAGCAGATCACCCAGCCGTCGCTGTTTCAGACGCAGCTTGATCCCAGCATTGAAATGCTAATAGACAAGCTGGAAGCGGTAGATCCCAACCGGATGACGCCCATAGAATCGTTGATGCTGGTTTCCGAACTGAAGAAGCTTGTGGACAAGAAATAGTCACTGAGCATCCAACTTTTTGATTCCGCTTCGAAAGCATTTTGGAACAGGATATTGCTTGTTAATATTAATTTTACTGATTAAACATAGATACTACTGAAAACTTCCGCCAAATATATTGCCGATCGCATCCGGCTGATGATTGTTACCAAGCAGTTCCAGGTGGGCGAAGTGCTGCCATCTACACGAGAGCTGGGCCGGCAGCTGGAAACCAGTTTCCACACGGTGCGCAAAGCGTATCATATTTTAGCAGATGAAGGTCTTGTGCACGGGGAACAAGGTCGCGGTTTCATCGTGGAACGGCAGAACACCAATCTCGACAAAGCCGACCGGCTGGAGATTGGGGCCGAGAAAATGCGCAAGCTGCTGGAGGAACTGGTCGGTTATGGACTGGATGATTCCGAGATCGATGAGCTTTTTCAGGAGCAGCTGAGCTTTATGGATTGGCCCGACCGCATTGAAACGTGTGCTACGGTTGGAGAAACCGGCGAACTTGGCCGCATGCTGGCTGATGCTATTCGTGAAGAGGTGGGGGTGCGTAGCGCAGTGCTGATGCCCGATGAATATAATAAAACAGTAAAGTACGATGCGTTGTTTGTGCCCATTCAGCTGATCAATAAATTTCGGGAGTTTGCCGAAAAAGGGCGCCTGCTGCCGATTATCTATAGCATTCATGCGGATACGCTGCTCTCCATTGTGGACCGGGCGGCAATTGAGACAATCGGGCTTGTTGTGGCGGAAGATGAAACGATTCCCAAAATTATTGATGCTTTAAAGGCGAAAATAAATTTTGAGGGCTCTTTTGTTGCAGGCGCTACCTATGGCAAATCACTGCCGCTGTTTGTTCGCGATACCGACTTGATTATTTACACCTCACCCTGTGCCAAGCTGGTGGAAGATAAAGTGCCCGAACGCAGCCGCGTTATGCTGAGGTACCAGATATCGGATAAAAGCGCAAATACCATCCGGGCAGAATTGTGGGATCAGTAGGGAATTAATGAATTATGAGTGTTGAATGATGAATGTTTTGTAATGTCGTATTGAACACAACGTACGAAGTGGAGCGAAGTCGAAATATCTTAAAATTATGCGAAAATATATTTTAGCCGAAAGCAATTGGAAAGATTTGAAAGACCAACGGGTTGATTTAGTGGTTTTACCGTGGGGAGCAACAGAAGCCCACAACTATCACTTGCCGTATGCGACCGATATTTATGAGGCAGAAGAAGTAGCGGCAGAAGCGGGGCGGCTGGCTTGGGAAGCAGGTGCAAAAATTATGATTTTACCCACTATTCCATTCGGGGTGAACACCGGGCAGACCAACATTAAGTTGGACATAAATATGCACCCGAGCACGCAGGCTGCTGTATTAAATGATGTGATTGAAGTACTGAACCGACAGGGTATTCACAAGCTGCTCATTCTAAACAGCCACGGAGGTAATAATTTCAAGCCGATGATTCGCGAGCTGGGCGTAAAATATCCCGATATGTTTATCAGTTTTTGCAATTGGTTTCAGGCAGTAGACAAAGCTGATTTTTTTGATCACCCCAACGGTGATCACGCTGATGAGATGGAGACCAGCATGGTGATGTATCTCTGTCCGGAACTTGTACGCCCGCTGGACGATGCCGGAAATGGTGAAGCTAAAGAGTATAAAATAAAAGCACTGCGCGAAAACTGGGCCTGGGCCGAGCGCAAATGGTTGAAAGTGACCAAAGATACCGGTGTGGGAAATCCCAAAAAAGCCACGGCAGAAAAGGGGAAGGCGTATTTCGAGGCGGTAACACAAAAGGTGAGCCGGCTTTTTAGTGATTTAGCCGGTGCTGATTTGGATGACTTATATGAATAACCTGAAACGGCAGAAGACAGATGGCAGACGGCAAATGTGAGACGTGGCATTAACTTTAACTAAGATTGGAGAGAGTCATGATTAATTTACAGCATAAGAAACTGGAGGTGTGGAAAAAGAGCATCGTATTGACGTCAAATATCTATGAAATTACACGTTCCTTTCCGAAAAGTGAGCAATATGGCTTATCTTCCCAGATGCGGAGGGCGGCGGTCTCCATCGCATCAAATATTGCGGAAGGCGCAGCACGTAAATCAGCGAAGGAACGGCGCCGTTTTTATGAAATAGCGCGTTCGTCTCTGGTTGAGATCGATACGCAATTGGAAGTATCGCGCAAATTGAGTTTTGTGCCCGATGATAAACTTTCGGATTTTGATGACCGCATGAACCACGTATTTGCCATGCTTTCCAACATGATAAAGAAAACAAGATAGGCAGACGACAGGCGTGAGACGGCAAACGGCAGATGTGAAACGAACCGTCTCACGTTTCACATCTCGCGTGTGGATGCTAACGTCCCACTGTAAATAGAATCAATACCAAAAACCCAACAACCCCATTGACCGATAAAGAAACCAAAAAACTCATCAAGAAAGCGATTAAGGCGGTGGAAGCCGAGATCGAGGCCGTGCGTGAAAAACCGGCACAGGATATTCTGTTTGAAGGTGAGCGGCGACCGCATCATCCACCTGGCGTGTTTTATTATGAGTTTGAATCCAGGAATAAATCAATCCGGTTTGCGGAAGCTATCCGGGGCGAAATGGAAGGGCATGATGATGAGTTAGAGCT
>JAFGWN010000048.1 GCA_016937115.1 Balneolaceae bacterium | reverse complement strand
CTTTCAATTCAACAAAAAGGATTATTTAATTAAAGGACTTTACACTTATGTCTAACGCTTATTTTGAAATACGGGAACCGGAGAATGAACCGGTCAACTCGTACGCTCCCGGAACGCCAGAACGTAAAAAACTAAAGGATGAACTTAAAAAGCTCTCCTCCGAGACGATCGATATTCCTGCTATCATTGGCGGCAAAGAAGTAAAAACGGATCGAACAGTGGACGTTGTTGTACCGCACGACCATCAGCAGAAGTTAGCCACACTTCACCTTTGCGGTGAAAAGGAAGTAGAGCAAGCTATTGAGGCTTCCCTGGAAGCCCGCGATGAATGGGCAGCCATGCCGTGGCAGGAACGGGTGGCCATTTTCAAAAAAGCAGCCGACCTGCTTGCCGGTCCGTGGCGCTACACGATCAACGCATCGACTATGCTTGGGCAATCGAAAACGTGCTACCAGTCCGAGATCGACGCCATTGCCGAACTGGCCGACTTTTTTCGATTTAATGCTTATTATCTTACCCAAATATATCAGCAACAGCCCTATTCCCCCGATGGTATGTGGAACCGCACCGAATATCGTCCGCTTGAAGGATTTGTATTCGCCGTAACGCCCTTTAATTTTACCTCAATTGCTGTAAACCTGCCCACCGCTCCGGCCATGTGCGGTAATGTGGCTATCTGGAAACCTTCGAATACCGCTGCATACTCCAGCTACTTTGCTATGAAAATGCTGAAAGAAGCCGGCCTGCCCGATGGCGTAGTGAACTTTCTTCCCGGTAACGGCGCTGATGTAGGTGATCCGGCCCTGGCAAGTGAGCATTTGTCCGGACTTCACTTTACGGGATCAACCGAAACTTTCCACCACCTGTGGAAAACGATTGGCAACAACATTGATCATTATAAAACGTATCCCCGTATTGTCGGCGAAACAGGTGGGAAGGACTTTATCTTTGCTCATCAATCGGCAGATGTAGACGCGCTTGTCATTGCTGCGCTGCGCGGCGCCTATGAGTACCAGGGGCAAAAATGCTCTGCGGCTTCCCGCATGTATATGCCGAAGTCAGTATGGCCCGCGTTTAAAGAGCGTTTTGTTGAAGAGGTGAAAAAAATCACCATGGGTGATGCCGGTGATTTCAGCAACTTTATGACGGCTGTCATTGATGACAAAGCATTCAAGAAAATCAGCGAATATATCGATTTTGCTGCTGATGCCGACGATGCCGAGATTATCTCAGGCGGTGGCTATGATGACTCCAAAGGCTATTTTATTGAACCTACGTTAATCAAAGCAGATAATCCGAAATTCAAAACGATGGAAGAAGAGATCTTTGGTCCTGTTCTTACCGCTTATATTTATGAAGATGACAAGTTTGAAGAGACCCTTGAAATCTGTGACAACACCTCTCCATATGCGCTGACCGGTGCCATTTTTGCCCAGGATCGTTACGCGCTCAACCACATGGCTGATAACTTAAACCAAGCTGCAGGCAACTTCTATATAAATGATAAACCAACGGCCGCAGTGGTGAATCAGCAGCCGTTTGGAGGGGCACGGAAATCAGGAACTAATGATAAAGCGGGCAGCGCCGCGAACCTGATGCGGTGGATTTCTCCCCGTTCTATGAAGGAGACATTTAGTCCTCCCAAAGACTGGACATATCCCTTTATGGATGAAGAATAATTGTACTTTCGAAAATTAGAGGACATAAAAAAAGCCCTCCTGAGCGGAGGGCTTTTTTATTATATATTGAATATATCAGCTTAGATTATCCTTCGCTGTCCACATCAATTTTGACTTTGAAATCGTCGAAGTTACTCTCGAACTCTTCCCAGTCACTCTGGATTTCAGCTTTTGCTTGCTCCCACTCTTGTTCACTGGCATTTTCCAGTTCTTCAAGATCTTGCTCGAGTTGTTCTTTCTCTGTTTTCAGCTGATTCCATTCCTCTTGCAGCTCTTGCTGTGTTTGATCAGACGCATTTTCCATTTGAGCTTCGATTTGCTCCATCTCCGCTTCCATTTCGTTAATACGCTGATTCATGTCAGCAACAAACTCCTTGCGCTCTTGCTGCCATTCATCCATAGCTTCATTTGCTTCCTGCTGTCCTTCGTTACTGCACGCAGCAAACATTAATACAGCTGAAAGCGAGGCGATAATTAAATATTTAAATTGTTTCATTACTCCATCCTTTTTTTAGTTAATTGTATGGTTAGATAGCATTCTTGTGAATGTTATTGCATTAAGATAAAAGAAAACAGGACCAGATTGCAACCCAAT
Source organism: Balneolaceae bacterium (assembly GCA_016937115.1). Lineage (GTDB taxonomy): Bacteria > Bacteroidota > Rhodothermia > Balneolales > Balneolaceae > SMO-BIN1. The sequence continues at coordinate 40,223 of JAFGWN010000048.1, read as the reverse complement.
CTTAAATCCTGTGTGTTGGCTAATTTAGTTATTAGAAGGCATTAAAACTTGATTAATAATATGGACAACACCATTTGAAGCGTTGACATCTGCCTGGATAACCTGGGCGCCATTGATCATAACATTGCCATTTTGTTTAGTTACGGTGAGCTTTTCACCCTGTACTGTTGTCACAGTCTGCCCGTCCGATAAATCGGATGCCATAACCGTACCTTCAACAACATGATAGGCCAAAATATCACCTAACTTTTGCTTGTTTTCAGGCCTCATTAAGTTATCTAATGTGCCTTCGGGCAAAGCATTAAAAGCTTCATTCGTTGGAGCGAATACCGTAAACGGCCCTTCGCTATTCAACATTTGCGTACGCTCGGCACTTTGTACGGCATTAACAAAGGTTGATAAATTCTGATTGGTAGAGGCAACCGAGACAATTGTTTGGCTTCCCTGAATGCCACCCTGCACATTTGGGTTATCAGATTGATATGCAGTACTATCCTGCCTCTCCTGTTTTATATCCGTTTCAGCTTCATTGCTACAAGCTGCCACAGTAATAGCACCTAACATTATAATAAACAGTGATTTAAAATACTTCATGACTCCATAAGTTAGTTAGATATAAGTTGCTTAAATCCTATAAACATAGACAATAGAAAATTGTTCCCTCTATTTTAAATAGATCAAACGTGTTTTAATTTGTGAAAGCAGTTATTTTATAATCAAAACTATAAGACATAATGACTATAAGCATTCTTGGGTGCGGGTGGTTGGGACTTCCGCTTGCACAACACCTAATTCGTCGAAACCACAGCGTTAAAGGTTCTACAACTACAAAGGAAAAAGTTAAAGCGTTAAAAAATCGGTCTATTGAACCGTATGTGATAGAGTTATCTCCAGAAATAGCTGATTCCCAAACCATCAGTGATTTCTGGAAGTCAGATACTTTGGTGCTAAATATTCCCCCCGGTCGAAAGCGTGAAAATATAATAGAATACCACTCCAAGCAGATTCACTCAGTCATTGACCACGTTAAAAATTCATCAATTAAATTTATTGTTTTTATTAGCTCAACATCGGTATACCCGGATAACCCGGGTGTGGTTCAGGAACAGGACACGATCCCGGGCGAAGCCACCCGTGAATCCGGCAATGCGTTACTCCGGGCCGAAGACCTGCTGATGGCATCTGATGATTTTGAAACCACTGTTTTGCGTTTTGGAGGACTTTACGGCAGAGATCGTAACCCGGCAAAATATATGGCCGGGCGCAAAAACCTCGAAAAGGCTAACGCTCCGGTCAATCTCATCCACCGGGATGACTGCATTGCTATTATAGCAAAGATTATTGAAGAGAAAATAACCGGCGAAATTTTCAACGCAATTTGTGATGGTCATCCGACCCGCAAGGAATATTATACGGCCGCTTGCCGCTCGCTGGGACTCGAACCTCCTTCTTTTAAGAAAAGCCAAGAGAAGAAGCAATATAAAGTCGTATCGAATGAAAAATTAAAGAGCGTCCTCCAATATGAGTTCATTCACCCAGAGCCGTTGATACCCGAGCAGGAGTGAAGTTTTCTGCGTCTTTTGCCACTTGTTCAATCATGCTTGAAAAGATGAGGCTGTGTAGCGGATATAAAGCATACCAATAAAGCAAACCCGGCAAACCTTTTGGTGCAAAGTAAGCTGTTTGAACCAATTTTGTGCGGCCGCTTTCATCAGGCATTGATTGAAATTCGAGCCATGCCCTTCCCGGTACTTTCATTTCAGCACGAAGCCGTAACAGACGGTTTGTACGAATTGCTTCAACCCGCCAAAAATCAAGAGCATCACCAACACGCAACTGATTGGGATCGCGACGGCCGCGCCTGAACCCTACACCGCCGACCATGCGATCGGCTATACCCCGAAGTTTCCAGGCCCATTCAAACGTCAGCCATCCCTTTTCTCCACCCAAGCTTGTAAAAGCTTTAAATACTTTTTCAGGGGATGCCTCCACGATCCGGAAACGCCGCTCAATATTCAATCCTTCCTTGGTTTCCAGTTCTACCGGCCGCTCATCACCTTTGCTGCTCAATAGGGCATCATTCCAGGTCGTTTCTACCTCACGGGGATCTGTAATTTTATCCAAGGCTCTCTTAACGGCTTCTTCGTAGGAAAGCAGCTCAATGTCAGGGAAAAATTTCCGGGCTTTATCATCATACACAACAACATCGTTTTTAAGTCCTTGGATTAAAGGTTGTGCCAGCGAAGAAGGAATTGGGGTTACCCAATGCACCCAGTACGAAGACAACCGTGGTGAAAGCAGAGGTACCGGAATAAGAAAACGCTTCAAATTATTTATGCGCGCATAAATTTGCATCATTTCGGCGTAAGTGATAACACTTTTCCCACCAATCTGAATGATTTCATTCTTTGTTTCCGGTTTATCAAGCGCCTCAACTAGATATTGCAGAATGTTACGGATGGCAATCGGCTGCACTTTACTATACACCCATTTTGGACAAATCATAACCGGAACGCGATCCGTCAAATATCGCATCATCTCGAATGATTTACTACCCGATCCTACTACAATAGCCGCCCTAAATTCAGTGACGGGCACCCCGAATTCTCGCAAGCATTCCCCTGTTTTTTGCCGCGAACGCAGATGTTTTGAAAGATTGTCCTCAGGATTTCCCAACCCACCAAGATATATGATGCGATCCAGTTTATATTCGGAAGCAGCTTTACCAAAATTGCGTGCAGCCTCCATATCACGCTCATGAAAACTCTCATTTTTAGTTCCGCTCATGCTGTGGATCAAGTAGTAAGCTACATCAACATTCTGCATGGCCCGTGGCAGTGTTTCCGGGTTTAGTACATCGGCTTCTACTACTTCTACCTCTTCAATCCAGCCGCGGCCCTGCAGGCGATCGATGTCACGGGTTAACACCCTTACGCGGTATCCACGCTCCAAAAGCCAGGGCACAAGCCGCCCGCCGATATAACCGGTAACCCCCGTTACTAAACACAATCGTTGATTATTATTTTTATTCATTTTCTTCTACTGCTCATTTTTAAATGCAAAACAGAAGACGGCTGAGATTGGTTCACCTCTCTCACCCACATATTTCTTAAAGAGAACGGGATTTTTTATACTTAGCTAAACTAATTAATCGGCATCGCAGGCATGGAAGAAAAAATTCATAGGTACGAAAGTAACAACATCGAAATTCAGTATGATTTGAATCGTTGCATACACGCGAGGGAATGTGTTAAGGGTCTGCGGGCTGTATTTAATCCCGAAAAACGCCCATGGATACAGCCGGATAATGCTACTATTGAAGAGATTGTTGATGTTGTTGAACGCTGTCCTACCGGTGCTTTACACTACCGACTGAAAACAAAAAACAAAAAAGAACAACCGCCGGATAAAAACACTATAAATGTTGTGCCTGATGGCCCCGTATATTTCCGGGGTGATATTGAAGTACAGGATCACGAGAATAACGTTGTTCTGACAGACACTCGCTTTGCCCTCTGCCGGTGCGGCCTCTCGGCCAATAAGCCTGCTTGTGATAATACCCATGTAAATAGTGAGTTTGAAGCTTCTGCAGCGATCAACGCGGAATCATTAAAAGAAAAGGAGAAAAACGATACCCCCGACAAACTGGTTATAAAACTGATGAAGAACGGACCCGCACTTTTAGACGGTTCCTACGAAATTTACTCGGAAGTAAGTGAACCACAGCAGTGCTCCAAAAATATAGCGCTGTGCCGTTGCGGAGCGTCCGATAACAAACCATTTTGCGACGGATCGCACAAAGAGATTGGGTTTGAATCATGAGTATTTTATCAACTATTCTGTAAACCAACTAATCTTCCACATGTCGGATAAAACGGTAGCTGAAAAACTTCATATAAAGCCTGGAAAATCAGTAACCTTTTTCAATCCCCCGGAAAACAATGAGAAACTGCTGGGCGGTATTGATCAAGATATTTCCATTTCTGAAGGCGATCCGGCCGATATTTTGCTGGCGTACATCGAGGATCGCGAACAGCTCGAACGCAACCTGCTGGCGCTCAAAAGTAGTATTAAAGACGACGGCGCTCTGTGGATTGCCTATCATAAAGATACCTCATCGGTTGATACTGATATAAACCGTGATTCCATTGCTGAGTATGCAAAGAAAAACGGACTCAAAGGCGTGGCAATGATTTCCATTAACGATAACTGGTCGGCATTACGGCTAAAAATTACAGATCATGTTTAAACTATTTGTATCACTTGGAAGTATTAACGCGTTCGTTGCTGTTGCACTCGGCGCTTTTGGAGCACATGCGCTAAAAGACCGGCTTTCGGCCAACATGCTTGCTATTTTTGAAACCGGCGTGCAGTACCATTTCTATCACGCGCTTGGGTTACTGGCCGTAGGTCTCATCGCTACCCATCTGCCCAACTCATCACTGGTAAAATGGTCGGGGTGGCTGATGGCATTCGGGATTCTTTTATTCTCGGGCAGCTTATACGTGTTGGCTGCTACCGGCATAAAATGGCTGGGGGCCATCACCCCGATAGGTGGAACAGCGTTTATCGCGGCATGGGTTATATTAGCGATAGCCGTATTACGATAAATCTAAAATCCATTTTGATGAAAACCTTTTGAAACGGCGCTGAAATTAGCGGTTGAAGCTGTATTCTATACGCAACTCTGCCAATTGGTACCTTTCCTTTTTATTTAGTATGATTGACCAACAAATTTAGCCACATGCATACGAATCATATCTATATCATTTTTTTTATTCTGATGATCGGTTTCTGTGTTCCCCGGGTCACATTGGGCCAATCTGAAATTGAAGAAGAACGGAGCTCGTTACTTGGCTTGCCGGGCGTAGGTTTTACAGTTGATATTGAACAGAATACCGCCTTCGCTGATACCCAACTGGTAAAAATAGAAACGATAAAAGATCTGGGTATTCAGGCATTGAAAGAAGGAGAAATCACTATTTATGATGACCGGCAAATTCAGGAATCGATCCGCCGGCCGGTGCTGTATGTTCATCTTAATTTACTGAGCACCAAAACGGGTATTATCTCGTTCGGCATAACGGCAAGCTTGTATCAACCCGTAAAACTTGTGTTGAACGGCGATAAAGAAATTACGGCCAGCACGTGGGAAACCAGCGTTGTAGGTATTGCAAGTTATGATAAAATAGGTGTTATTAAACAGGCGGCAGTGGGCGTCGTTAAAAATTTTATTGACGACTACCATAGAGTAAACTCAAATTAAATTTGAACAATAATGGCTAAAAGTTTTAAGAACATCGGATTTAAATTATTAGGTGTATGGCTTATACTTGAGGGGCTCATCCAACTTTTCGATCTCCATTTTGATGGAATCGGAATTGTAATAGGAATTATCGCCCTGTTAGCCGGAGTATTAATTATAGCAGAAAAATAACGCATGAAAATTCAAGAATTTAAAAAGTATTGCCTTTCGTTTAATGCGGTAAATGAAGAGTATCCCGCTGATGAGGATGAAAAAATCCTTGTTTACAAAGTGATGGGAAAGACCTTTGCAATCACCAATGAAGACAAGTTTGAACGCATTACGCTGAAGTGTGATCCGGTAAAAGCCGCTACCTTGCGGAATTTATATGAAGAAGTGCAGCCGGGCTCATACAAAAGCAAACGGCACTGGAATTCAATTGATCCAAATGGAGCGCTGGATGATGAAATCATCAAAGAGTGGATCAAAGACTCCTACGATTTAGTCGTAGAATCATTGCCCCGCAAAAAGCAGCGAAAGCTGGAAGCAATGGAAGAAGAATAGTCTTTACTGCTTGCTAAATGAAAAAAGCCGTTTGATGCGGCGGGCGCTGTTCTTTTCGAACTCCCAGACAAATTCGAACTGCCCCAGCAAAAATCCGTAGGTTAGAAATAATACCTGGTATGAAGGGACCACGGTTAAAACCCAAAGCAAAATTTTACTCCACATCGGCGTCTGAGCATCAATGCCAAAAAACGTAAAGAAAAACTTTCGCACATAAAGCGCCGAAAATCCTGTTATAGCAAAAATAAACAGGATAAGCAGGACCTGCCACGGACTTTCTACGCCCCACCTTGCTTTCAGTTTTTCCATTAACTTTTCCATCTAACCGTCCTTACTGCGGGTTACTTCTTGCATCACTTTATCGGCCATATCTATGGTCTGATTCAGCTGTTCTTTTGTAAGCGTATTGGCCAGGAACCACGACTCAAAGGGCGATGGTGGCAGGTAAATACCGCGTTCCAACATGCCATGGAAAAATGCCTTAAATAATTCTTTATCAGTAGTATTTGCTGTCGCGAAATCGGTGACTTCCTGATCGGTAAAGAACACGCTTATCATAGAACCCACCTGATTAATCGATACCGGTACATGATGCGATTCAAATACCTGGTTGAGTCCATTAAGCAGATGCGCAGCTTTCGCTTCAAGTTCATCATAATGCCGGGGATTCTCCTGCAGTTCGGTGAGCAACGTAAATCCTGCCGCCATCGCAAGTGGATTACCCGAAAGTGTACCCGCCTGATACACAGGGCCCACAGGTGAAACCACATCCATCACCTCCTTCCTGCCCCCAAACGCACCAACCGGCAGTCCGGCACCGATAATTTTGCCGTAGGTTACCAAGTCGGCGGTCACGCCGTAGCGTTCCTGAGCACCGCCCTTTGCCACGCGAAAACCAGTCATCACCTCATCAAAAATGAGGACCGCATCGTGGGCATCACACAGTTCGCGAAGCCCCTGCAAGAACCCAGACTTCGGAGGAATGCATCCCATATTGCCGGCGACCGGTTCCACGATAATTGCCGCCACTTCATCCCGATATTCGTTAAGTAATTTCTTTACAGAATTCAGGTCATTGAAATGAGCGGTTAGCGTATCTTTGGCTGTCCCCTCAGTAACACCCGGGCTGTCGGGTGAGCCGAGTGTGAGCGCACCACTTCCGGCCTTGATCAAAAAGGAATCGCCATGGCCGTGGTAATTCCCTCCAAACTTAATAATCTTGTCTTTTCCGGTATATCCGCGGGCAACCCGAATGGCACTCATACAGGCCTCGGTCCCGGAATTCACCATACGAATCTTATCCACGCCGGGCACCATCTGCCTCACCAACTCGGCCATCTTAATCTCAATTTCGGTTGGCGCCCCAAATGAGGTCGATTTTTCAGCTGCCTTCTTCACGGCTTCAATAACCGGATCAAAGGCATGACCAAGTATCATCGGTCCCCATGAACCCACATAGTCGATATATTCTTTGCCATCAACATCAGTCAAAATTGAGCCCTTTGCTTTCTCAAAAAATACCGGGCTTCCCCCAACTGAATTAAACGCACGCGCCGGAGAGTTTACTCCACCGGGAATGAACTGCTGTGCGCGATCAAATAATTGTTTGCTGGTTTCTAACATAAAATGCTGTATTTGTCATTGCGGGGGAGCGGAGCGACCGCGGCAATATCCTCATGGAGAGATTGCCGCACCCCAATAAATCAGGCCTCGCAATGACCGTTTTATTAATTTTCATTCAATACTTTAGCAGCCGCCTTCGCAAAATAGGTTGCAATTAAGTCTGCACCGGCCCGCTTAAATCCGATCAGCGCTTCCATCATGGCTTCCTCTTCGTTGAGCCAACCCTTGGCTGCTGCGGCCTTTAACATAGCATATTCGCCGGAAACATTATAGACCGAAACCGGAACGCTCACATTTTCTTTAACAGCACGGACAACATCCAAATACGGCAGCCCGGGTTTAACCATCACAATATCGGCGCCTTCCTGCTCGTCAAGCTGTGCTTCTTTGATGGCTTCCCGCGCATTGGCCGGGTCCATCTGGTAGGTTTTCTTATCACCAAAACCAGGTGCGGAATCAAGTGCATCACGAAACGGGCCGTAATAACTTGAAGCGTACTTTGCGCTATATGCCATCAAACCAATATTCTTAAAGTCAGCTTCATCTAATGCTGTTCGCATAGCTCCGATGCGGCCGTCCATCATGTCGGATGGCGCAATAATATCCGCACCGGCCCGGGCATGACTCACCGCCATTTCGGATAAAATTTCAACTGATTCATCATTCAAAATTTCATCATCACGAACAATACCATCGTGTCCGTAGCTGGAATATGGATCAAGCGCCACATCGGTCATCACCAACATGTTGGGAAATTCGTCCTTAATAGCACGCACCGATCGTTGCATCAAACCTTCCGGGTTAATGGCTTCCGTACCTTCATTATCTTTCTTTTGTTCCGGCACCTTCACAAATACCAGCACCGAACGGATGCCTTCATCCTGGAGCTCCCGAATTTCATCCACCAGTAAATCGATAGTATAGCGGTAGTAATCCGGCATGGAGGCGATCTCTTCTTTTTTGTTTTCCCCCTCCATCACAAAAACAGGAGCAATAAAATCTGTGGGTTTAAGGTGATGCTCAGCCACCATGTCACGCAAAGCCGCGTTCGCCCGCAGCCGCCGGCCGCGTATGTAAGGAAATTGTCCGTGTGTCATATTAAACTAATTTTTTAGACTGTCATCCTGAGTGCGGTCCCGATAGTTCATTCACTCACAATGACAATATTAAATTATAATTCCTTCTTCTTTTCCATATTCAATCCAGTTGATCGGATTCTTCAGCCGTTCAATCAAGTAAGCTTCGCGGCTGCCCGGTTCAACCTGGAAATCGTAGTCCCAGCGCACTTCCGGCGGGAGACTCATCAGTACCGACTCTGTGCGGCCCCCGGTTTTGAGCCCAAATAATGTACCGCGATCGTGAATTAAATTAAACTCTACGTAGCGGCCGCGACGAATTTCCTGGAAATAGCGCTGTTCATCGGTGTACAACTCATCTTTTCGCCGCTTTACAATGGGCACATACGAATCCAAAAAAGCACGGCCGACCTCGGTGGTAAACGCATACCAGTCTTCGGCATCACGCTTTGCATTTGGCCGCAGATAATCAAAAAAGAGTCCACCGACGCCGCGCGCTTCATTGCGGTGCTCATTATAGAAATACTCGTCGCATTCTTTTTTAAACCGCGGATACATATCGTCGCCGTGAAGATCACACGCTTTTTTTAGAATTTGATGAAAGTGTACAGCGTCCTCATCCCAGAGGTAATACGGGGTGAGATCCGCTCCGCCGCCAAACCAGCAATCGCGGACATCCGTCATATCGGCGTCATCATATAACTCAAAATAACGGAAATTGGCGTGCACTGTGGGAATCATCGGGCTCCATGGATGAATAACGAGTGATATTCCTCCGGCCCAAAACCAACCCTGTTCTACCTCAAATCGCTCCTGTATCGGTTTGGGTAGTTCTCCATATACGGTTGATGTGCTAACACCCCCCTTTTCAAACAGGTTGCCATCATTAATAATACGACTGTGTCCGCCGCCGCCCCCCTCGCGTTCCCAATCATCCGATTTGAATTGGGCCTTTCCGTCAAGCTTTTCCAATGTTTTACAGATATCATCCTGCAAATCGCAGATAAATGTAGAAAAGCGTTGTTTGATGGAGGGATTAATCACGGGCATTATACTCTGCGTAACTTTTTACGGTATCGATAAAAACACGGGCGTTATCAACTGGTACATTAGGCAAAATACCGTGACCGAGGTTTGCAATGTACTTGTGCCGGCCAAACCGATCAATCATGCGCCGCACGTCTTTTTCAATTTGTTTGCGCGAACCGAGCAGTTTTGTCGGATCATAATTACCCTGCAGGGTAATGTCGCTGCGCGTAGCCGACCGCGAATAATCGGGCGACATCGTCCAGTCGACGCTCAGTGCGGATGCACCGCTTTTAAACGCCAGTCGTGACAGTGCATACCAAGCGCCTTTTGCAAATAGAATCACCGGCACTTCTTTTATAGCACTACAAATTTCCATCAGGTGTGGAAGTGCGTATTTGTTAAAATCATCCGGACTGAGTAAACCCGCCCAGGAATCAAAAATCTGTACGACCTGCGCGCCGGCATCAATCTGGGCCTTCAGGTATTCGATAGTAGCTTTTGTTAATTCCTTGAGCACATGTTGCGCGGCATCCGGCTCCTGCCAAAGAAACTGCTTGGCTTTGGCAAAATTCTTTGAGCCTTGCCCCTGCACCATGTAGCAGAAGAGCGTCCACGGAGCACCCGCAAAACCAATCAGCGGTACACGACCGTTAAGCTCCTTACGCGTCAGCGTGATGGCATCCATTACGTGCTCCAACTTGCCGGGCACATCTTCCGCCAAGATAGAAAATGCATCATCCACCGTACGAATAGGGTTATCCAGCACCGGTCCTTTGCCCTTTACTAAATCTACATCGATGCCCAGGGCCTGCGGAACGGTGAGAATATCAGAAAAGATAATGGCCGCATCCGGTTCCAGTTCATCGATGGGTTGAATGGTGATTTCGCACGCCAGCTCGGGTGTCTCCACACGCTCAAAAAAAGAATATTTTTTGCGAAGCTTCATGTACTGTGGCAAATAACGGCCCGCCTGACGCATCATCCACACCGGTGGGCGGTCAACGTCTTCACCGCGCAGGGCGCGAAGCAGTAAATCATTTTTTAATTCCGGAAAATCGTGTGCCATATAAAATATTCTTGCCACCCTAAACCTGATTCAGGATCTTTATTAAATTTATAGCTTGACGGTTCATCCTCCTGCATCTCCTTCAAAGGGAACATTATTCTATGCTTTCTTCTTCACGAAATAAATGCGTTGATACAGTCTGAAGCATCACTTTAGTGTCGGGGCGATCGGCTACAATAACTTGCTGGTCCGTTTCCTTCTTAAGAGCCTCAGCTGTTGTGGGCCCAATCGCAAAAGGTACTGGCAGCTCTTCATCAAAGCCTTGCCCCTGCTTAAATCCTTCCACTGCACTGGGACTGTAAAACAGGATGGCCTGCACCGGCTCCGCCGGGAGCTCAATCGGATTTATTTTAGTTTTATATACTTCAACTTCAATTACTTCAATATCTTCCTCAACAAGAACGTTGGTCATTTCGTCGCGACTCAAATTGCCGTGAAAATAGATCACCGAATTAATCTTACCTTCTTCGATAACCAGTTCAGCCAGGTGCTTACCATCCTGTTGAAATGGAATTTTCGCTTCGAGCCCGAGTTCTTTCAATGCTTCTTGGGTTTTAGAACCAACCGCAAAAATTTGCACTTCAGGACGAACCTGCAATCCACTGCGCATCAGTTCTTCAAGCGCTTTTACTCCATTGGTACTGGTAAATACCCAATCCGATTTGGGATGCTCATTTATAACCGCAAGCACCCGATCCCAGTAGGCAGGAAACTTAAATTCCAGCGCCGGGTTTTCAATGGGATTCAGCCCCAATATTCGGGCGTATTCTCGCTGCTGCCCGTCAAGCGGACGTGTTACTAAAATATTTTGCTTGTACTGTCTCATGAAATGTAGATTAAATTCTCATCTACTTTAGCCGCTCTGCGTACAATATTGAACGCGGAGCGTACGATCAACCATCCACCGCTCCGCGGTGGATGGAGATTAATAGAAACTTTTATGTCAATTCTTCCATTACTTTATCAGCCCCTTCATCAAGCATTTGCCGGGCGGCGGTTCTTCCCAGCCCTTTTGCTTCGGAAAACGAAACCGTTTTTTCAAAATCGAATCGCTCCTGCCCATCCAGTGTCAATGCCACCGCTTTAAAATGAAGCTCATTTTCTCTGCGTTCCGCATATGCTCCCACTGGTGCGCTGCACCCGGCTTCCATCACATGCAAGAATTCGCGCTCGGTATTGGTACAAATAGCAGTTTCTTCATGATTAAGGCGATTAACAAGCGAAGTCATCTGCTGGTCATTTTCACGGACCATAACCGCCATTGCGCCCTGTGCCGGAGCAGACACCATCCAATCGAGATATTGGCTGACATGATGGCCTAAATTAATCCGCAGGAGTCCGGCCGCAGCAAAAATAGCGCCGTCCCACTCGTTCGTTTGAACTTTTTCAAGGCGTGTATTCACATTGCCTCGCAGATTCACTACCCTGTGATTCGGATAGCGATTGAGCCACTGTGCCCGTCGCCGATTGCTGCCGGTAGCGATAATGCCTTTATAGTCTGAATCATTCAGAAAATCGATACCGTCGGGAGCGACCAGCGTATCGCGCGGATCGGCGCGTTCCATAATCGCTGCAATTTTCAGCGGCAGTGGATTATCGGTCGGTAAATCTTTATAGGAGTGAACACCAAGATCAATTTCATCATGCAAAAGCGCTTCATCAACGGCTTTGGTAAACACGCCTTTGCCGCCCATTTCCGGCAGCGGGGTGGTTTGATCGCGATCACCTTCGGAAGTAATAAAAACAAGCTCTGAATCGACGCCGCAAGCTTTCAGTTCCTCAGCTACTTTTCGGGCTTGCCAGGTAGCCAGTTCGCTGCTTCTTGTGCCAATGCGTACCGTTTGAGAATCACTCATCAGAGGAATGCGTTTCCAACTTAAACATCTCATTCACCACCTGCGTTACCTGCTCCGATTCATGATGGTCGCGCAGATGTTCAATCGAATAAGCTGCAATTTTATTGACGATACGCCGCGTCAGATTCTCAACTTTATCCCGATCAGAATCCTTTATCTTATTCTTAAAAAAGTCGAATTCATCTTCGCGGATATCATCAAACTTCTGGGTCAGCGCTTTAATGGTCGGCACTACTTTTTGGGTGCTGAGCCAGTTTTTGTAGCCAATCAATTCGTCTTCAATGATCTTTTTCACGAGGGGAATATTCTCCTCACGCTTCTGATAAGCCTCATCCGTCACGTCGGTCAAATAATCCATGTTGGCTACATCTACAAAATCAAGTTCACCCACATCGGGATCGATATTCCGCGGCACCGATAAGTCGAGCATCACTTTATAACAACCATCGGCAATGGAAGGCTGCATGTGTTCCATCGTGATGATGGCATCAGTCGCGCCGGTGGCTACAATAACTAAATCTGCATCGGCAATTTGTGCCGGCATATCATCCATGCCCGCAACTTCAAGATTGAACCGGTCGGCCACAAACTCGGCCCGATCGCGTGTACGGTTCATTAATGTAACTTTCTTGGCTCCAAGACTCACCAGGTTTTTGCACGTCACCTTGCCGATTTTTCCGGTGCCAATCAGCAGAATGTTTTTATCCGAAAGATTATCAAACGTGTTGGTTGCAAACCGAACGGCAGCATAAGCCGTTGTTGCGGCTCCTTCACCCAGCGATGTTTCATTCCGTGAACGCTTGTGCGCCCGGAACACATGCTGCATCAAGCGGTGCAGTTCACCGTCTACCGCATTCATTTCAGAGGCCAGTACGTACCCTTCCTTTACCTGTTTTACAATTTGCAGGTCACCTAAAATTTGGGAATCAAGTCCGACCGTAACCTGGAATAAATGCTGTATGGCTTTCTCACCTTCCTTTTCAAACCCATAGGTATGAAACTCATCCAAGGAAGCATCGGAGTAGGTAATCAGCAGGCGAATAAGTTCCCGGGGGGAGGCATCCTGTGCTACAATTTCGGTGCGGTTGCAGGTAGAAATCACAAACAGACTGCGAATACCTTCGCGCTTTGCGCCTTCAATCAGGGCTTCTTTTTGAGCATCTGAAATACTGAATTTCTCGCGTACTTCTATCGTCGCTTCCCAATGGTTCACGCCCACTATACAAAATGTGTCAATCGTCGGACAGCTTCGGTTCATCACTCAGATTTTACCATTTTAGGTTCTTCAGGTTCAGTTTCCAATTCGGCAATTCCATCAGCCGGCAGCCGTTTTTTTACTTCGTCGGCCAGGGCGGTGATGTATTCGGGGTGATCGTTGATGCCTTCCGTCACTTCAAGGCTTTCAAACGCATATCCTTCTTCCTCCAGGTCTTCTTTCAGCTCAATGCTAAGTTCGTACAGCGTTTCAATATGATCAGTGACAAAAGCAATTGGAATCATCAGGAAGTTTTTGATGCCATACTGCAGGTGGCGTTCTACCAGTTCAGCGGTATTCGGCTGTGTCCATTTCTGGGGACCCACTTTTGATTGATAGCCCAACCAGTATGATTCATCACGCCCGCGCATATCCATAATGGCTTCCATCGTTTCCTTGATTTCGGTCGTATATGGATCACCGCTGCGCACTTCCAGCTTTGGCGTGCCGTGTGCACTAAAAATAAGGTGTGTCTTGCTCCGCGTTTCTTCATCCATCTGCTCCAGCGCTTCGTCGATACGGCTGTTCAGCGCATTCAGATACCTTTGGTTGAGGTGATAGTTCTTCACGTGAAACTCTTTCCAGGGCGCTTCATCACCAAACCGCTTTTTACGCTGCGTTTCCCAATCGCGAAATCCGCTCCCGGTAGTCGTCCATGAAAATTGCGGGTAGAGCGGCACCATCACCGCATGCGTAATTCCATCATCCACCATATCTTGCATTGTAGTATCGGCAAAGGGAATCCAGTAGCGCATGCAGGTATAAACCTTCACTTCATGTTCAGAAAGGTCGCCCTCCAATTTCTTTTCAAGCGCGCGCCGTTGGCGCTCTGTCAAACTGTTGATCGGTGAACAGCACTCCGAAACATGCTTTTCTTCCCGGTTGATGCAGTGTTTGTTGCCCATGCATCCCTTTGGGCAGCCGTTTATCTCCTTGTAATCTTCTGCAACGCTTGGTGCCCGAAATTTGGCAATAATCTTTGCAAATGTGTTTTGCAACACGCCGCCACCCATTTTAATGATATCCTCATCCTGGAACAGGTTTTTCAAAAACGGGCGGACATATTCTTCGCGATTCGGTCCCCCCAGGTTCATAAGTACAACGCCGATGCGCATAGTGCTAATACAAAGATTAAAACATTAATTTGAAGCCTTTTAATAAACCCATCTTTTGTGAAGGAAGTTTGAAGAGTGAAGCCCCTGCTTTATTTAGATTGGTTCTATCTCAATGGTCAAGCAGTTGGAAGCCGGAACCGAAAAACGGAGCCCTTCCCGGGTGTGCTTTCCACTTCAATATCCGTGCCATGAGCGTTTAAGATACTCTTTACGACCGCCAAGCCGAGCCCCGTACCCCCTTTGTCGCGCGAACGTGCCTTATCCGTTCGATAAAAACGATCGAACAACCACTCAAGATGTTCTTCTGAAATACCAATGCCCGTATCTTCAACCTTAACCTCAACCTGGCCACCCTTTTGGTAATATTTTAAGAATACGCTTCCTTCATTAGTATATTTAATCGCATTAGAAATCAGATTGTCTATCACCTGTTCTATTTTTCCAGGGTCGCCTACTGCTTTGCACGATTTCTTGTCAACCTGTAGCGAAAGTCCTTTTTCGTGTGCTTTTTCGATATGCCACTCTCGCATGTGCTCGCTGATGGTCGCCAGATCAAAGGTCTGCTTTTCAATAAAGTATTCATCCGAATCATACCGCTGCAAGGTTACCAAATCTTTGAACAAACGGTTGATCCGCTCTACCTGACTTCTGGCATTTTTGCGATACTGCTGCCGCTTTTCTTCTGAAATTCCATCCAGCTCCAGCATTTCCAGCGAAGCCGATATAGTATGCAACGGGTTGCGCAGTTCGTGGGTGATATCGGCAAAAAACTGGCGCTGACGCTCGGCGTATCGCTTGATTTGTTCGGTATCCTCGCGGAGTTTCATTGCCATCTGGTTAAGCGAATCGGCCAGCGTGCCAAACTCGTCATTGCGGTTCAGGTCAATCTGCTGATCCACATCGCCGTCGGCAATATTCTGGGCTGCATTTTTAATTTGTGTAATCGGCTTGGTGAGGTAACGCGCCATCCACACGCTCACAATTATCACCAGCCCGATAGAAATAAACATACCGTAATAGATAATCCAGCGAATGGTCTTGATGGGTTCGTAGACTTCATCCTTATACTGACTGAGACGAATGAACGCCGCATTATTTGTACTTTGCGACAGATAGATATAGCTAATCAGTTTTTCTGAATCTTCGTTGCGTGGAATCCAGGGTATTTCTTCGCGAGATTTTAATATCTCTTGCGTGTCGTCAGGCAAATACGCCGAAAAGCTAATAGTATCTGGATAGAAATTTACAAGCGCCCCGGAAGAATCGTACAGCGCCAAATCATAGCCGGATGTTTCGGCTACATCATTGAAATGAGCCTCGAATTGGCCATCCTGTGGAAGGTTTGAAATTGTAACTGAAAGCCAGCGGGTATCTTTTTGCAGCTCCTCACGACCCTGCTCCAGCATGTAATCACGGATAAACAGGATAGAATAACTGCTGATGGAAGTAATTCCAAAAAACAAAAGAATGATGAATGTCCACGCCAGTTTTGAACGAATTTTCATATGGGAAAATTAATGCCCTGCCGAACTTGTTCCGGCATACAATATAATAGATCCTGATCCCGAAAGCATTCCGGACAGGATGACATATTTATTTAGACTTTTGCGATCTCTCGATTCACTCCGTAGCCGATACCGCGATATGTTTTTATGATTTCCCCGGCATCACCCATTTTGAGCCGCAAATTCTTGATGTGCACATCAACGGTACGATCAAATACAAAACGACCTTCTTCGGTGATATGCTCCAGAATCTGCTGCCGGCTAAACACCTGCTTCGGGCTCTTAAATAACAACTCAATTAAGCTATATTCGGTTGAGGTAAGTTCTACTTTTTTGTCGTTTATATACAACTCCTTGCCATCGGTATCGAGATAAGCGTCACCATACTGCAGCCAGTTGGCATTTTGTGGATTTTGGCGGCGCAGCAGTGTTTCTACATGCGTTTTCACCAGATCGAGGCTGGCCGGCTTGGAAATGTAGTCATCTGCCCCAAGCTCCAAACCTTCAATTTCGTCCTGTTCCTGATCCCTGGCAGTCAAAAATATAACGGGAATATCATTCAGCACCGGGTGCCGGCGAATACGTTTGCATAGTTCTTTACCATCTATATTCGGAACCATAATATCAAGAATGGCAAGGTGAATAGCACCGGCTTCTTCATCGATTAACTCCTGTGCCCGATTTCCTTCATTAGCTACCAGCACGCGATAATCATTCATTTCTAAAAAATTGGACAGCATTTCAGCTGGCTCCTTTTCATCTTCAACAAGTAAAATGGTGTGTTTCGGTCTCAAGCCAAATACGTTTTATTTATTGTTTTAAATATGGCAAACGAAATCCTATCCCATTAAATTCGCTGTTAAAGATAGCAAACTTTGAGCATTATTTGAATGAGGCCATTGTTTCATTCCCGCTTGTCATATTGAATGGGATTAACCATTTTGTACGTGCAAAAAAAACTGCTTATAAAATGAATTTTAAAAACAGTGTTATTTGGATCACCGGCGCATCATCGGGAATTGGTGAAGCACTGACCTACGCGTTACATGAGCGGAACGCCAGACTCATCATTTCATCACGCCGGGCCGAAAAACTTGAAGAAGTGAAAAACAAATGTGCCGGAAATAAAGATAATATCTATGTGCTTCCGCTTGATCTGGCTGATACCGAAAGCTTGACCCAAAAAACGGAAGAAGCATTACGTGTTTTTGGCCATATCGATTACCTTTTTAATAATGGCGGCATCAGTCAGCGTTCGCTTGCTGTGGAAACGGATATAGACGTCATCCGCAACATCATGGAAGTGAATTTCTTTGGGACCATCGCCTTAACCAAAGCGGTCCTGCCCTCTATGATGGAGCGTGAAAAGGGACATATTGTGGTTACCAGCAGCGTGATGGGCAAATTCGGCACCCGGATGCGATCTACGTACGCCGCCTCAAAGCATGCACTGCATGGCTGGTTCGACAGCTTGCGGCAAGAAGTTGCTGTTCAAAACATTGATGTGACGCTTGTTTGCCCGGGGTTCATCAAAACCAATGTTACCGTTAATGCTCTGAAGGGAGATGGATCTAAATTAGGTGAGATGAGCAAAGGCCAGCAAAACGGCATGTCGCCGGATGCCTGTGCCCGGAAAATACTGGCGGGCATTGAAAAAGGGAAAGAGGAATTTTATATCGGCGGCAAGGAAGTGTGGGCCGTCTGGTTGAAGCGGCTTGCGCCAAGGCTGCTTAACAAAGTACTCAGAAAGAGCAATGTGACTTAGAATACCTACCTTCAGCTCAGCTATTTCACCACTGTGAAAGTATTTGAAACCCGCAAAGCTAATGGCAGCATTTCATCTTCTGTACAGTTGGTAGCAGGGTTGGTATTACTTTCTGAAATAGTTGGGCACAGTAAATAGACAAAACGATAAACTCCGGGACCTCCCTGCAAATACTTCAAAGGCAAGGAATCAAAATCACCATCACTTGGGTTGTGTCTTTCTCCCGGTTTAAGCTCAAAAAAGTCAGGGAATTTATCGACGGTATAAATATATTCCTGTATCGTAACCCACTGCTCGTTTTCAAAACGCTGATAACCTACATACTCACTGCCTCTCAGAAATATTGAATTATCAGAATTATTAATCAAACCTACCCCGATTTCTTCATCCTGCGATAAACTTACTTCAGACCTATCTGTAAACACCTCCGTTTGAAAATCACTTTCTATAACCTGCCAGGTATTAGAGGTGCGGCTATAAACAGGCAAAAGTTCATCTTCACTACAACCGGGTCCTGTCCTGCAAAGCTCATATATAAACCGATAGGTTCCTGTTTGTCCCGTTAATCGGTTTAATGGCAAATTATCCGACTCAAGCCTTTCGCCGTGTTTAATCTCCAGAAATTCTGCTGTTCTACTCTCGGTAAACCAATCCTCCTCTACCGTAACCCACTTCCCATTTTCAAGGCGCTGATAGCCCACATATTCCTGATCCTTCAAATAGATAGTCTCATCGAAGTTATTTACGAGTGTTACTCCAATACTTTTATCGCCATTAAAATTTAGTCCCGTTTTATCTGTCGTGATATCAACACTGGGCTCAATCACGGATTGACCGATCTCAAACGTATTAGAGACTCTCATCTTCAGTGGCAGCATCTCGTCTTCTCTACAATCCTGTTGCATAGGACAAAGTTCATATACAAATCGGTACGTACCTGAATAACCTGTCAACCCTGAAATCGAAAATTTTTGCGGGTTGAAAACTTCACCCGGTTCAATTTTATAATAATCGGATGATGCATCCCCTTTAATATCAATCTTTTGTATTGTCTCCCAATCACTCCCTTCACGAAGCTGAAATGCAATAATGTCAGAATCTCTTATAAACACGATTTCTTCTGAATTGTTAGTAAGTGATAATGTAATTTCACTGCCGGCATCCTCTTCATGTAAAGCATATTCTTTTCGATCAGTTGAAATATTCAGGGCAAGATCAACATCTGCAATTTTCCACGTATTGGATATTCTTGAGGAGAATGGCAACATCTCGTATTCCGGACAAGGATTAGAGGTAGGACAGAGAAGATAAACAAAGCGATAAGTTCCCGAATAAAAACGAAGCGGACCAAGCAGCACGGAATCTGGCCCAAAAGCCTGACCCGGTTTTATTTCTCGGGAAAGAAGAAAACGCTCACCTGTAAACCATCGCGAGGCATCTACATACTCCCAGCTTTCATCTCTTTGTTGACGCTGAATACCAAAATAAGATGAATACGGACGGTGCGAATCTCGGGTAATAAAAATTGACTCATCTGAATTATTTTTAATAGTTATTTCTGCTTGCCCGTCTGTTTTCAAGCCATATTCTGCCTTTTCTGTAGAAATTAATACAAGATCACCCCATGTGTTCGGGGACTCTTTTTCCGTATTATTACTATCAACAGAGCCGCAACTCCCTATAATAAGATTTAAGACAAAAGCAGATAATAGCAACAGTAAATGTCTCATAAAATGCAACTTTAAGGGATTAAGCATCCTTTCCAGGTATATATCAACCTATATAAACGTTATCAATAAGACAAAGATTAACATTAACTTACTGTCAAAACAGGTCTGTTTTACAGGTTCTGAGTGCTATACACTATTCATTAACTACATGACTACTTGAATAGAATGTTTTTCTAAAAGCTTTTAAGACCCTTTTTACTATTTCTGTTACATAATCCATTTCACGAAACTTTTTTCTTTCCATTGAATACGTATATTATTCATCCAAAATTTGAAGCCCAACTATTGAATAATTAATAAAGCGTCATTTTTATGCCGAATGTGATTACCTCTGAAAACCAGCTTGATTTTTCCCTTGCGGATATTCCCTCCATGCCATTCCCAAATAAAGTTTTGATGGTGGAACCGACTCACTTTTCGGTTGAATATGTCATCAACCCGCATATGGCCGATAATGTGGGGATGGTGGACAAGATGGAAGCACAAGACGAATGGGAACTCATTAAAAGTACGTTTGAGCAAATTGAAATTGAGCCTCACACTATTGAAGGCCAGCAGGGCCTGCCCGACATGGTTTTTTGTGCCAATCAGAGTTTGCCGTTTGTTGATGAAGACGGTAAAAAGCACGTTTTCATGAGTATTATGCATGCTGAAGAACGCAAGCAGGAAGTACCGTATATCGAGCAATGGTTCCGTCAGGCGGGTTACGAAATCCACTATCTCAATGAAGATAAAATTGAAGACTTCGAAGGCTGCGGCGACGCCATCTGGCATACCGGCAAAAAACTGCTTTGGGGTGGATACGGACACCGGTCATCCATCAGGGCATACAAAGAAATTTCCGAGACATTCGACCTCTCCATCATCGCTTTGGAATTGGTTGATGAAGCGTTCTACCATTTAGACACCTGTTTTTGTGTACTCAACAAAAAGACAGTACTCATTTATCCCGATGCGTTCAATAATGAGGGACTGAAATTGATTAACAGCATTTTCGAAAATGTCATTGAAGCAACCGAGTATGAAGCCAAAAAACTCTTTGCCTGTAATGCTGCCTGTCCCGATGGCAAAAACGTCATCATCCAACAGGGGGCTACAGACGTCAATAAGAACCTGCGCGATGCCGAATTTGCTGTTCATGAGGTAAATACCGGAGAATTTATTAAAAGCGGCGGCAGCGTTTTCTGTATGAAACAGATGGTGTGGTGATTTTTTAGTAATAAGTTGTGAGTAGCAAGTGAGTAGTGAGCGCTAAGATAAAGTTATTGGCAATGTAAGTCCCCCTTTGAAGGGGGATGGATTCGTCCCGGAAGAATCAGGGGGGATGACAATTATTAATTTAGGAAGGGTTATGGCTAAAAAAATTGTTCAACTGTTGGCTGCTGCCGGGGCAACCCTACTATTATTTTGGGCGTTATCTACGTCCTTAGGTCCGGCGCCACCCCTGGGCCCGCTGCTTAATCCCGCTTCAGGATTTTGGGCAAGCGCCAATCAACCCGAAGAGAATGAAACCATAACAATTCCCGGCGAAGCTCTTTCCGATTCGGTACACGTGTATTACGATAAGCATCGGATTCCCCATATTTTTGCGCGCAACACCACCGACCTTTACTTCGTCCAGGGCTACATCACCGCCCGCGACCGCCTCTGGCAAATGGAACTACAAACCTATGCCGCAGCAGGACGTCTTTCTGAAATATTGGGCGAACGAACACTGGCGTATGATCGCTACCAGCGGCGTATCGGCATGGGTTACGCCGCCGAACAAGCACTGGCCAGCATTATGAGTGATCCCCAAACTGCGACTGCTGTAAAAGCTTACGCCGCCGGCGTTAATGCATGGATTGATCAGCTTCGTTCTGCCGAATACCCTGTTGAATACAAAATTCTCGATCATGCGCCCGAAAAATGGACGCCAAAGAAAACGGCCCTGCTCTTGAAATATATGACGTATACGTTGGCGGGTAACAATGGTGATTTACGCATGAGCAATACCCGTGCGTATTTCGGTGATGATTTCATTAAAAAGGTACTGGACACCAAAACGGACTTGATGGAGCCGACAATTCCCGCAAGTAAAAGCTGGGAGTTTGATCCCGTACAAGTTGAGCAGCCGGATTCTGTATTCACTCCATCTGTTGTCGAACATGTAATGCCCTACCAGCCCGATCCTGCAAATGGAAGTAACAACTGGGCCGTTAGCGGCAGTAAAACAGCCAGCGGACATCCCATCCTGGCCAACGATCCGCACTTGAATATGACACTGCCTTCCATCTGGTATGCTGTGCAGCTGCATGGACCCCATCAAAATGTGATGGGGGTCACCCTGCCGGGCGCTCCCGCCATCATTATCGGCTTTAATGAACAGATAGCGTGGGGCACCACCAATGTAGGCGCCGATGTATGGGACTGGTATGAGATTCAATTTCGGGATTCTACCCTGGCTGAATACCGGCATGACAACCAATGGAAATCAACCCGCAAGCGGATTGAAGAAATTAAAATTAAAGGGCAGGAAACGTTTGTTGATACTGTTTTTTATACGCACCACGGACCGGTGGTACAGAACTTCCCGGGTGAGCCCATGCGATCCGGCATCCCAAAATACCATGCCATGCGCTGGATTGCCTACGAAAAATCAAACGAAATGAAATATTTTTTGGGCATCAACAGGGCTAAAAATTACAGCGATTACCGTCAGGCGCTGCAGCATTATAAAAATCCCGCGCAAAACTGGGTATTTGCCGACAGCAGTAATATTGCCATCACCGTAGCCGGTAAATATCCGGCAAAATGGAACGAACAGGGACGGTTTATCGGCGACGGATCGGATCCAAAATACGACTGGCAGAACTGGATTCCGTTCGACCAAATTCCGTTCATTAAAAATCCGGGGCGCGGGTTTGTTAGTTCAGCCAATCAGAATCCTACCGATGACACTTATCCCTACTATCTGGATGATGAGTTTGCTCCGTTCGAACGAGGCCGCCGCATTAACGACCGCCTGGCCGCTATGCAGAATATCACGCCGAAAGATATGCAACAGTTGCAACTGGATACCTACAGCTATCACGCGAAAACAATTCTGCCCACGCTATTAAATTACCTGCAAGCTGATACGCTTTCAGAGACCGGACAAAACGCGTATCGTGAACTCACAGAATGGAATCTTAAAAACGAGGGCAATCAAATTGCCCCCTCTCTTTTTGCGGCATGGTGGGATGCATTTTACAGCGCACTATGGGGTGATGAATACGGAACCACCGACCTTCCGCTGGAGTGGCCTAAACGGGACGAAACCACTCAGCTCATAAAAAATGATTCAACACTGCAGTGGATTGATGATGTGAATACGCCGCAACGCGAAACGTTAAAAGAGTTAGTAAACCGTTCTTTTCATGGGGCGCTACAAAATCTTTCGGAAGAATACGGACCATACGGCGACAGCTGGAAATGGGGCTACGTAAATGACACAGATATCAATCATGTAGGACAGATTCCCGGGCTGGGCCGCAGCAATCTCTTTACTGATGGAGCAGGAGAATCGGTCAACGCTATACGAGGCAGCCACGGGCCATCCTGGCGCATGGTGGTGGAACTCGGGCCTGAGATTAAAGCATGGGGCATCTATCCAGGCGGACAATCGGGCAATCCCGGGTCTGAATATTACGACAATATGATTGATGACTGGGCGAAAGGTGAACTATATCCGCTCTGGTTTATGAAAAATCAACCAGCGAAGAATGATTCTGTCGCTTACTCAATAATACTAAAATAAGGATCTTCCTCAGTCGCTCTGCGTAATTTCATTTGACGCAGAGCGATGAGACAAGATATAAATAGTAAATTTATGCTTTTAGCACTTTTTATTGCTGTTACCGCCTGGCTTTTGTCACTTTTCTTGCCGTGGTGGTCGGTCTTTATTCCCGGGTTGATATTCGGTGGTTTGCTGGGCCGTTCCGGTGGCTCCTCCTTTCTGTGGGGATTTGTTGGCATCGCTGCGCTCTGGCTGATTCAAACTTTATTTTTCCACATTGGCAATGACGGCGTTTTAACTGCACGCATCGCCGACCTTTTCAGCCTGCCGGCAGGCTGGCTTGTTATTTTGATTACCGTTATTATGGGCAGTTTGATTGGTGGAATTACCACGCTGACGGGTTATTTATTTCGAAAGGTTATAACAAATTAACCACAATGGTACGCGCAGGGTTTCACAGAGAAACCTCAACATATCCTATATCTTCATCAGTCGCTCCACGGCTGATGAAAGCCTATACACTCTGCGTATTATTTGAAACTGACGCGGAGCATCGAATGAGCGTTCCAACGCAGAGCATTGGAACGAGATATTAGCTTTAATAATTTATCCTAACCTATGGATTCCATTAACCAGGGTGAAGTCTCTTCAACATCTTATCGTTGCGCCTTTTGCGGCGAAACCAATCACACCTTTGTGGATCCCAGCCAGGGCAAACAGCAAAAATATATTGAAGACTGCCAGATTTGCTGCCGACCCAACGAACTGCGCGTCAGTTATGATGAGTGGAATGAACAGTATGCAATTCGCGCAAGTCAATCGCAGTAATTTCTCCGGTAAATTCTGTTGAACTTCGAGTATTGGATTTGTATCTTTATACAGTTTTGCGCCAGAACCAAAAAATGGCGCACAAATAAACACACTGAAACTTTAGTCCGTTGATCACCACAGGAAGCCCCGAAAACAGATTCATAAAAAAAAGCTGCCAAATCTATTGGCACAAGACTTCCATTTTTGGCGATCCGGCATTGCCTCTTTTCCAGGCATTTTCATCCGACGCGGTTTCCGTTGTCGGATTTTTTTTGACCATTCACCAATCTCTTTCACCCATATTATCATCTGATCATGTCTCTTTATCCCAAAGATAAAGCTATTATAGCACTGGCCGACGGCACCGTTGCGCACGGCGTTGCCATCGGCAAAAAAGGAACCACCGGCGGCGAGCTCTGCTTTAACACCAGCATGACCGGCTACCAGGAAATTTTTACCGATCCCAGCTACTACGGTCAACTTATGATGATGACCTACCCGCACATCGGTAACTACGGCACCATGAGCCGCGACAATGAAGCCCGCAAGGTCATGATCGCCGGGCTCATCACCCGCTCGTTCTCCTGGGAATACAGTAATCCCCAGGCCGACGGCAGTCTGCAGGAATATCTTGAACGCAACGAAGTAATTGGCATATCCGGCGTGGATACGCGCAAGCTGGTGCGTCACATCCGCGAAAAAGGTGTGATGAATGCCGTAATATCGTCTGAAGAACTGGATGAAGACAAGTTGGTGCAAATGGCCAAGGAGTGGGACAACATGAAGGGCCTGGAACTGGCCACCAAGGTTACGCGGGATGAACCCCAAACGGCCCACAGCGACGGCCCCTTTAAGGTGGCTGCCTTCGACTATGGTATTAAACAGAATATCATCAATAATTTGAATGAACGAGGTTGCACGCTGCGTATTTTCCCGGCTCGGGGCAACTTCAAAGAAGAACTTGACAACTGGAAACCCGACGGATTTTTCTTTAGCAATGGACCGGGTGATCCCGATGCCACCGCCAAATATGCATTGGAGGCCGTGAATTATGCCAAAGAAACGGGGAAGCCTATTTTTGGCATCTGCCTCGGCCACCAGCTTATGGCACTCTCCGAAGGCATTTCTACCAAAAAAATGTTTGTGGGCCACCGTGGCGCCAACCAGCCGGTTAAGAATTTAAGCACCGGTAAAGTAGAAATCACCACGCAAAATCACGGCTTTGCCGTCGATGAAGACACGCTCGACGAATCAAAGGTAGAAGTGACACACTTGAATTTAAATGATGATACCATCGAGGGCCTGCGATTTAAAAACTTCCCGGGATTTTCGATACAGTATCATCCCGAGGCATCGCCCGGACCGCACGATTCATCGTACCTGTTCGATCAGTTTCTCGATATGATCAAAGAAGTAAAAAAGGAATTAGCTTGATTTGATTTAAGCCATCTACCTTTAATCCCCTTACAGAAACAGTAGTATCCCCTCCCGGGAGGGATGCAGGGGTGGGTCAGAAACTCAACAATAAATTTTAATCTTTCTGAACAGAAAACAAATAAAATGCCACGACGCGACGACATCCATAAAATACTTATCATTGGCTCCGGACCCATTGTCATTGGTCAGGCCTGCGAATTTGACTACTCTGGTTCACAGGCGTGCCGTTCATTGAATGACGACGGCTACGAAACAGTACTGATCAACTCAAATCCGGCTACCATCATGACCGACCCCATGATGGCTGATAAAATCTACTTAAAACCGCTGACTATTGAGTCCATCAAAGAAATTGTTGAGGAAGAACAACCCGATGCTGTACTGCCAACAATGGGCGGACAAACCGGGTTGAACCTCACGCGCGACCTGCAGCAGGAAAACTACTGGAGCGAACACGGCATAAAAATTATCGGAGTTGATATTGCGGCCGTAGATATTACCGAAGACCGCCAGCAATTCCGGGACCTGATGGAAGAAATTGACATACCACAGTGCCGGAGCCGCGCGGCCGAATCGATGCTGGAAGCCAAAGAAATTACCGAAGAGCTGGGCGGCCTGCCCATTGTAATTCGTCCCTCCTTTACAATGGGAGGAGCCGGCGGCGGTATCGTGTGGAGCGAAGACGAATTTGAGCGCAAAGTACTGCGCGGCCTGGAGATGAGTCCAGTACACCGCGTGCTTATTGAAGAATCGATCTTCGGCTGGAAAGAGTATGAACTGGAACTGCTGCGCGATGATAATGATAATGTGGTCATTATCTGTACGGTTGAAAACATCGACCCGATGGGCGTGCACACCGGTGATTCCGTGACCGTAGCGCCCTCGCAAACGCTCACCGACAAGCAATTCCAGATGCTGCGCGATGCAGCCATCAAGATGATGAACTCCATCGGCACATTTGCCGGAGGCTGTAACGTGCAGTTTGCTGTTGAGCCGGGCAGCGATCGATTCGTTGCCATTGAAATTAACCCGCGGGTAAGCCGATCATCAGCGCTGGCATCCAAGGCCACAGGCTACCCCATCGCCAAAATCGCGACGAAATTGGCCGTCGGCTACACGCTTGATGAACTGCCAAACCCCATTACCGGAAACACCTCGGCCTGTTTTGAACCGTCGATTGATTACGTGATTGTAAAAGCACCGCGGTTCAATTTTGAGAAATTTCCAAATGTAGACGAAGAGCTTACCACGCAGATGAAGGCCGTAGGCGAAGTGATGTCGATCGGGCGAAACTTTCCCGAAGCGCTGAACAAAGCGTGGCAATCGCTGGAAATCGGTCGCCAGGGTCTCGGCGCCGACGGCTACGATGAGCCTGACCGCAACCAAGTGCGCGAACGTCTGATGAAACCATACTGGGATCGCATGATCAACATTCGTCATGCATTCAAACTGGGAGCATCCGTCGAAGAAATTGCTGATATCACCTCGGTAGACCCCTGGTTTTTACAGCAGATCCGCTATATGGTTTCGCTCGAAAATCGCACCGAAGGACAGACTCTCGATAATATTGGCAAAGATGATTTTTATGAACTGAAACAAGCCGGCTTTTCCGATCCGCAAATTGCCTGGATGCTCAGCCAAAGCAATGGTGAAGTCACCGAAAATGAAGTGCGCCAAAAGCGAAAGGAACTTGGGCTCAAACCTTCATTTAAGGTGGTTGACACCTGCGCCGCGGAATTCCCTGCCCAAACCCCCTACTACTACTCGGCCTACGAAGGCGAAAACGAAAGCGAAGTCACCGACAAGAAAAAAGTGATGATTCTCGGCAGCGGGCCAAATCGCATCGGGCAGGGCATTGAGTTCGACTACTCCTGCACGCACGCCGTGAAAGCTGCCCAGGAAATGGGCTATGAAGCCATTATGGTGAACTGCAATCCCGAAACGGTTTCAACTGATTTCGATATTGCCGACAAACTCTACTTTGAGCCGGTGTTCTGGGAGCGCGTGCTCGATATTTATGAGCACGAACAGCCCGAGGGTGTGATCCTGCAAGTGGGCGGGCAGACTGCACTGAAACTCGGCAAAAAATTTGTAGAAGCAGGAATCAATATTTTCGGCACACCGTTTGAGATGATCAACTTTGCCGAAGACCGTGGGTCGTTCTCCGAATTCCTGAAAGAACTGGACATCCCCTTCCCTTCCTATGGCACGGCCCGCGATGTTGAGGGCGCCGTGGAAATTGCCGACCGCATTGGATACCCGGTGCTCATACGGCCCAGTTACGTGCTGGGCGGACAGGGTATGCGCATTGCCGTAAAGCAGGACGAACTCGAATATTACACCGAAAATGTATTGAAAACCCATCCTGAGAATGCATTTTTGATCGACAAATTTCTGGAAAATGCCACAGAACTGGATGTAGACGCGGTATACGATGGCGATCAGCTTCATATCGCCGGCATCATGCAGCATATTGAACCGGCCGGGGTGCACTCGGGCGACTCCACCGCCGTCATCCCTACCTACTCGGTGAGCGATGAAGCCATTCAAAAAATTAAAGAATACCAGGAAAAAATTGCCGACGCGATGGGGATCGTCGGTTTTCTGAATGTGCAGTACGCCGTGAAGGACAACAAGGTATATGTACTGGAAGCCAACCCCCGATCAACACGTACCATACCATTCCTGGCCAAGGCTACCGGTCGCCCCGAAGCACGCATTGCTGTAAAAGTGATGCTGGGCGCCAAGCTGAGTGATTTTTCTGAAAAAGAACTCACCTCTACGCTTGACAAGTGGGCAATTAAAGAACCGGTCTTCCCCTTTGATAAATTCCCTGAAGTAAAGAAAGAGCTCGGCCCGGAAATGAAATCAACCGGCGAAACCATCTATTTCATGGACGACTTTAACGACGAGCATTTCAAAAAGCCGTTTGAGTTCAAAAACCTATATTTATCTAAGTAATTAGAAAAGAAGATCTCTTTTATATTAAAATAAAAAGTATAATTTACACATTCCTAATCCCCTCTCAAGAGGGGATTTATCTTTCCCCTCCCGGGAGAGGTGCAGAGTGGGTTGTTCCAAACCAAGTTAATTGCGATTTAAAAAAGTAGCTACTTACGACAACACCTGCTTTAAACTCAGCTTAATTTAAGATTTTTTATGATTCAACAAGCAAAAGACAAGCTCCATAATGTGTTCGGCTATGATTCATTCCGGCCTTTGCAGGAAGAAGCCATCAGCCAGGTGCTTGACAAAAAAGACGCGCTCGTCATTATGCCTACGGGCGGCGGCAAATCTCTCATTTATCAGATTCCCGCCCTTGTTTTTGACGGATTGACGATCGTCGTTTCTCCCCTTATTTCTTTGATGAAAGACCAGGTAGAACAGCTTCGCCAGTTTGATATTCCGGCGCTTTACCTGAACAGTTCACTATCTGAAGACGAATACCGGTATAATGTTAAACGTCTCCGGAATGGGGAAGTTAAAATGCTCTACGTTGCGCCCGAAACGCTGCTAATGCCCAAAACACGCAAGCTACTGGACGGCATGAAGGTCGATTGCTTCACTATTGACGAAGCGCACTGTATTTCGGAATGGGGACACGATTTTCGCCCCGAATACCGCCAGTTAACCGAAGTACGCAAAGACTTTCCCGAAGCGGCCTGCCTGGCGCTGACAGCCACTGCCACGCCGCGTGTTCGCGAAGACATTAAGAAAGTGCTCGATTTTGACGATTCCCAGACCTATCTGGCCAGTTTTGATCGCAAGAATCTCCTGCTGAAAGTGGCTGACAAGGATGACCCGCTGGAACAGGTGCTCGATTTTCTGTATACGCGAAAAAAACAGTCGGGCATCATTTACTGTTTTTCGCGCAAACAGGTTGATGAGCTATATGTTGAACTGAAAAAAGAGGGATACGCTGCCAAGCCGTATCATGCCGGCCTTTCGGAAGGCGTGCGAAATCGAAACCAGGAGCTCTTTATCCGGGATGATATCAACATTATTGTAGCGACTATCGCTTTTGGTATGGGTATCAACAAACCTGACGTGCGCTATGTGGTGCATTACGATATGCCCAAGAATATAGAATCGTATTATCAACAAATTGGCCGGGCCGGACGCGACGGCATCCGTGCCGACTGCCTGGTACTCTTCAGCCCGTCGGACACCCAAAAAATCCGCTACTTCATCAATAAAAAAGAAGGGCGTGAAAAAGAGGTGGCCGAACAGCATCTTAAATCGCTACTCGGTTTTCTCGAAACAGATGAATGCCGACGTATCCCGCTGATGGCCTATTTCGGCGAGGAGTATCAAAACGATGAATGCGGCATGTGCGATAACTGCCTGACAGTAGACGCCGAAGTAGAAGACCTGACGGAAGAAGCTCAAAAGTTCTTGTCTTGCGTAGCACGCACAGACCAGCAGCACAGCGAATATTATGTGACGGACGTGCTTCAGGGTTCCGACACAGATGAGATTATTGAAAACGGGCATCAGAATCTTTCAACTTTCGGCATTGGCGAAGACTGGAACCGTGAGCAGTGGATCCTGCTTTCTCGTCTTTTGGTAAACCAAAACTACCTGGAAAAGCATGAGAGTGGTCAACTAATCCTTACAGATGAAGCCCAGCTTGTCCTTAACAGTAAGGAAAAAGTGTACGGGCTGCTCGACCGGTCATCGGCTGTCGTCGATCGCGAAGCTGCCGCGCGAACCACAACCGAGGTGGAAGAAAAGCATGATGAAGAACTCTTTAATCTGCTGCGTGATAAGCGTAAAACCATCGCCGACAAAAATGCCGTGGCGCCCTATGCCATCTTCCCCGATACCACGCTGATGGAGATGGCTTACTACTTTCCGAAAAGCAACGAATCATTAATGAAGATTTACGGCGTCGGTTCCGCCAAGCTTAAACATTTCGGGAAAGCTTTTCTTAAAGTAATTACGGAGTATTGTGATGAGCACAACATAGAGGAAAAGCAGAAATCACTGCAAAAAAAAGGCGAACCCAAATACAGCGGCGAGCTGCACGAACAAATCGCCAAAGCCTTTAATGACGGCCAATCCATTGAACACCTGGCTGAACAGAAAGGTGTAAAGCCCGTCACTATCCTGAAGTATCTGAAGAAATATTTTGACGAAGGTAACGATTTACGGGCCGAGGGCATCGCAGAAGCGGCCGATCTCTCCCGCCGCAAGCAGGATCAGGTGATGAAAGCTTTCGACCAAAAAGGTACGCGCATGCTGCGGGCCGTGTACGATGCCATGGACAAGTCGGTGGGATATAACGAGCTCCGCGTAATGCAACTGTATTACCAGGCAAAGAATACAGAAAAATAGTTGAAGATATTGATCTTGGTTAAAAACCAATAGCTACGTTTTCTTGGGCAACTGATGTTATCACGCCAGGAAATGGCAACATTAGGAAAATGCCATTTAGAACATCTTCAACACCGGCTGATTAAGCCAAGTCGATTAACCAACTAAATGTGAATCAACCCTTGCAGTATATGTGCATTCCGGGGAATCTCTATTACATCTCAAATGATCTTTTCTTATCATTTACAGTCATTGAAATTTTATTAAATCTTGGTCGCGGATGAGTGAAAAAAACATTGTCATAGCCTTTGGCGGTCGGTCGCCCGAGCATGAAGTATCAGTATTGAGTGCCATGCAGGCC
The DNA here is from genome assembly GCA_016937115.1 of Balneolaceae bacterium. Lineage (GTDB taxonomy): Bacteria > Bacteroidota > Rhodothermia > Balneolales > Balneolaceae > SMO-BIN1. Next base: position 8,713 of record JAFGWN010000048.1, on the reverse strand, counting down.
ATTGCTGCGCTGGAAAAAACGAACTATAACATTGTGCCTTTGTATATAAGCAAATCGGGGCGATGGTTCACTGGTGATTATCTGCTGGAACTGGAACACTACCAGGATTTGGATACGCTTCAAGAACAAGCTGTTGCCTGTACGTTCAGCTTTGATGACCTGGGAAAACCGGTACTGCTTGAAACAGAAAAAAAAGGATTTTTCTCGTCGGCACGCTCATATTCTATCTATGCGCTTATTCCCGCTTTTCACGGTTCAGAAGGTGAAAACGGCGCTTTTCAGGGCGCCTGCGAAATATTCCACATCCCATTCGGCGGCAGCGGGGTTTTTGCTTCCAGCCTGGGCATGGATAAAATTAAGGCAAAAGAGTTATGCCGGGCGCATGATATTGCGGTCGTCAATGATGTAACCTTTATCGAAAATGAATGGCAGGAGAACCAAGAAACCATTCTGAGCAATATTGAAGCTCTTGGCTATCCGGTTATTATAAAACCGGCAACGCTCGGCAGCAGTATCGGTGTGAAAAAAGCGGAGAACAAAGACGCACTTATCGATGTGATTGAAACCGCTTTCCGCTATGATGAACGTTTGCTGGCTGAACAAGCAATTCAACCTTTAGTTGAAATAAACTGCTCGGTACTTGGGCTGCCCGGCGATGCCCGGGCCAGCGTTTGCGAACGGCCGGTAGGCAGTGAAGAAACACTTTCCTTTGAAGACAAATACCAAAATGAGAAAGGCAGCAGCAAAGGCATGGCTTCGGCCGACCGCGTGATTCCGGCTGACATCCCCGACGAACAGAGCAAAAAAATCAAAGAACTCTCGCTTCGGATATTTTCGGTGTTTCAGGCCTCGGGAGTTGCCCGGCTCGACTTCCTCATTCAGAAAAATACCGGCGATATCTACTTCAACGAAATCAATACGATTCCCGGCTCCTTCTCTTTCTACTTGTGGGAAGAAGAAGGCATGAATATGAAGGAATTAATGCTTCAATTGGTTGATATTGCTATCAGAAAACACCAGAAAAAGACCGGCCGGATTCGCAGCTATGACACCAACTTACTAAGCGAAAAAGCCGTGCGCGGGATTAAAGGATTGAAAGGAAGTAAAACCTAATAATTAACTGCCGGGAATCGTTACCAACCCTCATAAGTTTAAAAAAATCAGTTTATTAATGACTATTTTCCTAAAAAACAGGTTTTTGGCCATTGCAATAGTATCCATTTTTGCACTGGTTTCATGCAAGTCATCGGATACCACCATTGTTATAGAGGATGCCCCGATAAGCGCAGGCCCTGCTGATACAACCGTTCAGGAATCTACAAATGATCGGTTTCAACAGTTGACGATTGGTGAAGTAATGCCCATCCGTTCAATCGATCCCCTTTTTGTTGAAAACGCAGCCGGCATGCGCGCGGTTCAGCTTCTTTACGAAGGGCTGGTCCGGTATGATGAAAATGGCGAAATTGTACCTGCTGTGGCAAAGGACTGGACGGTCGGCAGTGATAACCTGACGTACCGCTTTAACTTAAAGAGTGATATCTTTTATCACGACAGCGACATTTTTCCCAATGGCCTCGGCCGCAAACTTACGGCCCGCGATGTTAAATACGTTTTCGAACGCATGGGCAAAGCTGATGTCCCCGATCGGGCCGCTCAACTTTTCATGAATATCCGCGGGTTCGAACCCTACTACCAGGAGCAGCGGCAAGTGCTTCAGCCGGAAGACCGCCAGCTCAAAAGCATCAGCGGAATCCAGGTGCCCAATGATTCAACCATTACTTTTTCCCTGATAGAACCAGATCCCAATTTTATCAATAAACTGGCTGCGCCCTATGCCGTTATCTATCCCAGAGAGGCGGTTACTTCAAACGGTTTCAAAGCCACAGGCTCCGGTCCGTTTAAGCTTTCGCAGAAGCGAAGTGATTCGCTCTATATCTTTTCAAAGTTTGAAAACTACCGGATTGAAAATCAGCCGGTACTCAATCGCGTAGACATACGTACCCGCTCTGATGAGATGATATTATTTCAAGCTATGAGCCGGGGTGATATCCAGCTCATGCCCCAGCTGGGTCCCCGGCAAATATTGGAAATCATCAATTCTGATGGAGAATTGAAGAATGGTTTGAGTAATGAATACAAACTCACCAAAGCGGGCGGATCAACCATGTATACCCTGCACTATAATACAGGGTCGGATACGCAACAAAGCCACGTAGATAATGCGTTAAATACCGTTGAAAAAGATTCGATCCTTGCTCATATACCCAACAACGTAGTACGCCTTAACTGGTCTGTACCCATTCCAAGCGGATTTACTCCGCCCGATACCCTTTCAAGCAGCTACTCCAGCGACGCCTTTGTACAGTACTTCTATTCATCGCTTTCAAGGCAGCTTGCACAGGAAAACATCACCTTCGAAATGAAATCAACCCGCGTTTTAAACCGTAATATAGAACTATTTTTCCGCCAAATTCTGCCTCTTTACGAGGGGTATAAAGCCCATAATGCCTCTACCGAACCATTGGTTCAACTTTTTGTTGAATCATTAGCACTCAACCAAAAACAAGTAGATGCTATTAAGCTGAACGCGTTCCCCTGGTGGATCGATCTGCGGGAAACAACTGTTGGGTTGAATAAAAATCGCTGATATATGAACCTGGCCATCATTGCAAATCCTGAAAAATACGCTGTTAAAGAGCCCTTTATGCAGGTGCTTGCCTGGGCGGATGAACATGAGGGACAGGTATTCTTCAGCCATCAGCTCAATGAACTTTACGACGGAGAAGAGCATCATTCATCTCATATAACTGATTCTGAAACAGAAGCCATTGACAACGCTGATATCATTATTGCAATGGGCGGCGACGGAACTATGCTCTACACGGCACGGCTACTCAAGAACATCCAAAAACCAATTTTAGGCGTTAACAGCGGACGGCTGGGTTTTATGGCTAATACCCAGAAAGAGAATCTGGAAAAGGCACTGCACAACCTTAATGAAGGGAATTACCGGCTGGAAAAACGCTTTCTTCTGCAAGCCGAAGATAAGCACGGAAATATTTATCACGCCCTGAATGAATTCCTCTTTTCAAAAAAAGATTCCACATCGATGGTTACTGTTGATGCCGAGTATGACGGCATGTTCATCAATAAATACTGGGCCGATGGGCTGATTGTTGCTTCGCCAACCGGATCAACAGCGTATAATTTATCTTCTGACGGGCCTATTGTGATGCCCAACAGCAACGTAATGGTTGTGACGCCGATCAATCCGCATACGCTTACTACGCGTCCGCTGGTGCTGCCGTCCAACAAGCCGTTAAAGGTAACGGTAGAAAAACAGGAACATGAAGTTTTGTTTTCGTATGACGGTAAAATTTGTGACATTCAGGAGTATCCGCTGGAGGTGAAAATTCAGCAATCTGATTTTTCAATTGATCTTATTGAACTGCCAAACCAAAACTATTTTGATACGCTCCGTCACAAATTAATGTGGGGGCGGGATTTTAGAAGCTGAAACCAGATACCGGATGCCGGATAGCAGATTTCGGATACCGGTATCTGGGAGCCTGTAAAGAATCTGGACTATTAGAATGATTTCTTATAATCAAGTTAACAATTAAAAATAAAAATCAACTCAATTCACTATGAAAGTAACTGTAGTAGGTGCCGGCGGTAATGTCGGTTCCACCGTAGCACTATCCGTAGCTCAAAAAGATTTTGCCAAAGAAGTGGTGATGGTCGACATCGTCCAGGAACGAGACGGGGAAAAGTTCTATCCCTCCAAAGGTCGGGCGCTCGATCAGTGGGAATCATCTCCCATCGACCGTTTTGACACGAAACTGACCGGCACCGTTGATTATAAAGACACCGCCGGATCCGATGTTTGCGTAATTACCGCGGGCGTGCCCCGCAAACCCGGCATGAGCCGCGATGATCTGCTGGAAACCAATGCCAACATTGTACAAAGTGTAGTAAAACAGTTGGCAGAACATTCACCCAACACCATTTTGATTATCGTCTCCAACCCGCTTGACGTAATGGCGCAGGTTGCCCTCGAAACCAGCGGATTTGAATCGAACCGCGTGATGGGCATGGCCGGCATTCTTGATACCGCCCGTTATCGCTCGTTCATTGCCGAAGAGCTCGACGTTTCACCCAAAGATATTCAGGCGCTGCTGCTGGGCGGTCACGGCGACACAATGGTGCCCCTGCCCCGATTTACCACTATCGGCGGCATGCCGGTAACGCAGTTTATCGATGAAGACCGACTTGAAGAAATTGTGGAACGTACGAAAGGCGGCGGTGGTGAGCTTGTCAACCTGATGGGAATTTCCGGCTGGTATGCACCGGGCGCAGCAGCCGCACAGATGGTCGAGGCTATTATGCTCGATCAAAACCGTATTTTCCCGGTTGCGGCCCACCTAAATGGTGAATATGGACAAGACGACCTCTTTTTGGGTGTGCCTGTCAAACTTGGCAAAGGCGGCATCAAGCAAATAATAGAGGTTGACTTAAACGATGAAGAACAACAACTTTTAGATACATCAGCAGAGCACGTTCATTCCGTGCTTCAGGAATTCCGTAAGCTGATGGAAAATAAATAAATCGCAAATAAATAGAGGACGTAAGGTTCTCACTACTTGCATTTACACAAAAGGCTCCGCCGACCACAGCGGAGTCTTTTGTATATTAACGGGCCATACAATTCTTCTTTTTTCTTTCTATTTTAAAAATTCAGATAGAAACAAAATAAACCCTTATGAATATCCGGACGATTTTATTTTTGGTGAGCTTCTGGGTGCTGGTCGCTTCGTGTAAATCAGATAATCAGCCCATTAAAACCACGAATAACAGCCGAACCCCATCGCAGGCAGACACCACAACGCTTTCCCAGCAATACAGTGACAGCGCTGTAACAGGCCAAACGCTCTACGTGCCGGTCTATTCGCATATCTATCAACAGAACAGAGCCAAAACCTTTAACCTGACAGCCACGCTAAGCATCCGCAATACGAGTATGCAAGATTCTCTGCAGATCAATGCAGTGCAGTATTATGATTCTAATGGAAGCCTTGTACGAAACTATCTTTCACAAACACGCACCATGGGACCGTTATCATCTATTGCCTATGTGATTGATGAAGACGACTTGACCGGAGGCATCGGGGCAAATTTTATTGTGATGTGGTCTGCCAGTACACCGATATCGCATCCCATTGTGGAGGCGGTTATGATCAGCACATCGCATCAGCAAGGCATATCGTTTATCGGCTCCGCGCGTATCATCGATGAATTTTAGCCGCTATCAGGGCGCACTCACCAGCACAATATTCTCAGCGTAAAGTCCTTTGTCATTTTTGAGCAGATCCATTTCAAAAATAAGATTGCGGCTGGGCAGATAAGAGGTATCGAAATTATCTTCAAACTGCGATATGTGGACAAAAACTGTTTCATAGGGTGAACGTTCAGATCGTGAATCGGTCACCCAAAAATTTTCGTTTATGCTGTCGATATACCGCATAAAACCATAACCATCGTTATGGGAAAAATCGTAGCAGACCCCGCGCACCCGTGAACCTACTTTTCCCCATTCATAGGGTGATTCAATCGGAAGCAGACCCGGAATCAGGTAACCCGAAATATAGGTGTCAACCTCGGTCTTCAAATCCCCGGGCACATCATCAAAGCCAACCAATTCTACCCGGCATCCTTTCCGCTGCAGTGCATTTACTACACTCACATAGCTTCCGTTATTGGTCAACAGGACAACCGTATCAAAATGTTCAACCTGCATAATCATATCTACCGCCATATCCATGTTGACGGTCGACTTTATGATGGTTTCATTCGTCTCGGAATCCCTATAATACTGAACCGGTTTTTTGATCACTTTATACTGAAAATCACGAAGCACCTCACTAAAACGTTGGGTTTTCTCTTTGTAGGGCTCATCTTCTTCAGCCCGCTGTTTATCATAGGCCAAATAAACATTAAGGCGTGATGGGAAGGCTCCGTTTCGGCAGGCAAGCCGTCGCAGTATATCATATCGGAGACCAAACCCTCCATTCATAGTTACATTTACAGCATCAACAAAAATACCTACGGTAGCTTTACTCATAATAATATCAACCCCCAAGATTTTATAATAATAGCATCGAAAGCTGTATTTCTAATAATTATAAACGTAAATACACAGCTTTAAGATTGGCTTCGAGTCAATGCTGTCTTGAAATTTTTGGTATGACAAACAGAGACAGTCCGCCAACCCCTGTTAATAACAATAAAATGCTGCCTGTCCATTCCGAACCCACCCATTGTACAACCGTTGGTTGAATGATAACACATGCGGTAACCCAAACCAGCATAGCGGCAGCCTTGCCCATTCCATAGGGAACGGGATAGGCTTTTCGGCTCTGCCAGTACAAAAGGAGTGCCATGGAAGCATAACTGATAAGCGTTGAAAAAGCAGCCCCCATCATACCGTAGAAAGGAATTAAAATAGTGTTGGCTATAACTGTAATGGCAGCGCCGGTTAGCATGATCTTGGGTAAAACCGATGTTTTCTCTTCGATATAGATGCCCGCCGAAAAATTCATATACCAGCCGTGGAACCAGTAGGCGCCTAAAATTACCGGTACAATAACGAGCCCGCCCCAGAACTCCTGGCCGATAAGATAGGCGTCGATTAGCGGGATACGAATCTGCACAATTTGTTCTGCAAAAAGGGCCACACCCAAAAACACCACGGCTGCTGCCACATTAAAGTAGAAGAACGCTTCGGCATATAGTTGCGGCGCATCCTCATCATCAGAGTGGCGTAAAAAGAAAGGCTGCCAGGCCATGCGAAACATCTGGATAAGCAGCAGCATAAAGGCTGCCATCTTATAACAGGCGCTGTAGATACCGATCACCCCTTCGGCCGTCACTCCTGCTCCATAAAGATTGGTTATAGTTGCATCCGACAAGAAAAATTTCAACAAATAACGGTCCAGTGTTTCGTTAATAACGAAACCGAGGCCCGCCGGTACAAATGGAATACCGAACCAGAACACTTTTTGCAGAATGGGGCGGCTCCAGTTGCCTTTCCACATATCAGCCGTCAACACCCAGATGAATGCTGTTGTAACACCCGAGGCCACCAGGTTAGCAATAAATATAGCCTCAATGCCCCAGCCAAGATACAGAATCAGATAAATATTCAATCCGATATTGATAAACACACTTCCAGTGCGAATGGCTGTATATTGAATGGATTTGCGCACCAGCCGCAGCTCGGCAAACGGCACCAGCGAAAGCGTGTCGAACCAGACAATCCCGATCATCATAACATAAATTTGCTGGGTACCAGGTTCGAGACTCATCACCGGCATAATAAGCGGTGCAAACATCCACATCAGAAAAGCAAGCAGTGATGCAAAACCCAGTAAAGCAAGCTGCACCGTTTTAAATACGCTTCGGGCATGCTCCCGGTCCTTGGCATAGCGCAGGTAGGCCGACTCCATGCCGAATGTAAAAATGACATTCAAAAAAGCAATGGCTGCATAAATCAACGATACCACACCATACTGAGCAGTGCTGTACACTTTGGTGTGCAGCGGCACCAGCAGGTAATTAATAAACCGCGCCAGCACACTGCTAATGCCGTAAATGAGCGTATCGGAAAGAAGTTCTTTGAGTTTTTTCAAAAAAGATATTTTCTTCATTTTATTGAACGTCCCCCGGGAAAGGAGGATCAGGGGGTATTCATCAGTAAAATATTCCCAATAACCCCCTCTTTGGTTCTCCCTTTATCAAAAGAGAATCATTCAATACAATTTCACTGTTTTTTCTCCAATTCTTCCAACGCTTGTACCCCAAGCACGTAACTCTGTTTCCCGAAGCCGGTGATGACTCCGTTTGCCTTCGCGCCGGTAACCGACCGCTCCCGAAATTTCTCCCGGGCATGAATATTGGAAAGATGCACCTCCACAATGGGAATATCCAGCAGATCAAGCGCATCACGAATGGCTACCGAGGTATGCGTATAACCGCCGAAATTGGCAATCAGTCCGTCAACATCCGAATCAACCAGCGACTGAATGGCTTCAACAAGATCTCCCTCAAGGTTACTTTGCATGAAAATAAACTCGTGATTGGAGAATCGTCCGGTGAGAAAATCCTGGATATTATCCAGTGTATCTGAACCATAATGGCCGGCATCCCGCCTGCCCAACATGTTCAGGTTTGGTCCGTTCAGGATCATACATTTCATAACTGCACCGTTTGACTGATTTTTGTCGCAAGCTCCTGCATCCGTTCATCGCTCACTTCAACATTATACCCCAGTGCCATCGGCTGTGTTTTCGTATACAACGGAATTAAATGGATATGGGCATGCGGCACCTCCAGTCCCTGCACAATGATGCCGGTCCGCAAAGGTTCCAGTGCTTGGTCGATGCCTGTGGCAACCTTCTTTGCAAATGCCATCATACGATCAATTTCCTGCTGCGAAAGATCAAAAAAGTAATCGGTTTCTTTCTTTGGCACAACCAGCGTGTGGCCTTCGGCAATAGGGCTAATATCCAGAAAGGAAAAATGGTGTTCGTCCTCGGCAATCTTATGGCTGGGAATATCGCCATTAATGATTTTAGTAAAAATGGTAGCCATACCTCTTGTTACTTGTTACTTGTTACTTGTTACTTGTTACTTGTTACTTGTTACTTGTTACTTG